>DATITS010000228.1:0-17003 GCA_035467535.1 Desulfobacterales bacterium
TCCGGAGGGTGCGCATGATCAAGCGCGTGTCGACTTCACTGTGGCGGATCAGCGTCTGTTTCAGGTTTGGGTGCACCGGCGCTTCGTGGGTGGCCACGAAGCGCGTGCCCATGTTCATCCCGTCCGCACCCAGTGCGAGGGCTGCCACCAGCCCGCGGCCGTCGGCAAACCCGCCGGAGGCGAGGAGGGGCAGACCGACCGCATCGCGGACGAGCGGCACGAGGATCAGGCTGGTGACGTCATCCTCCCCGGGATGGCCGGCGGCTTCGAAACCGTCGATGCTGATGGCGTCGCAGCCGATTTTTTCTGCCTTGAGCGCGTGCCGCACCGAGGTGCACTTGTGGATGACCTTGATCCCGGCGGACTTGATCTGCGCCAGGTAGGGCTCCGGGTTCCGTCCGGCGGTTTCGATGAAACGGATGCCTTCGGCGGCGCAGACTTCTATGTAAGCCGGGTAATCCGGCGGCCGCAGTGTCGGCAGAAAGGTCAGGTTGACCCCGAACGGCTTATCGGTCAGAGCCCGGCAGGCTCGGATCTCCCTCCGCAGGCGTTCGGCGTCCGGGAAGGTGAGGGCAGTCATGAAGCCCATGCCGCCCGCGTTGGATACGGCCGCCACAAGCTCGGCCCTGGCCACCCACATGAGCCCGCCCTGCACGA
Source organism: Desulfobacterales bacterium (assembly GCA_035467535.1). Lineage (GTDB taxonomy): Bacteria > Desulfobacterota > Desulfobacteria > Desulfobacterales > SpSt-501 > SpSt-501. The sequence continues at coordinate 658 of DATITS010000228.1, forward strand.
TGGGCCGTTCGATGCCGAAAAATTCAGTGATGCGCGTTGTGAGCATGGGGTCCTCTTTTATTGATTGCCTATTCTCAGCATTGATGGACTTGCAAAAAGCCGATTTCGAGACGACTTTGTAAAAAGCCCCAAATTCAAGGCGCGCGAGTCGCGTGTGACGAGGCGTACTTGCCGTACGCCGCAGCGACAACGAGATGAAGCGCAACGCCGAAGTTGGACTTTCTACGAAGCCGTCAGCATTGCGCCGGTCATCAGGTAATGCTCGAGCATTTTCTCCACCATGGCCATGCGGGTGTTGAAGCCCTCATCATCCATGTCCCGCACGAACTGATTACCCGCTTCCCCGATGCCGGTGATAACCTGCACCCAATCGGCTTCGGTCCCGCCGTTGTCGGCCCGACGCAGTGTGATCGTGTAGCAAATCACCCTGAGCGGGTTCACGCGCACGAATTCGATCAACACCGGTTTTTCGTACCGGGAGACGACCCAGGTGTCCTCCGGCCCGTCGGTCGGGAACGATGTCTTGAAGATGCAGCCCGGTTCGGCAAAGCCCGAGTCCGAATAGATCATCTCGCATTGCCAGGTCTCGATCCAGTCGTATTCCCGCGTGGGGCACAGGAGCGGGAAGAGCTGCTCGGGCGATCCTCTCAAGGTCATTTTGAAGCTGCGCTCTTTTCGGTAGCCGTTCATGGCCCACCCTCTTCTAAAAAACAAAGCCGTATGCAATGAGCATGCGACTTTGCGGTTCATGCCATTTGAGATTCTGATCGTCCTGTTGCCCTGACAGGGTGTTGAAAAACAAGCATCAAGCCGTCAGCCAAGGCGCTCATAAGCTTGAAGCCTGAAGCTGGAGGCTCGAGGCTCAATGAAACAGATACCGCAACGTTCGCTTCCAGCTTCTCGCCTCAAGCATCCAGCAGTTGCATGTGAGCATTTACAATAGCCGCACAACGCTGGATCACGGCCTGAGGCGCCGTTTTTCAACACTCTGCTAAGTGCCATCCCCTGCTTGGGAAGGCGCGCCGTTCGGTTTGAAGGCCCGGTTCAGCAGCGGGTCCATGACGGCCTCGTAGCCGACCAGACGCGCCACCACCGCGCCGCTTGCGTCCAGGAACGTGAAGTCGCCGCGCATTTTCTTGTCCGTGGCCTCCTGCACCTCGAGCACGATCGTGACGCCTTCGGCCGGGAACGCGGGCCGGAACTGCCGGTAGGAGGCGACGTGGACGGGCAGCGAGACGCACCCGCGCAGCTCGTAGCACCAGAGGCTCGCCATCTGAAAGGCCGAATCGAGCGCGAGCGGGTCGCACAGCCAGCTGTTGCGCAGCGGGGTCTGCATCCACTGGTTCGGCGACGGCGCACCCGACACGTCCGCCACCATGCCGGCCGCTGAGCAGGTGCGCACCGTGCGCAGGCCGTGGAGGCGGCTGCCGTGGAAGAGGATCTTTTCGTAGATCTCTGAGGCGCTCCGTGGGTAGTCAATGGCCGAGAGCGCCTCGGGCAGGCTGAACTCCGGCGGTTGCGCCAGGTTTTCGGCCAAAATGGCCCGGGCCCGGGAGTGGATGATGTCCTTGCCCTCCCGCACGCCGTTGCGCAGCTCGAGTTCGACCTCGAAGCCGCCCTCCCGGCTCTGCGCCTTGCCGGCCAGCAGGCGGATGAGTTTGGTCTGCTCGCTCAGGCGGATGCCGTTCAGGATGCGGATCTCCTCGAGGCCATGCAGCACGAGTCCCGGGTTTTCGTGCAACGCGCCGTGGCCGAACCACTCGGCCATCATCGCCATCGGCACCACCGGCTTGCCGTCGATCACATGCGATTTGAGGATCGGGTAGGACTCGGCGTCGATTTCACGCTCGAACAGTATCGCCAGATGGGATTTCGGCTTTTCCGTGACGGTTTCGATGGTGGCCGGGTTCAGGGTTCCGCCGATCACCACCTCGACCGGAGCCGCTGAATCGCGGGCCATCTCCTGCAGCAGCGAGAGGGCGCCGTCGGCGGCCGGCAGCAGGGTGACCCCCTGGCGTTCGAACTCGCGTTTGAGCGAGGGGGTGACCATGCCGCATTCCCAGGGGCCCCAGTTGACGGACACGACTCGGCAGTCCGGCCGTCGCAGCGACTCGACCCACGCCAGCGTGTTCAGCGCCTCGTTGGCCATGGCGTAGTCCGCCTGGCCCTTGTTCCCGATGCGGGCCGTGACCGAGGAGAACGCCACGATGACCTTCAGGTCGTCCTCCGGCACGGCGGCGAGCAGAGCCTGGAAGCCCTTCACCTTGGTGTCGAAGACGCGTTCGAACTGCTCGGGGCTCTTGTCGACGATGAGGCGGTCCTCCAGCACCCCGGCGCCGTGGATCAGGGCGCGGACCGGACCGTGCGCGGTGCGCGCCGCCTCGATGATGCGCTTCACCTGCCCGGCATCGCGGACGTCGACCGCGTGATAGTGAACCACGGCTCCGGCCGCCTCCAGCGCTTCCAGGTTCCGGGAGATCTCGCGGTTGGCGATGAGCAGTTTGAGGCGGCGTTCCACCTCGGCGGGTGTAGCGGGCATGCCGGCGAATTCGTTTTTGAGCAGCGCTTTTTTGATCGCCGCAGGCTCTTCGATCACCTGCATCCACTCCGGTTCCACTGCGGGCTCCGGTGAGCGGCCGAGCAGCACCAGCGTGGGGCGGACGCGCCGGGTCAGTTCGAGGGCGCAGGCGGCGGTGATGCCGCGCGCCCCGCCGCTGATCACCACCAGTTCCCCCGGGGTGATGTCGATGGCCCCGTCGGGGTAGGCTTGCGGCATGAGCGCCGGCGTTAGGCGGGCATCCGGGTTGAGGCCGATTTCCACCGGGCCGCGGGCCATGAGTTCTGCGACGACGGCCTGGGCCACGGCGCGCTGATCGGTCCAACCGGGAGCGACGTCCAGGGCGTGGCAGCGCACCTCCGGCCACTCCACCGCGGCCGTCTTGGCAAGCCCCGCCAGCGCGCCCTGCATCGGGTTCGCGATGGGCTGCCCGCTGAAACCAAACGCGCCGTCCATGCGGGTCACGGTAGCGAAGAAAGCGGCTTCGAGCCGAGCGGACTCCATGAGATCGGGCGCGAAGGATTTCGCGAGCTCGAAGGCGTGCTTCAGATCCGCCGCGACGGTCGTCGATTTGGGATTCGGCACGATCACGAGCCCGGAGGCGTGGGGCATGTCTTTCTTGTAATGAAGGATGTCGATGGAGACCAGCACCGTGTTGATGCCCTTGGCACCGAGTTCGGCCGTGATGGCTTGGGACAGTCCGGTACGGTCGTCGGTGACGAACACCTTGCGTCCCTTGGGTAAAACGATCGGTGTTTCCGCGAGCGGCGGCGCTTCCGAAAGCGTGACGGCTTGCCGCCGGGCGAGCTGAGCGGCTGTACCGGCTGCCGGCACGGTCTCCAGGGCGCAGGCGCCCACGGCGGCCCGCTCTCCGGGGGTGGGGCTTTCCGGTTCGGCCGCCGGCACGGCAGCGCTCTGGCCGGGCGCGGAAAGCAGCTCGATGATTTGACCCAGGGTTTTGAGGCGACCCATCTCTTCGGGGGCGATCGCGGGTAAGCCGGGGGAGCGCTCCTCGAGGGCCGAGAGGATTTCGACACGCTTGATGGAATCGATGCCGAGGTCCGCCTCGATGTCCATGTCCAGGCCCAGCATCTCCGCGGGGTAGCCGGTCAGCTCGCTCACCACGGCGAGCAGCGCAGCATGCAGCGCCTGGCGTTCGACGGCGCGGGTTTCAGGCGGCGCGATAGCGGCAGCGGGTTCGGAGCCGGGCCAGGGTTTTGCTACGGGCTGCCCCCCGCCTAAAAATGCGATGATTTGAGCCAGGGTTTTGAGGCGACCCATGTCTTCGGGAGCGATCGCGGGTAAGCCGGGGGAGCGCTCCTCGAGGGTCGAGAGGATTTCAACGCGCTTGATGGAATCGATGCCGAGGTCCGCCTCGATGTCCATGTCCAGGCCCAGCATCTCGGCGGGGTAGCCGGTCAGCTCGCTCACCACCGCGAGCAGGGTCGAGACCAGGGCGCTGTCGGCGGCAACGGAGGGTGCTGAGACATTGGCGGTGGCGTCGGCGGCACCGGTGCCGGAAACCGCTTTGGGCTCTGAAACGGCTGTGGGCGGGCTGAGAGGGTTCGGCGGAACACGTTTTATCGCGGCGGCGGCCATCGGCGCGGGTTCTGCCGGCGGGTTGAACGCGGCCGGGGCGATTTCTCTGTCGAGCTTGTCGCGGCCGGTCGCCGGGGCTTCCGCAAGCCGGCCCGTGTTTCTCACCAGTTCGAGCAGGATGCGGGTCGCCTCGCTCTGGGTTTCCAGGAATTTCTGGTGTGCCTGGGCGGTCTGGATCTGAATGGCCTGGATGGTTTTCAGGCCGTCCTGCACCGACCGCATGGCATCCAGGATGATGTCGGAGTTGTCCTTCGCCATGGTTCCTTTTTCAAGACGGACAGATGCCGCCGGCAGGCCTTGGCCTGGCCCGGCCGGCGGGGCGTCTTCGTGTTTCGGTTGGGTTCCTCGGACGCCGGAAACCGCTGCCGGCTGGCAGCACACCTTCTCCGGCCTGGGGTTGCGAAAGTTGGCGCCGCTGATCGGGAGCTGCATGCGCAGTGGCCTGGGCTCGGGGGCGGGGGATTCCCAGCTCGAAAGCCGCACCGGGTAGCCCAGCGCGGCCAGGTGGCAGAGGGCTTTGGCCAGATCCAGGACGCCGGAGTGTTTTCCGGCCGACGCATCGATGGCGATGCTCTGGAACGAACGCCCCTTCAAAATGGATGAAACCAGGCCCGACAGGACAGGCTTGGGGCCGATTTCGAGAAAGGTGCGCACACCCGCCCGGTACATGGCTTCGATTTCGCCGGCGAAATCGACCGGCTGGAGCAGGTGTTCGCCGAGCAGTTGCCGGGCCGTGTCGGCGTCCGTAGGGTAGGGGGCGGCCGTGCTGTTCGAAAACACCGTGACCGGGGTCGGCACGATCCGCGATTCCAGCACCTTCTTTAAAAATGTCGCCTGGGCGTCGCGCATCAGCGGGCTGTGAAAGGCACCGCCGACCGGCAGCTCCTTGACGGACCAGCCGTTGCCGCGGCAGACCCGGGCGGCCTCGGCAATCGAAGTGCGCGAGCCTGACAGAACGCCTTGCGCGGGGCCGTTGCGGTTGGCGAGGACGACGTCGAGGTTCTCGCGCTTGAGCAGCGCTTCGATCTCTGCGAGAGGCGCCCGCACGGCCAGCATCGTTCCCCGGTCTTCAGCGCCGGCGCCGGCCATGGCTTGGCCGCGGGCGATCGCGAGATCCAGGAACGTGTCTTCATCCATCCAGCCTGCGGCGCAGAGTGCCGTGAGCTCGCCGAAACTGTGGCCGGCGACGGCGTCCGGTGCGAGGCCGAACTCCTGGAAGGATCGCAGGAGCGCCAGACTGACCATGCCGATGGCCGGCTGGGCCACGTCGGTGGCCCGCAGCGCGCTCTCGGCTGCGGCCGGACCCACTCCCGGTCGGGGATGGATGAAATCGCCGAGCAGCCGGTCGCCCGCGAAGCGGCGGTTGGCCGTTTCGAGTGCTGCCATGGCTGCGGGGAAAAGACAGGTCAGATCGCGGCCCATGCCCGCGTACTGGCTGCCCTGGCCCGGGAACAGGAAGGCGACTTTTTCGGGCTGCGCCGGGCCTCCGCAAAACACGTTCGGGAGTTTGAAAAAGTCCTGGTCGCTGCGGGAGGCGACGGCCTGCAGCGCCCGGTTGAGCTCGCCGGGCACTGCGGCCGGGTCTTCGACGACGACCAGCAGGCGGCAGCGGCGGCTGTGCGAGAAACGCGAGCGGGTGCGCGCGGCTTCGGCCGCGAACGCGGCATCCGCCAGCGGGGTTTCGGCCAGCGCCTTGAAACGGGCAATGGCGGCGACCAGTCCCTGGGGGTCGTCCGCGGAAAACGCCAGGATCTCAACCGATCCGTCCCAGGCCGCCTGGGTCTTTTCAGGGCGGTATTCCTCCAGAACCACGTGAAAATTGCTGCCGCCGAATCCGAAAGAGCTCACGCCGGCCCGCCGGGGGTGGTCGTTCGCCGCAAACCAGGGGCGGGAACGGGTGCTGAGGTAGAACGGGGAGTCCGCGATGTTCAGCGCGGGGTCGGGCTCGTCGGCCTTGAGAGTCGGGAGCAGTACCTTGTGGTGGAGGGCGAGCGCCGCCTTCATCAGACCGGCGCTCCCGGCGGCGGCCTTCGTGTGGCCGATCATGGACTTGACCGAGCCCAGGGCGCAGCGGTTGGCCTTGCCAGCCGTTTTGCCCAGCACCTGGCAGAGGGCCTGGAACTCGACCTTGTCGCCGATCCGGGTACCGGTGCCGTGGGCCTCGATCAACGCGACCGTCGCCGGGTCGATGCCGGCCAATGCGTAGGCCGCCTCGAGTGCCTTGGCCTGGCCTTCGGCCCGCGGGGCATAGATGCTCTGGGAGCGACCGTCGCTGGAGGCGCCGATGCCCCGGATGACCGCGTAGATGCGGTTGCCGTCGCGCTCGGCATCGGGCAGGCGCTTGAGCACGATCAGGCCGAGGCCTTCACCCAGCACCGTGCCGTCGGCGTTCGCGGAAAACGGCCGGGCATCTCCGGTGGTGGACAGGGCTTGCGTCTTGGCGAAACACATGTGCATGAAGATGTCGTTGAGCGTGTCCACCCCGCCGGTGATAACCGTGTCGCTGCGGCCGCAGGCGAGCTCGAGCATCGCCAGGTGCACCGCGGCCATGGAGCTTGCGCAGGCGGCGTCGACCACGCAGTTGGTTCCGCCCAGGTCGAAGCGGTTGCTGATCCGGCCGGCGACGACGTTGCCGAGCAGGCCCGGGAAGGAGTTTTCCTGCCAGGGGACGTAGGCGTCGGCAATGCGCGCAACGATTTGCTCGGCGAGGGCGGGCGCGATCCCGGCATCGGAGAGCGCGCGGCGCCAGTGCGGGTGACCGAGGCGGGCCCCCAGCGGGATGACCAGCTCCTGGGTGCCGGTGACGCCGAGGACGACGCTGGTGCGGCTGCGGTCGAAGGGCAAACCGGCATCCTCGATGGCCTGGCGGGCGGCGGCCAGCGCCAGCAGTTGGGAGGTATCGGTCGCCTCGATCGTGGACGGCGGGATCCCGAACTCCGAAGGGTCGAATGAGACCGGTGAGAGGAAGCCGCCGCGGCTGCAGTGGACGTGGTCCGGCCGGCGGGGGTCCGGATCGTAGTAGTCCTGCCGCGACCAGTGGGTGGGGGGCACTTCGGCGATGGCATCCTGCCCGTTCAACAGCAGGCGCCAGTATGCTTTCAACCCGGCTGACTTGGGGAAGAAGCAGCTCATTCCCACAATGGCAACAGGGCAGTGGTTCGCCTCCATCCTCACAGAACGAATCCTATTCGGTTGCATGAAACGACAATAATAGAGCTCGCGACACCCCTCTTTCGACGGGTCGTGGAACTCCGGTTCGCAAATATAAGGCTTAAATATTTTTATATAGCGCAGCAGGTGGCAAATATCAAGATGAAGATGGCTTATACCGCCGCCACCCCGCCGGTCAAGCGCATGATTTCCGGGAGTTCTATCGGCGTGGTGGTGCCGGCAGCGCCGGGCACGGGTACCCCCTGGGCGCGCAGCCAGGCGGCGCGGGTGGCGACGGCGGCGCCGAAGAGCAGATTCATGCCTACGGTGACCGTCCGGCGGTTTTCCGGCTTCTCCAGAAAGCTGCCCTTCACCCACTGGTTGAAGGCGCCCATGGCCGGGCCGCACCAGATCTGGTAGTCGATTCGGCGGGACGGCTCGCCGGTGATGGCCCAGGTGGAGGAGCGGCCCAGGTAGGAGCGGAACACCAGCGCCATGCGGTGCTTGGGGTCTTTTTCGGCCCGTTCGATCTGCTTGGGGTCGCGGCTGCTAAAAAAATGTTTGGTCTGCTCCCACTCCTCGTCAAAGCTGCACTTGAGGAACTCCTTTTCCACGATCTCGCGCTGCCGGGCCGGCAACTGGTCGAAGCGGTCGTGGGCCGTGTAAAGTTCGTAGAGCTTGGCGGCCCGGTGCGGGAACATGGTGCCGCGCTTGAGCACCTGGACTTTCACCCCCAACTCGAACATGTCCGCGGCCGGCGCCATGGTCACGTCGGCCTGCCCGGCCTCCGCCAGCATGGTGCACACCGCCGGCGACGTGCCGGCTTCGACACAGGATTGGTTGATGGAACCCGTGACGACGTAGGCCGCACCCATGGCAAAAGCGGCGGCCGCGGCCTCGGGGGTGGCGATGCCGCCGCCGAGACCGACGCACGGCGGGTGGAGATAGGCGTGCGCGGCGCTCATTTCGTTGCGCAGCGCCAGCATCGTCGGCAGCAGGGTGATGGCCGGCCGGTTGTCGGTGTGGCCGCCGGAGTCCGCCTCGGCCGTCACATCGTCGGCCATCGGCACCGCGGCGGCCAGCATGGCTTCCTCGGCCGTGATCAACCCGCGGCCGACGAGGTGGCCGAGAATCTTTTCCGGGGGCGGCGCCAGAAACCGGCGGGCGACCTCGACCCGGGACACCTTGGCGGCCACCCGGTTCGGACACACGATGCGGCCGGAAGCGTCGCGGTGGATGCCTTTGACGCGGTAGTGCACGAGGGGATAGGTAAGGTCGACATAGGCCGAAGCGCTGACCAGCCGGACCTTCCGGCGCAAAAACAGCTCCGAGAGGGCGGCCTCGAGCTCGAGGTTGCCGGGGCTGTGGATCAGGTTGACGCCGAAGGGCGTGCCGGGCAGTTCGGATTGCAACCGCGCGAGCGCGCTTTCCACCTCGGCCGGCATCAGGCCGGCGGCGCCGAAAAAACCCACCATGCCGGCCTTGCCCACCGCGGTGACCATGCCCACGGAGGTGATGCCGTTGGCCATTTCGCCGGCGACATAGGCGTAACGAAGGCCGTGCTTGGCTTTGAAAACGGGGTCTCCCAGGGCTTCGGGAGGCAGGGGCGGTGCATAGGCGCGCAGGGGCAGCCGATCGCCGCCGGCCGGGGTCTGGGAGCCAAGGGCCGCCGTCCCGCCCTGGCTGACGCAGAGCCCGCCGGGCCGTTCAACCACGTAGACGGGGCGGCTGACATTCAGCAACGAGCGCTGGAGGGCGGACTCCAATGGTTCAGGAGGAGCGTCCCCCGAATGCCAGCAGCCGATGGGTTTGAAAGGGTTCAAAATGGCCATACCTGAGTTGAGGGGTTCTAATTTTGATTTTTGCGGAAGGACCCGCTGGGGTCTGCCGTCCGCAGGGGCCGCCGCAAAAAACTCCCAGCCTCCGACAACGCCCCCGGGGGGTCGATAACCTCCTCACCGGCAGCGTCGGGAGTCTCTGTCGTGAGGCGCTGTTTTCCGGGGCTTTCCGGTAATATCTGAGCGGTTCTGCTGCCGTTGAGACGGCCGGGGAAAAGATTGCGGCGGCCCCTGCGGACGGCAGACCCCAGCGGGACTCGATGCAGATCGACAGAATCGCTCAATTTAGGTCATGGCTCATTCGACTTAGAGTAAATCAGGCCTGCCTGTCAAGCGATCTCGCCGACGTGTCACGATTGATTCCTACCATCGGTTGTTGCTCCCGAGCAGTGCATATTAAATTTCACCCTCTAGGGTGAAATTTACGGTGAAGCTCCCTGAGCCGATCATTTGCCACGTGGGTGTAGATCTGGGTGGTGGAGATATCCACGTGGCCCAGCATGATCTGAACCGCCCGCAGGTCGGCGCCGCCTTCGAGCAGGTGGCTGGCAAAAGAATGCCGCAGGCTGTGAGGGGTGACTTTCTGGAAAAGCCCTGCGGTGCGTGCATATTTTCGCAGCAGCTTCCAGAACCCCTGACGCGTGAGCGGGCGGCCGGCGCGCGCGACGAAGAGAAACAGGCTCGATTGGTCCTTGAGCATGCGATTGCGGGCGTGGCCTAAGTAGAACTGGACTTTTTCCTGGGCGTATTGGCCGATCGGCACCACCCGTTCCTTTGAACCCTTGCCCAGCACGCGCACGAAGCCGGCATCCAGGTGGACGTCATGGACTTTCAGGAGGATGAGTTCGGAGACCCGCAGGCCGGCGGCGTAAAGGACCTCTATCATTGCGGCATCCCGGATGCCGGACGGCGTGCGCGAGTCCGGTGCGTTCAGCAGCCGGCGGACTTCCTCGACGGAGAGCACGTCCGGCAGCTTGAGGCCGGACTTGGGCAGATCGAGGAGCTTTGCCGGGTCGCGGGCAAGCTTTTTCTCCTGGACCAGGAAACGGTAGAAGCCGCGGATCGCCACCAGGTGCCGCGCGCGGGAGCGGGCCGCCAGGCCGTCGTCGCGCAGGGTGATGAGGTGCTTGAGGATGAGCGCGGTGTCGTCTTCCGCGACGGTCTGCCGGCCGTTCTTGTCAAGGAACACCGCGAACTTGAGCAGGTCGTGGCTGTAGGATTCCATGGTGGCCCGGGACAGGCCCTTTTCGACCAGGAGGTAGTTGAGGTATTGGTCGATCAGGCCGTTCAACGCATTCGCGGGTGGAATCATTCTAATAGTTCCAGTTCCAGACGCTCAGACCACGGATTATCCTCAAGTAAAACCTCGGGTCTCAAGGGTTCGGGAGTTCAGGGTTCAGGAAGTCCCCGAGGGCTCTCGCCATAGTTTTCGTCATCCTCCCGTGTGGCCACGGTTGGAGCCGGCGGCGATCGGATAAACGACCAAATCATCCAACCGTCGATATGCTTCCATCTCTCTCTCCCGAACCCCGAACCCTTGAACCCTGAACTCCCTCTACCTGAGCAGTTACACTTAGATTCTTATACCACTCCGCCGGTTCGAGTTCCAGTCGCCTTTTTTCGGGGATGAATCGAAAAAATGATTTCGATTCAATAAATGCTTGACTTTTGAATGGGTCGATTTTAATGCTGCAAAGCCGTATATGGTTTTATCCTGAAATGAGTGGGTTAGTAGCTTATGTCGTGTGCCTCGATTCGAGGTGGCGGTTTCCTGTCGTAGGGCCGGCACCTTTTTTTTCAACTCAAAGGAGGGGGATATGAATCTACACAGGCCGAATGCCAATGACGCGCTTCAAACCGCCAACCGTTCCCGGAACGTGGCGCCCCAGTCGGGAATCTGCAGCCGCTGCATCGACGGGTGCCGCGGCAACTGCGACCTGTTTCGCGCGACCTTCAGGGGCCGCGAAGTGCTCTACCCGGAGCCGTTCGGCAACGTCACCGCCGGGGCCGACAAGGACTACCCGGTGGATTATTCCCATCTGAACATCATGGGCTATGCCCTGGGGGCCAAGGGGGTCGAGGCGGACCCCGACAAGGCAACCTTCCCGAATGTCAACACCGAGACTGCTTACGGGGCCGCATCCAGGGTGAAAATGAAGGTCCCGATCTTCACCGGTGCATTGGGCAGCACGGACATCGCCCGCAAGAATTGGGAGCATTTCGCGGTCGGTGCGGCCATCAGCGGGATCACCATCGTCTGCGGGGAAAACGTGTGCGGCATCGATCCCGGGCTCGAGCTGAACGCGCAAGGCAAGGTGATCAAATCCCCCGAAATGGACCGCCGCGTCCAGGAGTATCGCCGCTACCACGAAGGCTACGGCGACATCCTGGTGCAGATGAACGTGGAGGACACCCGTCTGGGGGTCGCCGAATACGTCATCGAAAAACTCGGAGTGGAGACCATCGAGCTGAAATGGGGCCAGGGGGCCAAATGCATCGGCGGCGAAATCAAGGTCAACTCGCTCACTCGGGCGCTCGAGCTGAAAAAACGCGGCTACATCGTGACCCCCGACCCGGAGCTGGCCGCCCACCAGGCGGCCTTCAAGGCCGGCCCCCTGAAGCAGTTCGAGCGCCACTCCCGGCTGGGGTTCATCGACCGTGAGGGGTTCATGCAGGAGGTCGAGCGCATCCGCAGGATGGGTGCGCGGCGCATCACCCTCAAGACCGGGGCCTACCCGATGCGCGAGCTGGCCATGGCGATTCGCTGGTCGAGTGACGCGAAGATCGACCTGTTGACGATCGACGGTGCCCCGGGCGGGACCGGCATGAGCCCCTGGCGGATGATGACCGAGTGGGGGATCCCTGCCATCTATCTGCACTCCATGACCTACGAGCTTTGCACGCGCCTTGCCCGCAACGGGCGCTGGGTGCCGGACATCGCCTTCGCCGGCGGGTTCTCCTCCGAGGACCACGTTTTCAAAGCCCTCGCCCTGGGCGCACCCTATTGCAAGGCGGTCTGCATGGGCCGGGCCCTGATGATTCCCGGCATGGTGGGCAAGAACGCGGAGAAGTGGCTGCGCGGCGAGGACGATGGGCTGCCCAAGTCGGTCTCCCGCTACGGCATGACCAAGGAAGAGATCTTCATGAACTTCGAGGTCCTCAAGGAGAAATACGGGGCCGAAGCGGACAAGTTCCCGTTGGGGGCGATCGGCATCTACAACGCCACCGACAAGATCCGCGTCGGCCTGCAGCAGCTCATGGCGGGCACCCGTAACTGGGAAGTCAAGTACATCAGCCGGCAGGATCTCTTTGCGCTCTCCGAGGAGTGCGCCAAGGTGACGGGGATCCCCTATGTCATGGAGGCCTTCCGCGACGAGGCCCTGGCGATCATCGACGCCTGAACGTGAACTGCCGTTTCTGCCACGAAAAAGGAGGTCTTCCATGTCAGAGATTCTGAGAATAGTGTCCTCGCGCGACCCGGCTGAAAAGGAGTTCCACCAGGCCGTCCGGGAGGTGTTCGATTCCGTGAAGCCGGTCCTCGAGCGGCACCCCGAGTACCGCCGCAACGCCATCCTGGAGCGTCTGATCGAGCCGGAGCGCATCATTCTGTTCCGGGTGCCCTGGAAAGACGACCACGGCCAGGCGCACGTCAACCGCGGCTTCCAGGTCGAAATGAACAGCGCCATCGGCCCCTACAAGGGCGGGCTGCGGTTCCACCCCTCGGTGAACCTGAGCATCCTCAAGTTTCTCTCCTTAGAGCAGGTGTTTAAGAACGCGCTCACGACCCTCAACCTGGGCGGCGGGCAGGGCGGCTCCGATTTCGATCCCAAGGGCAAGTCGGACGACGAGGTGATGGGCTTCTGCCAGAGTTTTGCCGCCGAGCTCTTTCGCCACATCGGCCCCAACACCGACATCCCCGAGGGCGACATCGGCGTCGGTGCGCGCGAGATCGGCTACCTCTTCGGCATGTACAAGAAGCTGCGCAACGAGTTCACGGGAGTGTTCACCGGCAAGAGCCTGAACTGGGGCGGGAGCCTGATCCGGCGCGAGGCCACCGGCTACGGTCTGGTGTACTTTGCCGCGGAGATGCTCGCAACCCGCAACCAGAGCCTGGCCGGGAAGAGCTGCCTGGTATCGGGTTCCGGGAACGTGGCCCAGCACGCGGTGGAAAAGCTGATCGAGATGGGGGCCAAGGTGGTGACGCTCTCGGATTCCTCCGGCTACATCTACGACGAGGAAGGCATCGATCGCGGCAAGCTCGAGTTCGTCAAACGGCTCAAGAACATCCGTCGGGCTCGCATCGGCGAGTACGTCGACAAGTACTCCCAAGCCGCGTTCGTCGAGCGGGAGGCGCCCTTTGACCATAATCCGTTGTGGGGCCACAAGGCCGACTGCGCCTTTCCCTGCGCCACCGAAAACGAGATCAACCGCAAGGACGCCGAGCAGTTGATGGCGAACGGCATCGGCCTCGTCGCCGAGGGGGCGACCATGCCGTCGACGCCGGAGGCGGTGGCGGTGTTCCTGGAGCGCGGAATCCTGTACGCGCCGGGCAAGGCTGCCAACGCAGGCGGGGTAGCGGTTTCAGGGTTGGAGATGGCCCAGAACAGCATGCGGCTGAACTGGTCGCGGAACGAGGTGGACGAGCGGCTCAAGATGATCATGAAGGGGATTCACCGGGTCTGCCTCGATGCCGCCGAGGAGTATGGCAAGCCCGGAAGCTACGTGGTGGGCGCCAATGTGGTCGGCTTTCTGAAGGTGGTGAATGCCATGCTGGACCAGGGATTGGTGTAGCATGGATTTCAAAGCCGTTATTTTCGATTTGGACGGGACACTCCTATACACGCTCGAGGACCTGGCGGATTCAATGAACTGCGTTCTAGAGCGCAACCGCCTGCCGCAACACGAGCTTGCGGCCTACAACTATTTCGTCGGCGACGGCATCGACATGCTGGTGCGGCGGGCGCTGCCGTTTGAAATTGCGGATGACGAAGAGCTCAACCGTTTCATTCGGGAGATGAAAAAAGAGTATGCCGGCCGGTGGCTGTCAAAAACCCGACCATACCCCGGCGTTCCCGAAATGCTTGCGGCCTTCGCTGCGGCCGGCTTTGCGATGGCGGTTCTCTCCAACAAGCCGGACGAGGCGAGCAAAGAGATCGTCAAGGCCCTTCTTCCGGACACCGTTTTCCGAATGGTGATGGGGGCAACGCCGGAGCGGCCGAAGAAGCCGGACCCGTCCGCCGCCCTGGAGATCGCATCCCGCCTCAACATTGCACCCGAGGATTTTATTTTTATCGGTGACACGTCGACCGACATGCAAACGGCACGCGCGGCCGGAATGTTCCCTATAGGCGTTCTGTGGGGCTTCAGGCCTGCCGAGGAGCTGATCGCGGCGGGAGGAAAAATGTTTTTCGAGCACCCGGCGGATCTTCTGGGTTGGCTTCGGAGCGTTTAAAAAAACGATAACGACCGAGCCGACCCCGGGCGGGATCGGCTCGATCGTTGGAGCAGACCAGGCGGGCAGGATTAGTTCAGGTTTCGTTCCGGCCGCGAGAAGGTGTGGCAATTCTGGCAGCCATATCGCTCTTCAGTGACGTGCTTCCGGTGTACTGAGGTGAAGCCCGGGCTGGTTTCCGGGTCGTGGCACTGACCGCAGACCGTGGCTTGGGCGGCCTTCAGCCCATAACCCAACTCGCCCTTGAGATCCATCCGGGTTGTCGTGCCGTGGCAGGCCGTGCACGTCAGCGCCTGGGAAGCCGGGCTGACCTGGTGGTTCAAGAGCTGGAAGGTGTCCGTCGTGACCCAGCTGTAGGACTCGTTTTCGGAGTATCCCATGTTGGCAAGCCCGGCCCGGATGGCGGCCTCGGGGTTGGCCGTGGCGAAGAAGACGCTGGTGTCCACGGCGATCAGCTTGCCGGAGCTGACCATCAGCGGCTGTTCGGCCGTCTTGTACTTGAAAGGAAAGAGCTTGTTGTCGGGGGAGGCGTCGTCCACCGCCCCATCCGGCCTCGACGTCGGGTAGGCGCCGGTGATCGGGTCCAGCTGGGCGACGTCCCCGAGACGGTAGTTGGTGCTGTACCGGTTCCAGAAGCGATATTCCGGGGTCAGGTTGTTGGCCTTGACGCTGGTCGGATGATACGGCGGGGCCGTGGCGGAGCTGCTTCTCCAAGTGCGGTGGGTTTCGGTCGCCTCGGTCGCTGCCGTGTCGGCGGCGTTCTTGGCATAGGTCGGGATGTGGCACGTCTGACAGGCGACCCGGCCGACATGCCGGTTCACATCCGCCGTGGCGTGCCCGGTGCCTGAGGCCTTGTCGGTGTGGCAACTCGTGCAGGCCATGGGAACATCCAGGTCGGTCTCTCTCAGGTCGGAGCCCTTGCCGGCGATCCGGTGGTTCTGGGTGGTGTGGCAGGCCTGGCAGGTGAGGTCGGCTCCCGCGCTCGACATGTGCACGTCGTACTGCGTGTCGCTGGTGGTGGCGCTGGCCAGGGCCAGGTCTCCCCGCTTGACCGCATCGCCGCCGCCGGCCTTGGCGTGGCAGGAGAGGCAGGCAGTCCGGTCGGGGCGATGCACCGTCTGAACCGCCTGGGTGAGCGAAATGGTCATGTTGACCGTGTCCGGCACGAACACGCCGTTGACCTTGACGCGCTTGTAGTCCTTCTGGTGGCAGACCAGGCAGTCGATGTTCTTGAGTTGCTCATCCGTGGGGGAAGCCGTCAGGACCGGCTGCGCGCCGAGTCCGGCGTGGCAGCTCCCGCAGGCGTTCCAGTTTCCGAGGATATTGATGCAGTAGCTGTTGAACGCGTCGGAGATCTTGCCCTGCAGCATGGGTCCGTTCGCCGCATCGTAAAGCGCTTCCCCCTGCCACTGGTAGTGGGCCGAGGCGTACATCTGTTTGGCTTCTTCGCCATGGCAGGGCAGGCAGACACCGGGGCTTCCGTCCCAGGTGAGAGTGGCGTGATCGACGGCGGCGGGCGGCCCGCTACCGCCCGTACCTGTTGAACCTGTGCCGGTTGACGCGCTGCTCCCTCCACTGCTGCCTCCGCAGGCGTAAATGAAGCAAGCCAAGGATAGGTGTTTGCAAAAAGCCTGAAATGATCAAAATCCTATACTTCCAAGATGCCAAATTGCTTCGAGCCGGATCAAATACCCCAATGTTCGGCTCAAATCGTCTATCATTTGCCGACAGCTACACTCTCGGCGGCATT
>DATITS010000229.1:0-5371 GCA_035467535.1 Desulfobacterales bacterium
CCGAAGGACAGGCGCCGGGTGATGTGATCCGCATCGAGCCCGTTGCGCGCGCCCTCCTGGCCGATCTGGGTCATGATCTGCCAAATGCTGAGTTCGTCGAGCTCATTGGAGAGCACGATCGTCGTGTCCGGAAACCCGGCCGCATCCAGCATGCGGGCGGCTTGAATCCCCAGGTGCGCCAGATCGCCCGAGTCCAGTCGGATCCCGATGGGCTTGTGTCCTTTGCGTTTGAGTTCTTCGAACACCTTGATGGCGTTGGGGATCCCGCTTCCCAGGGTGTCGATGGTGTCCACCAGCAGCACGCAATCGTCGGGATACGTCTCGGCATAGGCCCGGAACGCGTCCAACTCGGTCATGCCGAGAGCGAGAAACGCCTGCACCATGCTGTGAGCGTGGGTGCCCTTGGGCGGATATCCGAGCACGTGGGAGATCCCCACGTTGGAGGAGAAGTCCGCCCCCCCGATCAGGGCCGCCCGGGCCGCCGCCGTGACCCCCTTGCCGTGTCCGCGTCGCGCCCCGAACTCGATGATCAGCTGGCCGCGGCTGCTCTCGTGGATGCGCGCGGCCTTGGTGGCGATCAGCGTCTGGTAGTTGAGATGGTTGAGCAGCGAGGTTTCCAGAATCTGGGCCGTGGCCAGAGGCCCCGTGACGACCGCCAGCGGCACGTTGGGGTGGACCACCCGGCCCTCGGGGATGGCCCGCATCGAAAGCGCGTCGAAGTTCCCGTGCTTTTCGAGCCAGCTTAAAAAATCCGCGCTGAACACGGGCTGTCCGCTGCGACCGGTTTGGCCCCGGAGGCAGTCGAGGTCCTGCCGGCGGAACCGGGCCTCACGCATCCAGTCGATCAACCACTCCAACCCGGCGTTGATGCAGTAGCCGGCCTTGTGGCCGCCGTAGTCGGGGGTGTCCCTGAAGAAGTAGTCGAACTGGGCGGGCTTCTCGTGCAGGCCCAGGCGGAAATACAACTGGGCCATCGTGAATTGGTACGCGTCGGTAAAGAGGATGCCTTCGGCCAGTTGCTGCTGTGCGGTCTTCATGGAGCCGTTGTATCCGACCGGGCGGGAAAATTCAAGGCGTGCATACGGCCGGGGCGGGAATGAACCGGGGACGGGAACGGGCCGCCGGCACCGGTGTGCGCAGGACCTGTGCGCCGGGCGTTTCCCCAAAAAAAGCGCCGCAAAGGCGATCACTCGTTGATCAGTTTTTCACGGTTCTGGATGAACCCGTTGCGAATCGCCACGTAGGAATCCAGGGAGGCGTCTTTGATGGCCTCGTAATCGCCGATCCGGAAGGTGGTGTCGTTGACAGCCTCACCGGCGCGGAGCGCTACCGATGGCGGGATTCCCGGCACTAGCCAGTACAGGGGGTCCAGCAACGTATCCCCCACTTTGCCGACCGAATCCCGTCCCGTGGACGGCCCGAAAACCGGCAGCACCAAATAAAAGCTTGGTTGCCACCCCCACACGGCGAAGGTCTGCCCCGTGTCCTCCGGTCTTGTTTTGAGTTCGGGATAGATAGCGGCCACATCCGCAAAACCCAGAAAACCGACCGTGGTATTCAGGAAAAACTGGCAGAACTCGTTGCGCGCCTTTAACCACTTCGCCTGGAGAAGGCTGTTCACGAAACGCACGGGGAAGCGGATGTTGTGAAACATGTTTTTTACGCCCGAACGGATCTCGATGGGGACGACGAATCTGACGCCTTGAGCGGCGGGTTTCAGAGCGTAGAAGTACATCTTGTCGTTGAACCAGAAAATGACCCGGTTGACCGGTTCGATGGGGTCGGCGACGGTCACCTGCTTGCTGTCATCGTCGTACTCGTCTTCGTAGTCGTCCTGATCGGTTGACGGCGCCGCCGCCGGGGTCTGACCGGTGGCGGCCGGCTTGGCCTCAGCGGCCCATAGCGGCAACGGCAGGCAGACACACAGGAAGACGACAGCGAGCACAGCGGCGGCGACGGCAGGCATCCTTTGCATCAAACCCAATCTCCTTTCCCTTACTTTCGCTTCTCCACTTTGATGGCGATCGCCTCGATCATCCGGATGACGACCGCGTCCCCTTTCTTGAGGCCGTCAAGGTGCTTGAGGCCGTTGTCCACCCGCAGGACCCGGGTCCTGCCCCCGGCCACCTTCAGCGTCAACTTGCGTGTCTTGGCGTCGAGAGCTTCGACGACGGCCGACATCTGCACGGTCTCGGCGAGCAGCAGCGCGGGTCTGCCCCCCTTGGGGACCACCGACACCAGCCGGGACTCGGCGGGGTTGGGAGATGCATCGGCCTTGCGCATGAAGACCGCCAGGGGTTCGGTGTAAGCCGCCTTGACCGGGTCGCCTTTTTTTACATGCTCGAGGTTCTTGACCTCCCGGTCCACCTTGAGATCGAGGACCCCATCCCTGGGGATCTTCAGTCTCAACGTGCGCTTGGCGTAATCGACCGCCTCCACCGTGGCCGCGGCCTCGACGACATCCGCCACCACGACGGACGACTTGCCGAGTTCCTGGTTTCCAATACCCGGTGCCAGCCCACCGGCCAGGGCCGTCGCCGCATGAACGAAAAAAATGACCGCGGCGCATGCCATCCATCGTTTCATACCATATTTCCTTAGGGTCATCCGAAGTCGAGACCTGAGCCTGTCAGAACGAATTCGGGAAACTTGCACATTCTTCTATATTATGACTTTTAGCTAAAAAACACCAGATGATTATTTAGCCAAACCCAGGAGTGGATGGAGATGCCGGCGGGATCGGAAATCTTCTATCAGGGTAGGGAGTCAGCCTTTGCGCAACAGTTCCTGAACCTTCACTGACAGCTCCCCCAGGCCAAACGGCTTGCGCAGAAAGCCGTCGCGGTCCTGGTTAAGGCTTTCGATCATATTACCGATAGGGTCGAAGCCGCTCGAAATCAGCACCCGGGCATCGGGCCGCAGCTCCTTGATCTGCCGATAGACCTCTTCCCCGCCCCAGTTCCTTGGTGGTGAAAAATGGATCGAAAATCCGGTCCATGGTTTCAGCGCTCATCCCGACTCCGGAATCCGCCACCTGGAGCTTTACGTAGTTTCCAGGCTTCGGTTGGAACTGGCCGGAGGGCATTGCAGCGTGGGAGGTGTTACAAGTTGCAAGCTGCAGCTCTCCGCCGTTTGGCATCGCATCGGAGGCATTGACCAAGAGATTCAACAGCGCCTGCTCGATCTGGGATGGGTCGGCATTCACGGCGCAAAGGTCGGGGTGCAGATTCATACGAACGCCTATGCTTTTATGCGTCCGGCTGAACGTCTCCGCAACCTCGGCCACCAGCGTGTTCAACGCGATCGGCTTGACCTGGTAAGGCTTGTTGCGGGCATAACCGAGCAGCTGTGCGGTCAGCTGGGCGCCTCCGCGGATCTGCTTCTCGGCTCTGGCCAGGTATTCAGAGTGCGGGTGAAACGGATCGGTCTCGTGGCGCATCAGGGAAACATAGGCCAGGACGGCGGCCATGCGGTTGTTGAAGTCGTGGGCAATCCCGCCGGCAAAGGCCCCCAGGGCCTCCATCTTTTGGGCGCGAATCAGCTGCTGCTCGAGTTTCTTTTGGGTCTCTTGCGAGCGCACACGCTTCGTGGCGTCGACGAAAAAATTCAAAACGGCGGGCCGGCCCTCCCAATCGACCCGGACCCCCGTGACGTCCACCCATCGCAGTTCCCCTTTTTTCGTGAGCACTCGAAAGCCGTAGCTTTCCGGGACGGCCTCGCCCTGGATTCGCTTGAGGTGGCGCTCCAGGACCATGGCCCGGTCTTCCGGATGGATGTAAGTATTCCGGTTTTTTTTAGGATTCGCTCGCTTTTGCGGTTCAGTCAGAGTTCAGACCAACAAGATGCACTAAAGAATCAACCGTTCGTCGAATTTTTCGGGAACGATTTTGGTAGAAAAAAAGGGCTTAGGATCTCTCCTAAGCCCTTTTTTTTTGGCGGGAGCGACGGGGCTCGAACCCGCGACCTCCGACGTGACAGGCCGGCGCTCTAACCAAGCTGAGCTACGCCCCCGCAAACCGGTGCTGCAAAAAAGGTGATGCGATCGACCGCGTAAATTTCGTTCTGCGAGTCTACCCCTCCCGCGGCCCCGTGTTGAAATGGTAGGCGGAACAGGGATTGAACCTGCGACCTTCGGCTTGTAAGGCCGACGCTCTCCCAACTGAGCTATCCGCCCGCAAGCGAATCGCGCGAAAAAAAGTAACTATCAACTTGCGGCAACACTGTCAAGTTGAATTTCAGCACGGCCGCGCAGCTAATTGATGGCCGGCTCCTGCTTGACCTTCCCTTCTTCGACCGGTACGTCCAGCCGGATGTCCGCTTTCTTGAAAAGGGATTCGCCCGCGCGCACGATCAGTGCATGGGTGAGCACCTCGTCCATGTGCTCGACGAAGGCGATGTCCATCTGGCGGGTGACGCTCTTGGGTACGTCCTTGAGGTCCTTCTCGTTTTCCTTCGGGATGATCACCCGCTTGACCCCGCCGCGGTGGGCGGCGATCAGCTTCTCTTTCAGCCCGCCGATGGGCAGCACGCGCCCCCTGAGCGTGATCTCCCCGGTCATGGCAAGGTCCCGGTGCACCGGCCGCCGGGTCAGCGCCGACACGAGCGAGGTGCACATGGAAATGCCGGCCGACGGCCCGTCCTTGGGGATGGCCCCCTCGGGGATGTGGATGTGGATGTCGTACTTGCGGTGAAATTGCTCGTCGATCATCAGGTGCGCGGCGCGCGAGCGCACGTAGCTCATGGCCGCCTGGGCGGACTCCTGCATGACATCCCCGAGCTTGCCCGTGACGGTGAGCTTGCCCCGACCGGGCATCAGCAGGGTTTCGATGAAGAGCAACTCCCCGCCCACCGGGGTCCAGGCCAGCCCCGTCACCATCCCGATCTGGTCTTCCTGCTCCACCTGCTCCTGGCGGAACCGGTAGGGCCCCAAAAGTTTCGGAATGGATTTTTCGTTCACGCCGAACTCGCTTTTCGCCTTGTCGGTCACGGCCTCGCGCGCCAGCTTGCGGCAGATGGAGGCGATCTCGCGCTCCAGGTTGCGGACACCGGCCTCGCGGGTGTAGCGGCGGATCAAGGCGAGGATCGCGTTCTTGGAAAAAGTGACCTGCCGGCCCTCCAGGCCGTTCACCTTGATCTGCTTGGGCACCAGGAACTGCTCGGCGATGTGGTACTTTTCCACCTCGGTGTAGCCCGGCAGCCGGATGATCTCCATGCGGTCCTGCAGCGGCAACGGGATGTCGGGCAGGGTGTTCGCCGTGGTGATGAACATGATGTCCGACAGATCGTAGTCGAGGTCGAGGTAGTGGTCGTTGAAGGCGAAGTTCTGCTCCGGGTCCAGGACCTCGAGCAGGGCCGCCGAGGGGTCGCCGCG
>DATITS010000230.1:0-2566 GCA_035467535.1 Desulfobacterales bacterium
CCGGTGCGGTGTTCGATGACGATGACCGTTTTGCCGCGCCGGTGCAGGTCGGCCAGCAGAGATCTCACCCTTCGCGCAAAGACCCAGTCCAGGTTGGCGAAAGGCTCATCCAGGACCAGAATCGGCGGGTCCATGACCAGCACCGATGCAATGGCCGCCAGGCGCTGTTCGCCGCCTGAAAGTGTTTCCGGCGAACGGCCGAGCAGATGTTCGATGCCGAGGGATGCGGCCGTCGCCCGGATGCGCTCGTCGATCTGCGTAGCGGGTAGCCCCAGGCTCTCCAGCCCGAAGGCCAGCTCGTCTGTCACGGTGCTGCTGAAGAGCTGGGCATCGGGGTTCTGGAGCACGAGCCCCACCCGGTGAAAAAGATCGGCGGTCGCGTGGTCCCGCGTGCTGAGCCCGTCCACCTGAACGAGACCCTGAAAGCTGCCTTCGAAAAAGTGTGGGATCAGACCGTTCAGCAGATAGGCAAAGGAGGACTTGCCCGAACCGTTGGCGCCGAAGACGACGGCATACGCGCCGGCATCAATGCCAAGCTCCAGATCCTGCAGCGCCCGGCCGCTGCCGGGGTAGCGGTAGCAAACGCGTTCTAATCGGACGGCGGCTGCCACAGGTTCACCTTCCGCAGGAACTTCAGCGCCAGCAGCCCGACGGCGGCACCCCCGACCGAGCTCAAGCCGAAAGCGGCGATCAGGGCCCCGACCGCCATGGATTTGCCCAACAGGACCGGCCCGACCAGCCAGGCGCTGACGAGGGCTCCGAGAACGCCGGTGCCGAGCACCTCACCCAACCCGGCCGCCCAGGTATTCTTGAACGCCCGATACGCCAAGCCTGCGAGCAGCGCGCCGATCATCCCGCCCGGAAACGCCAAGAGGGTCCCGAGCCCCAGGATATTGCGGATCAGGGCGGCGAAAAATGCGATCATGACGGCGTAAACCGGCCCGAGCGTAACTGCCGCAATGACGTTGATCATGTGCTGCGCCGGGTAGCACTTGGATATCCCCACGGGGATGAAAAACGGCGACAGCGCCACGGCCAAGGCCACAAACATGGCGGCGCGCGCGATATCCCTGGTTTTCATTGCGTGCGTCCTCCAATAACAAAGCCGTTTCCACAGGGAAACGGCTCCGAGAACTGCCATGGTTGAACGCTCCCTACGCTGGAATTACCCAGGTCAGGTTCAACGGGTATGATCTCAGGCGTAAACCGCCACCCCGGTCACATCTGTCGAAAAACTATATAAGAAGAGATCGACTGTCAAGCGGACGAGAGAAAACGTCTGTTTCCGGGGGTGAAATATCGCCAGGACGGCCTGTCATTTTATTTCAGTTGACAGTGGCATTTCGCCAGTATAGTATGCAGCATCATGCCAGAATATTATGCCCGAGATATTTCCGCCGAGGTCGCCCGCACACTGAAAAGCATGCCGGTTGTGGTGGTCACCGGCATGCGGCAGACAGGCAAAACCACCTTTCTCAGATCGGAGCCCGGCCTTACTCATCGAACCTACATCAGCTTCGATGACTTTGCCCAGCTCGAGGCCGCCAAGTCCGATCCGGATGGATTTGTTAGCCAAGACAGCCCCATGACCATAGATGAGGCGCAAAAATGCCCTGAAATATTTGGCGCCATCAAACGTGCGGTCGACAAAAAAAGAATTCCCGGCCGGTTTCTCTTATCGGGCTCCGCCAATTTTTCCATTTTGAAGAATATTACCGAAAGCCTTGCCGGGCGGGCGGTGTATTTGGCGATTCATCCCTTTAACCGCAGGGAAGTCGCTCGAAATACAGCGGCAGAACCTTTCATTAAAAAATTCTTTGAAAAACAATATATCCGTCCAACTCAGCCCGCAAGGATCGTGCGCCCTCAAGACATCATGCTGGGAGGGATGCCCACGGTTTGCCTCAGACAGGTGGAGGACCCTGCCGTTTGGTTCAAAGGCTTCGAACAGACCTACCTTGAGCGCGATGTGCGCGAAATGAGCCAGGTCGGGAACCTGATGGCGCTGCGCGCATTGCTTCGGCTGACCGCGCTGAGGACAGGCCAGCTTCTTTCTCCCAGCCAGCTGGGCAGGGATGCCAAGCTCAGCGCAGCCACCACATCGCGCTATCTTTCCCTGTTCGATGCATCTTTTTTCATCACCCGGATCACACCCTACCTGAGGAATCGGGCCAGCCGGACCATCAAATCACCCAAACTCTATTTGAGCGACTCCGGCCTTGCAGGATACCTGGCGGGCATGGGTCCTTCATCCGGCGTCCGACAAGACCCGCTTTTCGGGGCGCTGTTCGAGACCTATGCGGCGCAGAACCTATCCTCGATCCTGGCAGCAAAATGGCAAAGCGCCGGCCTTTATTTCTGGGCGGTTCAAGGCCGCAACGAGGTGGATTTCGTCATTGAGGCCGAACGCGCCTGCATGGCGCTCGAGCTCAAGTCCGCCGCCAGGTGGCATGACAGGGACCTTGCCGGGCTTAAGGCATTCCTTTCTGCGACCCCGCACTGCAAGGCGGCTATTCTTTGCCACAACGGGGAAGACGCAGTGAAGTTGGGGGAAAGGCTTTGGGCG
>DATITS010000231.1:0-9285 GCA_035467535.1 Desulfobacterales bacterium
GTCCTTGTTGCCGGTGCCGGCCACGATTTTCTTCTCGGTGGCCGCCTTGGTGGAAAGCACGTTCGCCCGCACGCGGGAAATCATATTGCCCTTGTGGAAGATGCTTTCAAAGGCCTCCGGGTTGGTGGCGCGGAACGCCTCGACCGGCTTTTCGATGCTGTGAACCTCACAGCGGATGCCGAGGTATCGGGCAACCTGTTTCGCATCCTTTATGTCGTCCTGCTTGTTGAGGCTTGAGGGCAGGATGTAGCCCACGAGTTCGTATGTCGCGGCCGTATGCCGGGCGAAGGCGCGCTTGATCAAGGCTGCTGTGGTGCTGGAATCCACGCCGCCGGAAAGGCCCACCACGCAACCGGTCGTTCCCGTGTACCTGACCTGTTCGATCACAAAATCGCCGATCTCGGCACTGACCTTCTCGCAGTCCATGCGCGCCAGGTTGATTCGATTCATCATCACCTCCAGCGGTTGGTATAAGCCGTATTTTTCGATTTTGTGGGGGCGATGTCAAGGAAGATGGGGCTAAATTGAAAAAAGAGTCCTATCTCCATAGGATTCGATTTTTTCGCTAACGGCCCAGCGGATGCGGTCGGCGGTCTTCGCGCCGATGCCTTCCACGGCCTGCAACTCATCGAGGCCGGCGCGCAACACACCTTCCACACTCCCGAATTTTTCCAGAAGCCGCAATGCCCGCTCTTGTCCGACCCCGGGAAGCCCCTGCAGGATGTAAAGCTGCCTGCCTTTTTTAGACTTGGGGCGATATCCGGCCCTTTGATAACCCGCTTTGCCAAGCGATGCGACCTGGCGAGCGACATAGACGATCAACCGGGCGGTTTCCTCGGGTGTCATCGATCGCAAAACGGGTATGCCCAAAATCAGGCTGATGGTGATGAGGGCCCCCTGCAGCGCTTCCCGGCGCACTCCCAGACTCTCGGTATTTTTTCCACTACCCTCCAGAATCAAAACCGCTTTATATTTTGATTTTGTAAGCCGTACCATCTGCTTGAACAGCCTGCCATCCACGATGGATCTCGCCAAATCCTGCAGCGTTTTTCGTTCGAACAGGATTCTGCGATCGGTCAGATAATCACCTGCGGCGAGCCTTTCGATTCGCACGGAAACCCGGGGGATGCTGCCTATGAATGCGACAACCTCCGATGCGCGCTCGCGATCATCGGCAACGATGTCAACAGGTTGGTCAGTTAGATGGGTGCATGACTGATCGTTCGGTGCGCTGTTCATTTTGGCCTCGTGTCGATGGCCGCCGGGAAGGCGTATGGTCTCCTTCTTGTTTTTATTTCTATTGATCAACGGCTAATAATCGTCGTCGCCGCCCGTCAAGCGGTGAGGGCTTTTGCCGGAAGGCGGCAGTTCGAAGACGAAGGGGAATCGCGGGCGTTCAATCCGTTCCGCAGCCTCGGCCACGAAAACCGCCTGGTCGTAGACCATCGCGAAGGGGACTTCGCCCGCCGCTCCAAGGTCGGTGATGGGCTGCGGATCCGGTGTCGCCTGGGCTCGGCCGAAGGCCGTGACCCAGGCGCCGTCTTGAAATTCCCGGCTGCCGTCGTCGGCGACCATTACCCCCATGGCGATTGCGTCCGCCAGGCAGCACACCATGTTTCCCCGCAGCAAGGCGAACCTTCCGAGCCGGTCCAACTGTGCGCTGCGCTTGACGATCCCGCGGGTCACATAGCGCTGGTCCAGCCGCGCGGCATGCCCGGTCTGAAACAACAGGAAAAGCCGGGCGGGATTCGATTTGAGATAGGCCTCCCCATTCCGAATCACATGGGTCTCGGGATCGGTCCGGGTCTCGGGAGGCTTGGCGGCAAAAACAGCCGAACTCTTCACAACCCCAGTGCCGGCGTGCAGGATCAGCAACCCAAGGACGGCAAAGCACAGGGTGCGCAGCAGGTCGGTCCTGCCATTGGGTCGGATCAGGTAGGCCGCACCCACGATGCACAACCCGACGGCCGCGGCGGCGGTGAGCAGGCGGAACTTAGGGTTCATAAATGCGGAGTAGGCCTCGGTTTGACTGAGAAACAGCATGTAAAGGCCCAACCCGAGGACGAACGCCCCGTCCAGGGCGAGAAGGAGCCGTTTCATCACCCTACCCGACCAGAAGCGTCAAAAGGTTTGATAAAACAAACACACAGACCACCGGCACGATGATCAGCGTCCAGGCGATTTTTTTCGGAAAAGCTGAAAAATACATCCCCACCAGCTTGAGGTCCACCATGGCGCCCACGGCCATGAAGGCCAGCTGGGCGGACGGGGGAGCGTACACAAAGGAGGCGGCGACAAAGGCGTCGGCCTCGGAGCAGACGCAGAGCAGCACGGCTAAAAGCATCAGCACGGTCACCGCCATGACGGCATTGCCCCCCAAGACCTGAACGAGCTGCCAGGGCAAAAAAACCTTGAAGGACGCCGATGTCACGGCGCCCAGGACAAGGTATTTGCCCATGTCCAAGAACTCGGCCGCACCGCTGCTGAGAAGATCCACAACCGCCCACCGGGAACGCCCCCCGGCTGTAATGGGTTGACCGCAGTGAGAATGGGGATGGGTCAGGTCTGACCCCGCCATCGGCCGAATGGAATCGGCTTGGCCATTGGAGGAGATCCGGCGGGCGCAGAGCCATCCCGTCAGGGCCGCGCTGACGGCCACCGCCGCCGCCCTTGAAAGGACCATTTTCATACTGCCGCCAAAGGCCACGTAGGTGGAGAGCAGGACGACCGGATTGATGACCGGCGCGGCGAGCATATAGGTGACCGCCGTCAGGGGTGGGACCCCTTTCCCCAGCAGGCGGCGGGCCAGGGGCACCGAACCGCACTCGCAGATCGGCATGAGCATTCCGCCCAGCAGCCCGACGGCTATGCGGCCGAGCGGCCCTTTTGGGATCCGGCGTGCGATGAGGTCCGTTTTCACATATCGTTCGATGACGGCCGACAGCAGTGAGCCCAGGAGCAGAAACGGGGCAGCCTCCAGGACGATGGAAACTGCAATACGCGCCATCAGCTGGATATCTTGAAGCACCATCCGGTCCCTATTGCCACCGTCCGAGAGTCGGCAGGCTGGCAGCTCTTTTAGGTAGTGTGAGATAACCCTTATACGACAGAGCTGTTTGCATGTCATCTGGTTTGGAGTATAACGTTTTCCGCAGGCTCAACCGATCTGCCCATTTCTTCAGCGATCTGTCATGAAGGACACCATCGATGAAAATGCAAGCCATTCCATTCGGGACCACTGACTGGTCCCAGACCGAGAAAACCGAACACGGCGGCATCGGCGGGGTTGCCCATTGGCGGACGCAGCAGTTCAACGACATCCGGGTGCGCATGGTCGAGTATTCCCCTGGCTATCTCGCAGACCACTGGTGTTCCAAGGGACACATCCTGCTGGTGCTCGAAGGGGAGCTTGAAACCGAGCTGGCCGACGGGCGCAGGTTCACGCTGAAGGCCGGCATGAGCTACCAGGTGGCGGATGGGGCCGAGCCGCATCGTTCCTCCACGCGCACCGGCGCCAGACTTTTCATCGTGGATTGAGGATGTCATCATCAGAGGTGCGGACCATGAAGAGCATCGGCCTGCTCGGCGGCATGAGCTGGGAGTCCACGTTAGAGTACTACCGCATCATCAACCAAGAGGTGCAGGCGCGGTGTGGTGGCCTGCATTCGGCCCGCTGCATTTTGTATTCCGTGGATTTTGCCGAGATAGAAGCGCTCCAGCATCAGAATCAAAGGTCTCATATTTGTGTTGACACGGATCACCCCCTCACCCTGCCCTCTCCCCCAGGATTGGGGGAGAGGGCAGGGTGAGGGGGTTGCTCTCGGTCCACACTATCTCGAGACAATCAATAAAAAAGATCTTGCGAGAGGAGCAGCGATGTCCGCCTTTGAAGAATTTGACCGGCTGCTGAGTGCTGAGGAGCGTGCGATCGTGAGCGGCCTTACCAGCCCGGGCGGTATTCAGGCGTTCCTGGATTCGATCCCCTACAGCCCGGCTGATTTTTACCGCTGCCCGCTGCGGGTGCTGCGGGACCGCACGGCCCACTGCTTCGACGGTGCCGTGTTTGCCGCGATGGCGCTGCGACGCATCGGCTACCCGCCGCTGATTCTGGACATGCTCTCCAACGGTCGCGACGACGAGCACCTGCTGGCGCTGTTCAAGGATGGCGGCTGCTGGGGGGCGGTGGCCAAATCCAACTTTGTGGGTCTGCGCTTCCGCGAGCCGGTCTACCGCACGATCCGCGAGCTTGTCATGTCCTATTTCGAGCAGTATTACAACCTCGAGCGCGAGAAGACGCTGCGGGGCTACACCGGGCCATTGAACCTGAAAAGCTTTGACTCGCTGAGCTGGATGACGGCCGATAAGACCATGGAGCTGATCGCCCGGCGCACCGACGAGATCCGGCGGGTCATGTTGATCGACGCCGAGACGGAGAAGAGGTTGTCGCCGGTGGATGAGCGCTCTTACCAGGCCGGGCTGAGCGGATCGGACCCCAACGGCATCTACAAACCCAAGGGGTGATGCCCGGATGTGAGTTCCAGCCAGATTAGAAGTGGGAGGAATCATGGTGAATGAGGTTCCGCCTGACCTGCCGCCCTGCAGGTTCTGCCCGGCAAAGATCAAGAACCTGGTCGTCGCGGAGCTGGATTCGGTCTGGGCCGTCCATGACCGGTATCCTGTTTCAGTGGGGCATCATCTCGTCATCCCCAAGCGGCACATGCCCGACTGGTTTTCGATGACCGAGAAGGAGCGGCGGGACGCCGAGGCGCTGCTGCTGATCCTCAAGAGCCGGATCAGCGCAGCCGACCGGACGGTGACGGGCTTCAACATCGGGATGAATTGCGGGGAGTCCGCGGGGCAGACCGTCTTTCACGCCCACATCCACCTCATCCCGCGTCGGGATGGCGACACGCCCCACCCGCGGGGCGGTGTCCGCGGAGTCATCCCCGGCAAGATGAGCTACCCTATTTCAGTGGCGCCATGCGTGCCTTAGCCCTTAGAATCAAGGCTTCGCGCGGGTTTTTGGGGGTGGCCGGCTGGCGTTCCGGCGGCTTGCGCTGCAGGCTGAGCGCGCCGCTCGGGCAGGTGGTGACGCAAAGCCCGCAGCCGATGCAGCGGTCGGTGTTGAGGACGGCGAGGGCATCCGCCATGGTCAGGGCATCCATCTGGCAGCGGTCCTGGCACGTACCGCAGCCGGTGCACAGGTCCGGATCCAGCGCGGCCACGAACGGCGAGGCCACGGCGGCCGCCGGTACCGGCTGGTTTTTCAAGTGCTTCAGCACCTGGCAGCAGTCCCCGCAGCAGCAGCAGATGTTCACGATGTCCTGGGAGTTGCTCGGCTGGAGCACCAGCCCCTGCTCCTCGGCCATCTTCAGGATCTCCAGGGTCTCTTCCAGGGTGATGAACCGCCCCAGGCCATTGCGCGCGTAGTATTCGGCGCCCCACCCGAAAATCAGACAGGCGTCCATCAGCTTCTCGCAGCCGGCTCCTTTCAGCTGGTGTTCGCGGCGGCAGATGCAGGGGGCCACCAGGAACGTCGTCTGCTTGCGGACGATCTCCTCGGCCTGTTCGTAGGGCAGCACTTCCATGCCGGCGCTGATGCTCTTGCCGACCGGGATGGTGCGAAGCTGCGGCACGCGGCTGAAAGCCGTGCGGGACAATATCGGAATGTATTCGTCCATGTCCCGAATAAATTCCGGGTCCAGGTCGTTCACGTGGTATTCCCAGATGCCGATCACGAACTGGGCGGCCATGTAGACGTGCGGCCGGTCGGCCGCCTCGATGCTGAAGATCAGCCCCTTGCGGGACATCTGCTTCAGGCGTGTCTCGGTTGCCGCTTCCGGCAGGCCCGCGCGGCCGGCAATGACGGCGGCCGGTTCGAGTTTCATGGCCACATGGAGGGCGAGTGCGGCCTCCTCGGGTGTAAACAGGCGCTTCAGAATGCGCAGCTCGACCCCGGATTCGGTGGCCGGGAACCCGGCCGGCAAGCTGTCCAGGTGGGTCCGCAGTTTTTCGTAGACGTCCGGCATTGGCATCGTTCTCCTCGTCGGGTTGAAGTCTCAGCCCCTCGGCTGAGACCCTACTATACCTTTACGTTTGCTCGGGAAACAAGAGGAATTACAAGCCGGGCTTTTCGATCAGGAGGCTGGCGGTTGCAGGGTTGCGAAGAAGCCCGGCAGCTGCTTGATAAGGGGTTCACACTAGAAGTGGTTTCATAACCCTGACCCCCGATGGCGGCGTTGCAGGCCTCTCGAAATGCTCACAACCTGGCTTGGTTGCTGCGCTTTCGAATCGGCCTGCGCCTTGCCCTCGGGCGTGATCCGAGGTTGTGAAACCACTTCTAGTCATGCGGGGCGGTATTGAAGTCGAGGCAGATCGGAAAAACCGAATCAGGCCGGCCGTCACTGTTGCGCCAGCAGGTAGCGATCGAGTTCGGTCTCCAGCACCTTCCAGCCGCGGCCGATTTTCGTTGCCCGAATCTTGCCGGCGGCCATACCCTTATGATTTCTTTGGATTCATGGCAATCGCTTGCGACAGGTCACTCATTATAAAGGGCTTTGAAAGAAAGCCGTCGCTCTCTTTTATAAGGTCTTTTTCAATCTCATCAATGCTGAGTCCGCTTGCCAAGAGAACCCTGGTTCCAGGGCGCATTTTTTTTATTGTTTTTAGAATTTCCCGGGACCTCATTCCGGGCATAACTACATCCAGCAATACAGTATCGATTCTTTCATGGTGAACAGAAAAATGGTCAATGGCCTCCTGGCCGTTCCTGGCGGATTTTGCATCATACCCCAGACGGCTCAGCATCTTGGTGACCGTTATCAATAGAGCCTCTTCGTCATCGACAACTAATACGGAATGTCGCGAATGATCGGGAATGATTCCCTGGTAACAGCAGCATTTGTTTCTGCCGGCACTCTTCGCCTCATAAAGGGCCTCATCTGCCATTTTGACAAGGCCTTCCACGTCCGGCCTTGGATTGTTTTCCAGTGAAGCAATACCGAAACTCATTGTTACGCAGATGGATTTGCCGTTATAATTGATTTTGGTCGAACCGATAGCCTTTCTAAGTCTCTCCCCAAACAACTGCGCCCCGTCGAGTGGAGTCGCCGTTAGGATGATGGCGAACTCCTCACCGCCATAACGGGCTATATGATCCGACTCACGCGACAGACTCTGAAGGTTAAGAGCGATATGTTTCAAGACAAAATCGCCTGCGAGATGACCATAAAAGTCGTTTACCGATTTGAAGTAGTCGATATCGGCCAGAATCAGGGATAGCGGAGTTTTATATCTGAGGGCCCGATTGACCTCCTCGCGCAGGAGTTGCAAGAAATGTTCATGGTTATACAATTGGGTCATGCTGTCCCGCACCACTTGATTCTTGAGGTTCTGCAAACTTTTTTCTTGGGTGTGAATCTGTTCAACCAGGCTTGTTGTAAGCTGGCTCAGCTCATTTTTTGCAGCGTTGATGATCTGGGCGTGTTGTCTTTCGTCGACAGCGATTTCAAAGATCGGGAAAATTGATTTTGTCGCCTCCCCTATTTCTTGCAAGATGTCAGTTTGATCGAGTATTCTGGAATAGCCATATTTATTGATCAGTCCGTTAATCAGCGGGCAGTGGCCATCCAGTTGCTTAAATCCAAAAATATCGATGTATAGAGAGGATAGATGAAGGATTGTTGCCAAGCATTCAGTTTCCGCTGAAGAAGATTTTATCCTCTGCGGGCAGTGATGAGACCCTATCGGAAGGGAAATTGAATCGGGCAAGCCCCAAAACTTGGATGCGCACTCGCCGACTTCCATGTGATCAAAACCAAACTCATCGTATTCAGCTTGGTGCAAAGGGGTTGATTCGGCTTTCATCCGGCCGATTACAGTGCCGTATTTCTCCGGCAATGATTCGGCCATGATCAAACTCCCGATATTCTGCAAAAGCCCCAAAAAGAATGCATCGTCGGCTATATTCCTATTGACTCTGTCCGCAATTGTTTTTGCTGCAACTGCCCCGGTAATTGAATCCTTCCAAAATTGGACATGGTCAAAAGAGACCCGTTTTTTAGGCTTGAAAGTTTTGATAAGCGAAAAGCCTAACGCAAGGTTCTTTACGGCATTCAGACCAATGAAGGCTATCGCCTGATTAACCGCACCAATTTTAGTTGGTAATCCATAAAACGGCGAGTTAACGGTATGCAATATTTTTGCACTCAAAGAAGGGTCGCATGAGATTATCTCGGCTATCTCATTAATGCTAGGGCTTTCGCGCTGCATCACCTCGATTATTTTCATGGCGATGCCCGGCAGGGTGGGCAGTTTAATGGCCTTTATTGAAGCTAACTCTTTTGACCCCGGTCGTTCCATGCTTTTTTCTTTTTGTCCCAAGTATAAAGACCTTAAAGCCGTTTCGCATTGAAGGTAGTCTACGGTATTGCATCTCACAGAGAAGTTTTAATTCTGTGATTAAACAGAAAAACCTCTAATTTTGTGCTCAAGCCTGTTGGGGTCGCGGCGGCGCTATCAGAACGGCAGGATAGTAGGATTCAAACGGTCCCCACCTGCTCTATCGGCAAATTTTGGGTTTAGATTAACAAAAAAGCACTATCCGCGGATCCTGTTGATAACAGCGGAAAAAGAAGAGGGAATTTTAGATGTGATGATTTTTTTTTGGGCTGTCGCCTCAATGAATTCGACTTCCAGTGAATGCAGCATAAGTCGTGGAAACGTTTTTTGGATTGACTTCTCCCCGTACAGGGTATCCCCCACGACAGGGTGGCCGATACCGAAGAAATGGGCGCGGATTTGGTGCTTGCGGCCGGTAGCCGGATTGACCCGCACCAAGCTATACCCCGGCAGCAGCTCGAGCACTGAGAATTCGGTCCGGCACGGCTTGCCTCGCTTTATATCCGCCCCCATCCGGCCCGAGCCGAAACAACGCAGCGGTTTGTCGATCACGCCGCGTTCGTCGGCGATTTCCCCGTGGACCAGGGCCATGTAGGTCTTGTGAACCTGGCGGTGTTCGAACATCCGGTTCAGCCGGCGGTGCGCTTCGGGTGTCTTTGCAAACAAGATCACCCCGCTCACCTGCTTGTCCAGGCGGTGGACGGTATAAAGCTTGCGCTCCAGCGTTTCGGACAGGATTTTGAGCAGGGAAATTTTTTCCGGGTTGCGTTCGGGAATGGAGGCGAGGTTTTCCGGCTTGTCCACGGCGATGATGTCGTCGTTTTCGAAGAGAACCGGGATCGCTTGATACCCAGTGACGATCGCAGAAACCATTGCAAGCCTTTC
>DATITS010000232.1:0-3806 GCA_035467535.1 Desulfobacterales bacterium
GGCGACCAAGGCTTTTTCCAGACCACGGGAGACGGCCCCGCAGAGCAGCACGTCCACTCCCAGATCCGATAGCTCGCGGGCCCGACCGAAAGGATCGCGGCCGACCAGGTGCAGACTTTCCCGATGAACTTCGCGGCCGTCTTCGACATCGATGAGTATCAGGCGGTCGGCTACATCAAAGACGGGAGAGATGCGATTTTGCCAATGGGCGATCGCGATCTTCATGGACATCGACCTGAGCAATCACCGTGCCAGCGTGAAACGGGAGCCCTAAAGTCTCTGAAAAAATGCCTTTAAGTTGTTTGAATCGCAGAAATGTCCTTGACGATATAAATGCATTATGCAATTATATATCACTTAATAAAGTGCAGAGTGCACGATTATGGCGCTTGAGGGGCTTGTCAAAAGCGTTTCAGGTTGAAATTGCTCATGTTGGAGCTGCGGAGACAGGCAGATGAAAAGGAAAATCGAAGGCCGCCGGCAGGACGTCATCTTGGATTCCATCAATGAGGGCGTGTTCACGGTGGATCCGCAATGGCGCATCACGGCGTTCAACCGGGCGGCCGAGAGGATCACGGGGGTCTCGCGCCAGGAGGCTCTCGGCAAAGCCTGTTGCGACGTGTTTCACGCCAACATCTGCGAAAAGGAGTGCGCCCTGAGAAAAACGTTCGAAAGCGGCAAACCGGTGGTCAACGCCACCGCCCACATCATCAACCAGCAGGGCCGGCGTGTGCCCATTCGCATCTCCACGGCCATCCTGAAAGACGACGCACGCCGGGTCATCGGCGGCGTGGAGACGTTTCAGGATCTCAGTCAGGTCGAGCAGCTGCAGAAACAACTCCAAAGCCGTTACACTTTCGAGGACATCGTCGGCCGCAGCCCGGCCATGATGCGCCTGTTCGACCTACTGCCCCAGATCGCCGCCAGCCGCAGCAGCGTGCTGATCGAAGGCCCGAGCGGAACCGGCAAAGAGCTGTTCGCTCGGGCGATTCACAACTTGTCGCCCCGCCGAAAAAAGCCTTTCGTAGCCGTGAACTGTGCCGCCCTGCCGGACACCCTGCTGGAAAGCGAATTGTTCGGCTATAAGGCCGGTGCCTTCACCGATGCCAAGCGTGACAAGGCCGGCCGCTTTGCCCGGGCCGAAGGCGGGACCATCTTTCTGGACGAGATCGGCGACATGTCGCCGGCCCTGCAGGTACGGCTGCTGCGGGTGCTGCAGGATCATGTCATCGAGCCGCTGGGGGGCGCAGCGTCGGTGACGGTGGATATCCGGGTGGTGGCCGCCACCAACAAAGACCTGGCCGAGCTGGTCCGTGCCGGGGCTTTTCGCAGCGATCTTTACTACCGCATCCGGGTGGTGCACCTGCAGCTGCCGGCGCTGCAGCAGCGCCGCGAGGACATCCCCCTGCTGCTGGATCATTTGGTGGCCAAGTTCAACCGCCTCCAGGGAAAAGACATCGCGGGGATCTCGGTCGAGGCCCTGGCCCGGCTCATGGAGCACGATTTCCCCGGCAACGTGCGCGAGTTGGAAAACATTATCGAGCAGGCCTTTGTTTTATGCCGCGGCGGCCTGATCGAACTGCACCACCTGCCGCCCGAGCTGCGCCCGGCCGGGCCGGCGGCGCAGGAGGCGCTCAACCCCATGAACCTCCAGGCCATGGAAAAGCTGCTGATCACCGACACGCTGCGCCGCTGCAACGGCAACCGCAAACGGGCGGCCCGCACCCTGGGCATCGATCCGAGCACTCTTTACCGCAAGATCCAGGCCTTCCGGATTGCCGTGCCCGAAACCGACGGCCGCCGCCGGAAATAATCGTGCATTGTGCAATACCTTCTTGGCGGTTCATGTCCCGCCTCGCCGTCCTTTTAGTTCCTCTTCGATCCCAATAGTTTGAAATAATATAGAATACATATTTCTGTGAATGTCATATCCGGCATGGCATGCCGCTTGCGTTTACTGGGATCGGCATCGCTATCTGAAGCTGAAAGATGCGGCCGGCACTTTCTGTTGAAGTGGTGAAAAGACCCTATGATCTCTCACGACGCTTTCATCGATGTCATCGGCGCGCTACAGGTTCGCCCGACAAGCGGCCGGCAAAAGGGCTCACTGCGGAGCCATCCAAATCCCCCGGCCGGCGGCGGCGAGATTCTGCGCCGCGGTGATGGCGGCAAAGATCTCAGCATCGAGGGTGCTGCGGCGCTTGCGGAGGAAAGACGGAGAATCCGCAGGCACTGCCTACGGATTCCGTTGACCATGTCCGTGTTCAACCAAGGCGCTGTTATGCCGGCGCAGATGATCAGCTACAGCCAAGACGGCATTTGTGCGGAGACCCATCACCGCATTTTGCCCGGGACAAGCATTCACCTGCGCATTGACATGTCTCAGGCGGCAGATGTTGGAAAAGCCATTCTGCAGGGACTAAGAACGACGGCACTGGGGGAGGTCAAGTGGTGTCAAACGCTGGGCCAAGGCCGAGGGCCGCTTTACCGCGTCGGAATCCGCTACTATCCGCACTATTGAGTTCAGGAGGCGGAGTGGCTCTTCACGACCATCTGATTTCGACATTGAGCCGCGAAAGCGAGCGCATTCCCCGCTGCTTGCAGCGGGGTTAGCGAGCGAATCATTATATGACTGCATTCTTTACGGTCGAAGCTTCCCAGCAGCTTGCTACGGGGAGCTTCAATTTTTCGGCTTCCGTCATGCTTTAATTTAGAGCGGGATATGTACCAATTGAAGGAGGAGCGACAATGGAGAAAAATGTAATTCGGATTGGCGGAAAAAAACGTTCGACATTCATGGACCAGGTCAAAGAAGTTCTTCCGGAGGGCGGCAATTTGAATCTTTGCCTCACCTGCGGAGCGTGTTCTTCCGGATGCCCGGCAACGGGGCTTGATGGGATGGACCCGCGCAAATTTCTGCGGATGGCCGCGCTCGGGCTGGACGATGAAATTCTCAACTCGAACTGGGTGTGGATGTGCACCATGTGCCAGCGGTGCATTTACGTCTGCCCCATGAAAATCGACATCCCGCGACTGATTTACAACGCGCGGGCGAGCTGGCCCAGGGAAAAACGCCCGAAGGGCATCCTCGGGTCATGCGACATGGCGCTCCGCAACGAGAGCTGCAGCGCCATGGGGGCCTCCCCCGAAGATTTCCAGTTTGTGGTGGGGGATGTGCTTGAAGAGTACCGGGAAGCTCAGCCGGAGTTTGCCGACATGCAGGCTCCTGTCGACAAAGTGGGCGCTGAATTTTTTTTGAATCAGAATTCGAGGGAGCCGGTCACCGAACCGGACGAAATGGTGCCTTTGTGGAAGATACTCCACCTCGCCGGGGCCGACTGGACCTATGGCTCAAAGGGGTGGGGCGGGGAAAACTATTGCATGTTCCTGGCCGACAGCGAGGCCTGGAAGCAGACCACCGGGATTTCGGTCAAACAGGCGGACGATCTGGGGTGCAAAATCTATCTCAACACCGAGTGAGGGCACGTGACCTTCTCAGTCCTGGAGGGACTGAAAAAATTCAACATCGCGCACAACTTCGTGGTCAAGAACATCTATGAATACTACGCCAAGTGGATCCGGGAAGGCAAACTGAAGGTCAACTCCGACTGGAACAAGGATCTGAAGATCAAATTCACGGTGCAGGACCCCTGCCAGATCGTGAGAAAGAGCTACGGGGACCCGATCGCCGAGGACCTGCGCTTCGTGGTCAAATCGGTGGTGGGCGCAGAGAACTTCATCGACATGCAGCCGAACCGCTCCAACAACTATTGCTGCGGCGGTGGCGGCGGATTTCTCCAATCCGG
>DATITS010000233.1:0-15077 GCA_035467535.1 Desulfobacterales bacterium
CCCGCCAGCACCCACATGAGAACCGCCAATGTTCGCTGCATGTCAACGCCTCCTGGTTTATGCTGGAAATACCCGTATAGATAGGGATGCTTCGGGGCGGTTTCAAATGGTAGCTTTTACCGAAAAACAATTTCCGGCTCACCCCGCTGACACGTCTGCGACCAGGCACCCCAGGCCGGAGCGGATGTCCGCCGATGACATTTTGAGCATGGTGCCTCTCTGGCCCGCGTTGATCAGAATTTTTTCGTGGGACAAAATGATCGCATCCATCAGGACCGGCAACGCCTGCCGGACCCCGAACGGACTGATGCCGCCGACGTGATACCCGGTCAGCCGCTCGGCTGTCGCGGCGTCGACCATCTCCGCCCGTTTGGCCGCATACGCCCGGGCCACACGCTTCATATCCGCCTGCCGGTCGCCGGGAACAAGCACCAGACCATGGCGACCGGCTCCGAGATCCACCACCAGCGTCTTCACCGTCTGTTCCAGGGGAACGCCAGTCGCCTGCGCGGCGAACTCAGCGCCCTTCTGCAAATGCTCGTATTGAACAACTTCAAAAGCAAGCTTGCGCTGCTTCAGGTATTGGATCGCACGGGTGGACATGGCATCCGGTTCTCGCTGGCCGCTTCAGGTATCAGGGTGTTGAAAAACTGCGTCTGAGGCCGTGATCCGGCGTTGTGCGGCTTTTGTAAATGCTCACCTATCGCTAAATAGGCTGCGCTTTCCAAAACACCGCACGCCTTGACTGACGGCCTGATGTTTGTTTTTAAACACCCTGTTCGAGTTATGGGTTGACATCGGTTTGAGATTGGCGTAAATAGCCAAATTCAGTCGGGACGTGGCTCAGCCTGGTAGAGCACAGCGTTCGGGACGCTGGGGTCGGTGGTTCAAATCCACTCGTCCCGACCAACATAATCGTTCAACCCCGGCCGATTCGGCCGGGGTTTTTTTTGCGGGGTCCTCGTTTCGGCATGACAGATCGGACGAAAGCCAACATCCGGGTGATCTTCGCCCTGACCCTCGTCCACTTCACCGGCGACTTCTACGGATCCTTCATCAGCCCGCTGCTGCCGATGTTCGCCGACACCTTTGCCCTCTCCATGGCCCAGGTGGGTCTGCTCGCCGGTGTCAGCCGCTTTCTCATGTTCATCGTCCAACCCGTGTCCGGCTATCTCGCGGACCATTACCACACCCGGCTGTTCGTGCTCGGCGGCCCGATCCTGTCGATGATCTTCATCCCGTTGGTCGGCCTGGCGCCGAGTTTCCTGATCCTGATTCTTTTCATCGCCATCGGCTCGGCCGGCCAGGCCATGTTCCACCCGCCCGTTGCCGGGATGATCTCGACCTACGCCGGCCGTCACTTCAGCTTCTGCATGTCGATCTTCAACATGGGCGGGACCCTGGCCTTCGGCGTCGGCCCCATCGTCATCACGGCGATCGTGGGCGTCTGGGGGCTCCAGGGCACCGTGCTCACGGCCGTCATCGGCCTGCCGCTGCTGCCGCTGATCTTCTGGCTGGTCCCGCGGCCGGAAGGCGAAGGCCTCGCCAGCCGCGGGTTCTTCGGCTCGATCCGGGAAGCGTTGGGCAGCGCCTGGAAGCCCGTTTTAAACGTCTGGATGGTGATGGTGCTGCGGGCCTTCACCAGCGCGACCTTCGCCACCTTCATACCGATGCTCTATTCCCAGTCGGGACACTCGCTCGTTGAGATCGGCACGGTGGTGTCACTTTACACTCTGGCCGGTTCGGCGAGCGGCCTGTGCGGCGGCCACATGGCGGACCGGATCGGCTACAAGCCGGTCTTCATGGTCAGCAACGCTCTGACGGCGCCCGCGTTGCTCCTGTCGGTCTTTCTGGGCGACGGGTGGATCTATCCGAGCGCGTTTCTGGCGGGTTTCTTTTCCATGGCCACCCTGCCCCTGGGAGTGGCCATGGCGCAGGAACTGGCACCCAAGGGCAAGTCCATGGTGTCGAGTCTGATGATGGGGCTGGCTTTAGGCGTCGGCGGGATCATGAGCCCGATCATCGGCAAACTCGCCGACATTTACACGGTCAAGGCCGTTCTCGCGTGGCTGCCGGTGGTTCCGCTTTTGAGCATGCTTCTCGTCATGCGGCTTCCGAACATCGGCGGGACCAGCAGAAGCAGCGCCTGACGGAGGCGCTGGGAACGGCCCGCGGGGCCTTGCCGTAAAATTCCTGCGAAACACGAAGAGTGCTTGGCTTGAGTACTGAAACAATTGATTATTTAATGCAGCTTGCTGCAGGGAATCATCGACCGTAAGGAATGGGGTGCCTTCTATGCTTTGCTCGCTTTCGCGGTTCAAAAAATACCATACTGCATCGGCCCGGTTTTAAATTGACTGCCCTGCCTCACCCCCGCGTCAACACCACGGCGACAATCAAAACGGCCAACGCCCAGCGGTAAAACACGAAAATGGTGGTCGGGTGTTTCTGCAGGAAGCGCAGCAGGTACGTGATGCACAGATAGCCGCTGACGGCGGCGGCCGCAAACCCCGACGCGAAGGATGCGATGTCGAAGCCGGCCATGCCATGGGCCTGGATGTCGTGAAAAATGTTCAGAAGGCTTTTGGCCCCCGCCCCGCCGATGATCGGCGCCGACAGCAGAAACGAGAAGCGGGCGGCGGTTTCGCGCGTGAGCCCGAGCGCCAGCCCGGCGGTAATGGTACTGCCGGAGCGCGACACCCCCGGGAATACGGCGAGCGCCTGCGCCAGCCCGATGAGAAGGATGTCCCGCAGCGATAACTGGTCCATGGTCCGCACGTGCCGGGCCAGGCGCTCCGCCATAAAGAGCAGGGCGCCCAGCACGGCAATGATCACGGCCATCGCGATCATGGACGAGCCCTGATGGGGTGCGTCGGGTTGATGAAACAGCTGTTCGATCTTTTTTTCCGCGAGGAGGCCGACCACAACGGCAGGAATGGTGCCGATGATCAGAAACCAGGCCATCTTCCGGTCCGGGTCACTGCCGATTCGCCTTTCGGCGATGCTCGCCAGCCCGGCTTTGATCAACCGGACCCAATCCCTTGCAAAATACGCCAGCACGGCGACCAGCGTGCCCAGATGCAACGCCACGTCGAAGGTCAGGCTGTTGATCAGCTTGTCCTCCCAACCGAAAAGCCACGGCACGATGATCAGGTGCGCCGAACTCGAAATCGGGATGAACTCGGTCAATCCCTGAATAATCCCCAAAATCACCGCTTGAAGCACGTTCATGCGAATCTCCCACGCGACAAGGCGGGCCGCTTGTGAAACCACGGCCTTTCGGCTTCCAATTGGGCCGCCAGGCGCAAGAGGACGGCTTCACTTGCCGTCCGCGCCATGAACTGGACGCCGGCGGGAAGCCCGTCGCGAGCCCAGTGCAGCGGCACCGACATGGCGGGCTGCCCGGTGATGTTGGCGAGTTGAGTGAACGGCGTGCGCGCCATGTTTTTAATGGCGAGCCGATCGGTGATGCCGCTGCGGCGCAGCAGCCTTCCAAGGCCCAGGGCATTGACCATTTTCATTCCGGCGATTTCGATCGGCGCCGGTGCAAGCTCGCCGATCCGCGCCGGCGGCTGGGCAACGGTCGGCGTCATATAAATGTCATGCGCTTCAAAAAACCGCCCCACGACCCGGGCGGCTCTCCCCCACAGCCGCTTGGCGTGTGCAAACGAATGCGCCGATGCGACGCGCCCCAGCAGCCCGAGGGTCCAGGTGATCGTCTCCACGTCCTGCGCGGTGGCCTTCCGGCCGAGCACGAGCTCCAGGTCTTCGAGGTCCGCCGCCACCTCGCCGTAATACAACTCGAAAAAACTCCGCGCGAGAGCCATGCCGTCCAGATCAGGCTCCGCTTCCTCGACCGCGTGCCCCAACCGGTGCAGAAGGATAGCGGCCTCCAGCACGGCCTTGACGTATTCCGGGTGAACCGGGGTGCCCAGCGGCGAGCGGGTGCTGAAGGCGATTCGCAGCCGGCCCGGCTCGCGCCGCACCTCCTCGCTGAAAGGCCGCTCGGGCGGGGCGATGTTGAACGGGGCGCCCACGTCCGGCCCGCAGACCGCATCCAGCATGGCGGCACTGTCCCGCACGCTGCGGGTGAGGACATGCTCGACGACGGCCCCCTGCCATATCTCGCCGAAATCAGGCCCCGTCGGCGTCCGGCCGCGACTGGGCTTTAACCCGAAAAGCCCGCAGTAGGCGGCCGGAATGCGGATGGATCCGCCGCCGTCCCCGCCGCCCGCAAGAGGCACCATGCCGGATGCCACCGCCGCGGCGGACCCCCCGCTCGAGCCGCCCGGGGTGCGGCTCAAATCCCACGGATTGCGCGTCGGTCCGAAGAGTTCGGGCTCGGTGGTGGCGACGAGCCCGAATTCCGGGGTGTTGGTTTTCCCGAGAATCACGACCCCCGCCGCCTTGTATCGGCGCACCATTTCGCTGTCGTGAGTCGGCACGAAGTTCCGGCAGGCCTTGGAGCCGAAGGTGAGCGCAACCCCGGCATAGGCCGAGAGCAGGTCTTTGAGCAAAAACGGGACTCCGCGGAAAGGCCCGGCGGGCAGCGGAAGCTCAAGGCGCCGACGCGCGTGGTCGAACATCGGCGTCACCACCGCGTTGACCGAGGGGTTGATGCGCTCGATGCGGCCGACGGCCTCCGCGCAAACCTCGCCGGCCGACACCTCACCCCTGCGAATCAGCTCCGCCAGGCCCAAACCGTCGTAGTGGTCGTATTCCGTGAAACCGTTCATTTAAAAAAACCGGAAAAGTTTTTTTACCAAGTATAGTCTTCTTTCTCGATGATGGTCGCCACCCCCTGACCGCCGCCGACGCAGGCGTTGGCGCAGCCGTAGCGGCCGTTCTTCGCGTTCAGGATGCGCGCGAGGGTTCCCACCAGGCGGATCCCGGTCGCCCCCAGCGCATGTCCGATGGCCGTGCCGCCGCCCATGACGTTGACCTTGTCCGGAGCGATCCCCAGCTCCTTGATGCAGTTCAGGGCCACGACGCAGAAGGCCTCGTTGATCTCCCAGAAGTCGATGTCGGCGGCCTTCAATCCGGCCGCGCCAAGCGCCTTTTGGCTGGCGGGTACCGGGCCCGCGCCCATGATGGTGGGGTCCACACCGGCAAAACCGACGGAGCGCAGCGTGGCCAGGGGCTTGATGCCTCTCTTTTTGGCCGTTTCCTTGGACATCAAGAT
The DNA here is from genome assembly GCA_035467535.1 of Desulfobacterales bacterium. Lineage (GTDB taxonomy): Bacteria > Desulfobacterota > Desulfobacteria > Desulfobacterales > SpSt-501 > SpSt-501. The sequence continues at coordinate 5,183 of DATITS010000233.1, forward strand.
CATGGAGGAGGCGCCGGCGTTGAGCGGCGAGGAGTTCCCGGGCGTGATGACGCCGTCCTTCTTGAAGGCGGGCCTGAGCTCCTGCATGTTTTCGATCGTGGCGTCGTCCCGCACGGCCTGGTCGGTGTCCACGGTCATGACACTGCCGTCCGCCTGCTCGGCCTTAACGGGCAGGATCTCATCCTTGAAAAACCCTTCCGCCCGGGCTTTGGCGGCCAACTGGTGGGACCGCACCCCCCAACGATCCATCTCTTCACGCGTGAATTTCGTCTGGGAGGCAAGCTTTTCGGCCGTGAGCCCCATGTTCATGGAGGTCATCATGTCCCAGTGACCGAGGGCGGGGTCGAGGAAAAGGCCCATGTTGGGCGAAATCAGGCCCCGTTCGACCTGGGTCATCCCCATGGGCACCCGGGTCATGTTTTCCAGGCCGCCGACGAGCACGATGTCCGCGAAGTTCATGGCGATCTCCATGAACCCGATCTGGATGCCGGCCATGGACGAGCCGCACTGCTGGTCGACAAATTTGGCCGGAATCGTCTTGGGCAGGTTCGCCATGAAGATGGGAATCCGCCCCCCGTAGAGCCACTGCTCGCCGACGGCCACGGCGCAGCCGACCAGGAAGTCGTCGATCTCTTCGGCGTTTATCCCGGTGCGCTTGATCACCTCGGGCAGCACCTTGGCCAGAAGTTCATCGCCTCTCATCTTGCAGAACCAGTCCCGGGCCGGTTCGGTGGGCCGGGAGCGCGACTGTGCCGTTCTCATGTAGCCTGCGATCACAACTTCTCTCATGGGTCTCCTCCCTTTTGTTTAAACGTTCAATCGTTTTCGTAACTGCTCAGGTGTTCAGGCTGAAGCCCGAAGTCTCGGATGATCCCGTACGGCTTATCCTTGAAAGCCTTCAGCCTTCATCCTTCAGTCTATCTTATGGGCTCACGCCTTGTAAAACGTTCTGCCGGCGCCGGCCATTTCCTGGATCAGGCCGGCGGGTTTGAAATGCGCTCCGTATTGTTTTTCGAGTTCGGCAAGCTTGCGCTGAACGTTCTGCAGCCCCCACTGATCCGCGTAGCGCAAGATGCCGCCACGGTAGGGCGGGAACCCGGTGCCGTAGATCATGGCGAGGTCCATGTCCTGGGGCCGGTCGCAGATGCCCTCCTCGATCATGAACGCCGCCTCGTTGATGGCGGCGGCGAGCATCAGGTCGATGATCTCCTGGGCGGAGGCCTTTTGGGGCGTAACGCCCTGCGCGTTCAAATAGCCCCGGACGGTGTCGACGACCTTGGGATTGGGCACGGGCGTGGGAGCGCTGTAGTCCATATACCCCGAACCGGTTTTGCGCCCGTAGCAGCCGGTGCGATAGATGGCCTCGGTCAGCGGGTGAACTTTCCAGCGCTCGCCCAGCCGCTGCTCGAACGTTTTGTTCACGTGATAGTTGATGTCGATGCCGGTCAGGTCGGAGAGCGCCGCCGGTCCCATGGGCATGCCGAAATCCACCATGGCCGCTTCGATGGCAGCAGCGTCGACACCGTCGGCCATCAGGTAGATGGAGCCGCTCATCAGGCCCAGCAGCTGGCGGGAGACGTAGAAGCCGGGGCCGTCATGCACGACGATGGGGATCTTCTTGATCAGCCGGGCAAACGCAACGCTTGTCGCCAGCGTCGGGTCTGATGTCTTCTGCGCGCAGATGATCTCCAGCAGCTGCATGCGCTGGGCCGGGTTGAAGAAGTGCAGCCCGATCATGCGCCCCGGGTCTTTCAGGACGGCAGCCATCTCGGTGATGGGCAGCGCGGAGGTGTTGGTGGCAAAGATCGCCTCCGGCCGGCATGTGCCTTCGAGCTTTTTCCATATGTCCTGCTTGACCTTCATATCCTCGAGCACGGCTTCGATGACCAGGTCGGCGTCCCAGATATCCTCCAGGGAGCTGGTGGTGACCAACTGCTTCGCCAGCATGGCTTCGAGCTCCGCTGCGCTCATTTTCTTGTTCTTGATGTGGTAGTCGAAGCTGCCGCGCACCGCGGCCACCCCTTTCTGCACGGCGGCCTCGTTGATGTCCCAGAGAACGGCCTGGAACCCCCCGGTCAGCAGCAGGTGCACGATGCCCGATCCCATGACCCCACCGCCCAGCATGGCGACCTTTTTGATCCTGGCCGGTTTGAGCTTCTCGATGCGCGGCAGCCTTCCCGCAGAACGGGTGTTGAGGAAAATCCCGATGAGGTTCTGGGCCACATCCGAGAGCAGGCAGTCGGCAAAGAGGCCGGCCTCCATCGTCAGGTCGGCGTCGAGGTCGTAGCCCAAACCCCTTTCGAGGGCTTCGATGGCCTTGAGCGGCGCCACGTACCCCTTGGCCTTGGCCGCTGTCATGAGCTTGGTGAAATCGAGCAGGGCCTTCTTCTCGGCCGCACTCGGCAACCGGTCGTAACGGAAGCGGGTCACCCGGTTGGCCCGGTTGAGCTGACCGGACATGAACCGCCGTGCCGCTTTCACCGCCGTTTCCACCAACTGATCCGGTTCCGCCAATTCATCGACCAGGGTCCGGGCATGGGCCTTCTCTGATTTAACGGATTTGCCGGTGGTGATCATCTCGATGGCATTGGGCAGGCCGATCAGGCGCGGCAACCGCTGGGTCCCGCCCGCCCCCGGTATGAGGCCGATCTGCACCTCCGCCTGCCCCAGATCGACACCCCGGGCGGCCACCCGGTAGTGGCAGACCATGGCAAGCTCAAGCCCGCCTCCTAAGCAGTTGCCGTTGATGGCGGCAATCACGGCCTTGGGTCCGGTTTCGATGGAATTGAGGAAGCGGTTGTTCTCCGCGAGCAGTTGCAGAATCTCTTCCCGGGAGGTCACGTCCTTGATCTGGGTGATGTCGGCCCCGGCGATGAAGTTCTTCCCCGTTCCGGTCATGACGATCGCCTTCACGGCGCCATCCTTGAACGCCTCCGCCACCGCATCGGCAATCTCCCGCACAAAATGCCCCGAGAGCTGGTTGACCGGCGGGTTGTCCAACACGAACACGGCGACACCGTCCCTCACCTCGACCCTGACCGTCTTGTAGTCCGTTCTCATCGCTTGCCACCCCCTGCAGTTTGGTCTGTCCCAATGGGATATAGCGTGCAACACGCTACACGTTTAATCTATCTATAATAACAGGTCAAATTGTCAAGTTTTTTATTGACTTTGTTGATGCGGGCAGGCAACATGGGGGTTCGATAACCACCCAACGCCCCATCCGTCCCGGACCCCGACATGGCCGTGTGACATCCCATGCGCATCAGCGAGCTTGTCAAAAAAACCGGTGTCCCCAAGGAGACCATCCACTTCTACATCCGCGAGGGGCTCCTGCGAAAGCCCCGCAAATCGGGTTCGAACGCCGCCGACTACACCAGCGGTTATGTGGATCGCATCCTGCTCATCAAGGAGCTGCGCGACAGTTTTTTTCTGCCCATCCCCGAGATCAAAAAGATCCTGAAGCAGGCCAAGAAGCAGTCCCCCTCCGACCAGGCGGTGTCCGATCTTCACAACAAGTACTTCCGCCCCCTGGAGCGCCTGCTTTCCACCGAGCTGGTCGGCGTCGACGCCTTCCGGGAAGCGACCGGCCTCGGCCGCAAATGGCTTTCCATCATGGAAGACTGGGGGGTCATCACGCACGGGATGCGCGGCCGCGAGCCGGTCTATTCCCGGGACGACATCATCATCGGGCGGTTGATGGTCGACATGGACCGCCTGGGCTTCGGCCCCAAGGACGGCTATGACCCCGAGGAGCTGAAGCACATTGCCGATTTCATCCGCGATTTCGTGCGCAGCGCCCACCGGGAATATTACACACGCAATCTGGAGGGGCTTTCCTCCGCCGACCTGGATGACAAGGGAAGCAGGTTCGCGGAGATCATGAGCCTGTTTTTCTACCACGTCTATCGCAAGCTCGCCCGCGAAGAGTACCAGCGCCTGCGGGATACGCCGCGACTCCGGAAATCGCGCCGCCTCTCAACCCATCCGGGCTGAGCCCTCCTTTTGCAAAAAAGCGCTTGCGGACCACCCTCCTTTACCGGTAAATGAGAACAGGAGATGCACATCATGCCGGATCCCAATGAGCTGTCTGCGCCGCTTAAGGAGTTTCTCCTGAAAGAGGCGAACCGCGAAATTCCTTTCTGGTCCACCATCGGGATGGAAGTTGTGGACGTCAAATCCGGATGGGCCCGGGTGCGGGTCCGGTTCCGACAGCACCTGATCAACGCCAACGGTGTGATGCATGGCGGGGCCGTGTTCTCGGCGGCCGACGCCGCCACCGCCGTGGCCTTGCGCAGTCTACTCACCGAAGGCGAGCGCACGGCGACCACCGAATTGAAGATCAACTTCGTCAAACCCGTGGCCGAATTCGACATCGTCGCCGAGGCCACCATTGTGCACCGGGGCCGCCACACGGCCGTCGGCGACGTGACGGTCACGGACGCGGCCGGCAACCTGGTGGCCAAGGCCCTGACCACGTATGCGATCACCCGGATAACTCGAAAGCTCGGAAGCCGGGCGGCGGAAACCCAGAAAAAGGAGTCGTGAGAACAATGCAACAGCAATCCACCGATATGGCCTCCTGCGCCGATTGCCCTTTTAAAAACCCCGATCGCATCTGCATGGCGCTCGATGGCAAACATCCCGAAAACTGCCCGACCGCGAATCAGAGCGGCGTGGTGGACCAGGCGCTCAAGGAGTATGAAACGCCTCAGATACGCGACTTCGCGCGCGAGGCATCGATTCAGGAGGGCGAAGGCTACGGTGACCGTGAAAAGGGGTACGCCTGCGTCAGGCCGATCAAACCCAGAATCGTCGAGATCGCGGAATTCGCCCGCCGGATGAATTACACCCGGCTGGGTCTCATTTTCTGTGCCGGCTTGGTGCGGGAGGGCAAAGTCGTCGCCGAATTCTACCGTTCCAAGGGCTTCGAAGTCGCCTCGGTCATTTGCAAGGTCGGCCAGGTGCCAAAGGAAACGATCGGTATCCTGGACGAGCAGAAAATAGCGTCGGGCCGCCACGAAACCATGTGCAACCCCATCGCCCAGGCCATGATGATGAACAAGGCCGGCACCCATTTCAACATCCTGCTCGGTCTGTGCGTGGGGCACGACTCCATGGTTTTCAAATACAGCGCGGCACCGTGCACCGTGCTGGCGGCCAAGGACCGGGTCTTCGCCCACAACCCGCTCGCCGCCGTGTATACGATGGACAGCTATTACCGGTACATGAAGCAGCCATTGGAGTAAATAAGAGCCCTTGCTTTACCCTTCAAACATCACAAAAATCGGGTTGGCAATAAGGACGCCGCACGCGCTCATGTCCATCCTGTAATATATTTTCTTGCCGGGCTGAAAGTATTTGTCCTCATAATCGATCTGCATTGGCAATATTCCTTCAAATGTCTCAATCAGTTCCCCTGACCTTATCAATCGCACCTTTATTTTATTCCCTGACGCCTCGGTCGCCGAAAGTGAAATCCTGATTCTGGGGCTACCTTTTAATATGACTTCATCCCCGGAAAATCCCTTGTTTTTGCCATCGGGCGAGCAGACAGAAAACTCGTCAAGCGCGACAAATTGCGGATAACTGCCGTTGTATGCATACATTTTTCCATTTTTTAGCGCCTCCAGCACACCTTTCCTGCTTTTTTCCTTAAGCAGAAAAACGGTCGGATAATTTCCCAGCTTCTCCCCACTTGTGCCTTCGTCATGAAAATCCGCCGTAGATATTCCCCAGACCGGCCGGCTTCTTATCCTCTGGCAATATTCGATTAAAACTCTATCCCAGGCGTTGCCCGGCTCCGTAACAGTTATGTTGTCCCCGTACAGAGCAGCAAACCCCGTAAAGCCCTCGGATTCCTCCAGCACTTCCGGATAAGCAGGAGTGTCAACTCGGATCGGTCCCATCCTTCGGATGCCCGATTTCGTTTCTGGATAATTCCAGAAGGTCATTCCTCCTCGCGAATTTACGTAATCTACAAGAAGCTGATAAGGAGCAATCCCCTGGTCGCCATGATACTGATCGAAAGGAGAACTCTTGAATGGGTTGCTGTCAACAATAAACGCCACGCTCAAAGCAGAAACCACTATCCCAGCTATCCTGTATAATCCGCTCCGAGTTATCAGGTAAATGGAAACCGCTAAAGCGCACAGGAAGAAAAGGATGCCGGGAAGAACCGTGGCGGTATATTTTTCAGTTGCGCTATTGTGTAATATCGGAAGGTTTTCATAATCCTCGGGGTTATCCATGCCTATCGTTAAAATTCGCTTTTCATGGTTATGCGCAGTGAGATTATTATTAAAGTATGTACCCGTCCAGTAATAAAAAGCGGCAGACAATGAACCGGGAATTAAAATCATATCTGGAAATTTTTTCTGCACTTCTCTGATTGAATCGAGATAAGCCTTGGCACCCTGCATGTTGATCGAATTCAACTCGACCCTTTTTTTAATGATATTTCTGAAAGGCGGAAGGCCGTATTCCATGACCATCCTGTCGTGGTCATTGATAACAAGAATTTCAAATCCCCTGCCCTTTGCGATCCTAACAAGGTTTTCGATATCGTATGTTCCATCACTGAACGTGCTGCGAAGATCGATCAAACCGGCAACCTGCTGATAATCACCGCCATATGATTCAACGGACAAAAATAGAAATATCCAAGCAGAGAATGCAGCAAGTCCGGCCATTTTATTGAAAACGGAGTTCATTTGCTTACTGTGCCTATACCTGGTTGAGCCGCCTGGATCGGTATTGCGCTGCTCTATTTTCGGCAGATTTTGCGTTTTACTGAAGGATGTTCATTCCTGCTGTTTAGACGACAACGCCCACAAGTACAGAGATGCAACTGAACCGTAGGGTGAGTACCTTTTACGAAACCGATCAAATTGGTCTCTAGAAATTTCTTTTAACCCATACAATTTCATCATGCCGCGCCGTATGGCTAAATCCCCCCAACTGACAACATCCGGGCGGCAGAGTGAGAAAATCAACAGCATTTGGGCTGTCCAGACACCGATGCCGGGCAAGGACGACAATTTTTCGATAATCCCATCATCGGGCAGTTCTTTTAATCCTCCGAGATCCAATTCGCCGCTGATCGCGACATCTCCGATCCCCTTGATATATCCTGCCTTGCGCATCGATAGGCCGCATTTTTGAATATCGGAAACATCAGTGTCTGCAACATTGCGGGGCGTAATGTCCGAGAGTCTTTCGCGTAGCCTGCCCCACACGGTTTCCGCGGCCTTGCTGGAAATCTGCTGTGCCACAACGCTCCTGACCAACGCCGTAAACAGGTCGGGCGTAACCTGCCGCTCGATCATGCCGATGCGGCCAATCGCCTTTCCAAGCTTTCTGTCGCGACGCGTCAAATACTCGATTTCTGTTTGCCCGTACTGAAACAGCTGCATTCTATTAGTCCTTTACTACAATTGTCACATGTGATGGCCGAATGCCGCAGATTGAAATTTAAAAGACGTATGTGCCTCAAAGCTCGACGGTATGCCGTGCAGCCAGCAATTTTCTATTTTTTCCACAATTAAGTCCATAAAAAACTCAGGACTGCATATTTCACCTGCAACTACAGGCATGTAACCGAAGTTACCCCCTCGGCGTTCCGTTTCGAGAGAAAACCGCCCAAACAGCACACTTATTCCTCGTCCATTTAAAAGTATTTCTCATTAAATCAATATACTGCCCAGCATGACGTTTTCGGGATCCGGCTGGCACTTTTTTTGCTTTTTATTTTTGCGGTCATTGTCTTTTTGAATCTTCGATTGCTCGATACAAGGAGCGGATTATGAAAAAGGTGGTTTTGGCTTGCGCAGTCTTTTTTCTTTTTGCTTCTGCAACTCCTTCAGGGGCACAGGATGGCAAATTTTTTTCGTGGATGATCGACCAATTTAAGAAACCTGGGCCTGCAGGGCCTCGCGGTCAGGTTGGACCCGCGGGACCAGCTGGGCCAGTTGGGCCGGCAGGGCCTCCGGGTGTACCCGGGCCAGTCGGCACAACAGGTGCAACCGGAGCCACGGGAGCTACCGGACCACAGGGGCTGCCAGGAGTAGCCGCTGGGGTGCAGAGAGTCGTGTACGGAACGGTCGGACTAAGGCTTCCGCTATCTCCAGCCATTACCGGATATGAGTGGACCCGGGAGGGTTCCGCCCCATTTACCTGGGATATATCGAGTCTTAGTTCTGCCGATGATGGTTATATTCATATTATTTTCGAGCAGGAATTTTCGACCCCCCCGACGTGCGTGGTCTCGCCGGGGCTGTATAACTACGAAGGTGTAAGGCGATTATGCAAGCAAATCTATGAAACGTCAAAGGCCTCGCCATGTGAAATGGCGGATCGTGGCGGTGCGCTGATCCCGGCGTGGGTCACGGACATCAATTCGGAAACAGACAGTTTGGGAGTCACATCGCAGTATATCGGGTCGGGAATGACCGCAAGCCAGAAAGCAGAGGATAAAGGCCAGGTAAATATCAGGCAATACTCAGTACCCAACGCGTTTAGCTTTGCTTGCTTCCAATAGCAGGCGGTGAGGTCGATGATAGATGATAATGGTGACAGATTGACGGATACCTGTTCTCTGTGACCGACCCGTGTCCGTGCAACCGAAGTTATCAGATCCGATAAAACTGCTATTCATTCTTGTGATGGCACTGGTATTCTGACAGAGACCGGCTGGCTTGGTCGACCTGCTCCAGCACAGCACGATTGTGTGTCAGCTTGATGTCCCTGATTCTATTTCGTGCACCTGCCGTAGTATTGAGTCGGAGAAACCTGCCGATCCACGATGACGTTTCGGCTATGCACAGATCGTCCATGCTTGTCGATGGATGTCGTTAACACGTCCACCCCGCTCTTCTTCTCGATGAAAGCCATGCCCCCTGAAGGGGAATATAGCATATCCACATTCACATCTGACCTGCCGTCACTGCCGCCTATTTTAGCAGTCTCTTTAACGCTATCGACAATGAAGACCAGTTTGAGATTGTCCTCCGAATTATGAACTCCCTTGTCGTCAGCGTAGATCGGATAGTGGCAGGTGTAGGTCACAGAAGCACAAAGCCCATGAATTGGCGTCAAAGCAATAAGAACTGACAGCAAGAGGATCGTCAAGGAGGAGTTCATTTTTTATCATCGCTGGTACTGGGGTTGTTGGTTTTTTTGGCAATCTCCTTGAGACAGTCTATGAACAACTCGCTCACATCTTTCTGCTCAAGTTCGCTGCTCTTTTTAAGGTAGTTCACGAAAACATCCAAGACTTGCTCAGGGGTCATGTCAAACGTTACGTCAAGCACAGAGTCAAGGGAACAAACTTGCTTCTTGGTATCAAGATGGTCCAGGCAGGTCATAAACATACCCCTTACGAATCCACTGACGAATCCGTTCTGATAGGATTGGGGGGCTTGCATAAAATCGCTTCCGGTCATGGCTGAATGAACAATAGTCCCGGATGACATAACCAAAATCAACAGCATGATGACCGGTAGGCACACTCTGCACTTCATCTCTATTTCCCTTTCCTGATCTGGTTTGAATTTGATTATTCAAAACCCTCTCTGTCAAGACGTTCTTGATTCACCATTTCAAGACGTTCCTCCGGTTCAGGCTCGGGCTTAGGCTCTGGCAGTCCAAGAAGCGCACGCTTGACGGAAATCTCCGCAATCACCTTGTTCAAGACGAGGTATAGCCGATCGAGCGCCGCAGCATCACCAGCATCGAAAAAATCCAATATTTGTTGTCTAATCGCGTCGATTTCTTTCATGACAGCACCTCCATCTCGTACATCCGCCGCACATCATTCTCGGTCAGTTGGGGCGGCCTGCCGGTGAACTTGGTATCCACAACAGCTTCCGGAAATTCATGAGATCGGGTCGTGCCA
>DATITS010000234.1:0-22991 GCA_035467535.1 Desulfobacterales bacterium
ATCATCAAGGGTCATCTGGATAGTTCTCATCGCGCACCTCTGGGATGCGGATTTTTATAGCTATACTAATCCACATTGTGGTCCCTGCCAAATTGCTTTTCGGCCAAACGGCGAAGCTCAGCGGCAGCGGTCACGCTGTCCGCTGGCGTGAATTATTATGCAGGCATAGAACTGGTTTCATAAACCCGTCTAACGGCTGGGGGCGGCGTTGCATGCCTCTCGAAAGTGCTCAAACGCCTCAGGCGGACTACGCTTTCGAATCGGCCTGCGCCTTGCCCGCAACCGTGATCCGAGGTTGTGAAACCAGTTCTATTCATAGTGGGTCCAAAGGCGAATGACTTTGATTACTTTTTCGTTATCCAATATCTGGTAAATTAATCTGTGTTGGATATTTATCCGGCGGGAATAGGCGCCAGAAAGGTCGCCTAATAGTTTTTCGTAAGTTGGAGGTTTCTTGTAGGGGTTTTCGCGAAGGATACCCAGGAGCTTTTCGGCTTTATTCCGCAATCCAGCAGCCGCCAATTTCTTGGCATCTTTTTGGGCTTGTTTTGTAAAAACGATTCGCCACATTACCAATGAAGTTTCTCGGTGCATTCATCAATCGGGGTTGCTAAACCCTTCCTAATGGATTGCCTCATCCCGGGAACATTCAACAAAAAAAGGGTCTCCTGTATTGCGCGCCAATCATCCTCAGAGATGAGCACAGCGCTGCCGCGCTTTCCAGTTATGACAATCGGCTCATGAGATGATGCTGCTTCGTCAATCAATCGATAAAGCTTTGACCTTGCAACTGTTGCAGTTAGAGTGGGCATGTTGAACCTCTAATCTATTTTATTTAATTTTCTAAAAGGTACGATATAACGTACGCTTTGTCAAGCACGCAATCTGGCTAACGTGTTAGCTCAGGGGCGCGAGGCCGGCTTGTCGGCGGAGCGCTCCTCTGGAGCGGCGGGTTGGACGACCTGCCAGCTCGCATTGCACCTAGTACTTTCCGCCGCGAATAAAACGCGCAATTCCGGCAGCCACTTCGGCCTCCTGGTCAACAAAGCCGTGTGGCGTACGCCCCTCGCAAGCATTGAGGCCCGGCGGGCCATCGTAACCCGGACCGCCTATAACGGTGACGACCTGTTGGCGTATCGCCGGAGTCCGGGCTACGATCCTGTCCATAACATCCGGTGGCGAGCGGACGCACTTGTCTGCGGCGTGGCCAATCACGAGCAGGGGGAGGCGAATGTTTTCAAGCGGCAGATCAAAGACGGTCTGCGTGACCCATGCCTTCCTCGCAGCACTTTGGCCCGACATCAAAGCGGATGTAAGCACGATTCCGTCGGGCGCCGAGGGGCCAGATAGACGGGTGGCTGCGTTTGCCGCGGAAATCGATCCTCGGCTCGTGCCCACGACCCAGACAATGCCCTGTGTGCGTGTACGCAGATCGGCGATCACCTTTCCAAGATCTTCCGCATGCTGGGCTGCAGTCCTGAATCCTCCAAGGCCGTCTTCGCCATGAAAATCGGATGGCGCATCGATCAGCGCGGTACCGAAACCCGCTGCATTGAAAATCGGGATCGACCGGACAAGCGAATTGCCCTTCAGCCCGCGCGGACAACCGTAATCGTCAAGATTGACATGACCCGTGCCACCGGCAAGCAGCACTAGGGTGATCGGGCTTCTTTGCTTTTCCGGCTCCGGTGGCGGCACGAATGCATAACGCGTCGTACTGTTGTCACGGGTCTGAATCATCACCACCTCGCCGCATCGGCCACCATCTGACCCAGACTGCGTTTGGGCAAGACCCACAGTCGCCAGAAGCAATAACTGTGTACCGAATACCAGAGAACCCATGAAACTCGAGTTGTTCACAGATTTGTCGTCCAACGCCAGCATAACCGGGAGGCAACGCAGTTTGTTGCCGATCCGGTTCATGCGGTTGTTATGTGGCCGCTTTCAACGCCCCGAGTATGTCCCGAAAGCTGTCAATGAACCCACCAAACTCCTTCTCGCTGATGATCAGCGGAGGGTCTATTCGGAACGCGGTTTTTCGGTTGCTCACGATGAAACCTCGCCTCAATAGCTGCTCATAAATGGCGCTGGCTCTTTCCGGGTATGGGACGTCTACGGCCATCATGAGCCCCCTGCCGCGCACCTCAGGTATGGTCTCTGCATCAACCAGAGACCGGAGTTGGCTGAGGAAGACCTCTCCCTTGCGATAGCATTCGGCTATCAAGTTTTCTTCGGTGATAATTCTGACTACCTCGCGAACGATTGCCGCTCCAAGCGGGTCATTCATGTGTGACTGCCCATACTTGAAAGGCTTCCGGTCCAACTCCTCAACGGTAGCTTGGTCAATGACCGCGATGCTGACCGGGTAGCCATTTCCTATTCCTTTACCGATCGCGACCATGTCAGGAACTATGTCGTAATGCTGGTAGCCAAACCATTTCCCAGTTCTTCCGGTTCCCGTCGTCACTTCGTTCGCAATAACCTTCCCACCGTTGTCTTTGACCCGCTGGGTAATGTTCTTGATTACCGCCTTCGGGGGAAACCTGACGAATCCCGACGAACTCCCGGGTTCAAAGATAAAGTCTGATACCTCGCTCGGGATGTCCCTGAGCAGCGGGCACTCAAGATTGCATGATTCGCGATCCTTGCACGATATACACCCCTCCCAGTTGAAGATGTGCCATCCGCGCGATCGGTCCGTGACAGAGCTGTAGGCCCCGAGGTACGAGTCGTTGAGCGTCATCGACAACGGTTTGCCAGTGAGATGTCGGGAAATCTGGCGTGAAATCTCAATTGCCTCGCTTCCGGAGCATAGGAATACGCACTTGCCCTCTTTAAGGTCAGTGGCTCCCAGCACGAGTGTCGCGGCTTCTTCGACGACGTTGTTCGAATAGCAGTATCCGGCATGCATCAACCGATTCAACTGTTCGGTTGCCGCTTGGACTATTCTCTCATTCTTGTGGCCCAGTGCTGTGCACCAGACCCCAGACTCAAGATCTAGATACCTCGTCCCATGTGCATCGATGACGTAGGGGCCGTAGCTATCAACAATGTTTGGAATCTTGATTTCGTGACCCATGCAATTGTAAACGTGTTCCATTCGGCTTTCTCCCAACTTGACGAATTTCCCGCCCACGTAACGTTGCGCATGCCCGGCGCCCAAACAGCGGACGAAGGCCGCTGTTTGGGCGTCACACTCATGGCGGCAGAACACTACCGTTTCTACCGAAGCCAGCTGGAATGTCAACGGCCTTCTAAATGCGAACCTGGAATCGCTGAAGCAAAGAATCCCTCGCAATGGTCTTGCTAAAAAAGACTGACGCCCTTTAGTATCAAAAAACGAAGAGGGACTCTCCCGATGGCGGAGAGCCCCTCTTCGTTTTTTTACGATCGAACCAGCTCGAGAAAGTAGCCGTGAAACCGCAGGTCGCGCGACAGCTCCGGATGAAAAGAGGTGACCAGCAACCGGCCCGCGGCCGCGGCGACGGCGGTGCCGTCCGCAAGACGGGCGATCACCTGCGCGGGCGGGCGGGCTGCAACCAGGCGGGGGGCGCGGATGAAGATCGCCGGAAAGGGTTTGGTGCGTCCCTCTTTCAGGACCGCTACCGTCAGGTCCGCCTCGAAACTGTCGATTTGCCGTCCGAAGGCGTTGCGCTCCACGGTGATGTCCATGAGCCCCAGGACAGGCTGTTCCCGCCCGACCTCCTTGGCCATCAGGATCATCCCGGCGCAGGTGCCCCAGACCGCCTTATGGACGGAGAAGCTGCGGATGGGTTCCATCAGGTCGTAGGCCACCATCAGTTTGCCGATGGTGGTGCTTTCGCCGCCCGGGATGATCAAGCCGTCGAGCCCCGGCATGTCCTGCGGCAGGCGCACCTCGACGGCCTGGATGCCAAGTTGCCTCAGCTTGTGGATGTGCTCGATGAAAGCGCCTTGCAGCGCCAATACCCCGATCCTCAACTCACCCCTCCATCGCGGTTGCGCGTGCTCCGGCTACCAGCCCCGGCCCGCCAGTCGCTGATTTTCAGGCAAACCGGCAGCGCTCATGCCGGGCATGGGCGCGCCCAAGTTGGCGCTCAGTTCGGCCAGGATGCCGGGGTCCCGGTATTGAGTGGTGGCCTGCACAATGGCTTTCGCCCTTTTGGCGGGATCACTGCTCTTGAATATCCCCGAGCCCACGAAAACACCGTCCACGCCAAGCTGCATCATCAACGCGGCATCCGCCGGAGTGGCGAGACCGCCGGCGGCGAAATTGACCACCGGCAGACGGCCCAGCTCCTTGGTCTGCCGCACCAATTCGTAGGGTGCACCGATCTCTTTGGCGTAGGCCATCAACTCTTCATCGGGCTTGGCCTGCAGGAGCCGGATCTCGCCCAACACGGCGCGCGCGTGGCGCACGGCCTCGACCACATCGCCGGTTCCGGCCTCCCCCTTGGTACGGATCATGGCGGCCCCTTCCCCGATGCGGCGCAGCGCCTCGCCCAGATTGCGGCACCCGCACACAAACGGCACTCCGAAGCCGTGTTTATAAATGTGGTGGGCTTCGTCAGCCGGAGTGAGCACCTCGCTCTCATCGACATAGTCCACCCCGATGGCCTCCAGGATCTGGGCCTCCACGAAGTGGCCGATGCGGCACTTGGCCATGACCGGTATGCTGACGCAGGACATGATCTCCCGTATCAGGCCGGGGTCCGACATGCGTGCCACCCCGCCCTGGGCCCGGATATCGGACGGCACCCGCTCCAGCGCCATCACGGCGCAGGCCCCGGCTTCTTCCGCAATAACAGCGTGTTCGGGCGACACCACGTCCATGATGACGCCTCCCTTAAGCATTTGCGCCAGCCCGCTTTTCACCGTGAAGCTGGCGGATCTCTGCGCTTCCTTGCGCTGTGGTTTGTCCATGGCTTTCCCTCCCTAATTGAAGTTGTTTGGTCTTTTTTAGCGGATGTGATAATTAAAAAACAGATACAGATTTTTATAAAAAACAGCATAACAGATTGACAGGTGCCGGAAGGACAACCCGGATGCTCGGCGACAAGCGCAGAAATGAACGACCACCTTCAGCCTCCCGGGATGCATTTCGCTACCGGAAACTGGCCGGCGAGATTGAGCGCCGGATTCTCGACAGGATCTATCAGCCGGGCGAGAAACTGCCCTCCATTCGCCGGCTTCACCAGCAAACGAACCTGAGCATCTCTACGGTCTATCAAGCCTACGTGGAGCTGGAAAACACGGGCATTGTCGAAGCCCGACCCAAATCCGGCTATTATGTGCGGCCCGTTTCGTTGCAGCAACTCGAGGCCCCGGTTTTCAGCAAGAAACCATCCGCCCCCCAGCGGGTGAGCCTCGCGCCCGCGATCAACTCCGTGGTCGAGGCCATCAGCAATCCCCTTTTGGTCCCGCTCGGCAACACCGCCATGGACCCGGATCTGTTGCCCGTCAAGCCCCTCGCCCGCATCCTGAAATCCCTGAGCCATGCCGAGATGCGGACCCTGCTGACCTATTCGCCCTCGGAAGGCTTTCCTGAATTGAGGCGCCAGATCGCGCTGCGGAGAGTCGGGGTGCTGAAGGGCATTGCACCCGAAGACATCATCATCACCAACGGCTGCATGGAAGCGGTCGCGCTCTCGCTCATGGCCGTCACCCAGCCGGGAGACACCGTTGCGATCGAGGCACCGACCAACTTCAGCTTTCTGCAGCTGCTCAAGGAACTCGGCCTGCTCGTCGTGGAGATCGCCACCGACCCGCGGGAAGGGGTTGATATGGAGGAGCTTGAAAAGAGCTTGAGCAAAGACAATATTCGAGCCTGCCTGTTCATGCCCAACTTTCACAACCCGCTCGGAGCGCTGATGCCCGATGGGAAAAAACAGGCTCTTATGGATCTGCTGAGCACGCACGGGGTGCCGGTTATTGAAGATGATATCAGCAGCCCGCTTTATTTTGGCGAACAGCGCCCGAAGCCGCTCAAGGCGTATGATCGCGACAGTCTGGTGCTGACCTGCTCGTCCTTTTCAAAAACCCTGGCACCCGGCTTACGCCTGGGTTGGATCATCCCGGGCAGCCGTTTCAGTCCGAAAATTAAACGTTTGAAAGCCGGGATTACGATTTCCACGTCTACCCTGGACCAATACCTGGTGTCCCGGTTTTTGGAAAGCGGCGCTTACGAGCGGCACCTGCGGGTCTTGAGGACCGCCTTGAAGAAACAGCTTTTCAGGACAGCCCTTGAAATTCAGAAATATTTTCCGGCCGAGACCCGGTTGGCCGTTCCCCGGGGGGGCTCCCTGCTCTGGATCCAACTGCCGCCGGACGTCGACGGATTGGCGGTCTATCAAGCGGCGTTTGATCGCAATATCGCGATTATTCCCGGCGTGGTTTGTTCGAATTCGAAGCGTTTTACCAATTATATCCAAATCGGTTGCGCTGCCCCCTTCAGCCACAAGATCAAAGAGGCGGTCGAAATACTGGGTGCGATTGTTTATGGGTCTCTGTGACGGTTTGTTGCTACTCCGGTAGAGCGAGGGTTCAGGATTCAGGGCTCGGGAGAGAGACGCAGTTGCCCGAATCCGATCGCTTTCGAGAAACCGGGTGCAATCCGGCTGGCATTTTTTTCTCGTTCCTGATAAAGTATAGCACTATTAGCAGCTTTCAATGGGTTTGGCACCTCAATATGTTGATAAGACAGGCTACGAAATGAGAAACGGTTCGAATCACTACAATGCCGCCGACCTCGAGGTGCTTCGGGGCCTCGATCCGGTCAAGCGGCGACCCGGCATGTACACCGACACCACTCGACCGAACCACCTGGCCCAGGAGGTCATCGACAATGCCGTGGACGAGGCCATCGCCGGCTTCGCCGACCGCATCGAGGTGACCCATTTCAAAGACGGCTCCCTGCAGGTCATCGACAACGGCCGCGGCATGCCGGTGGACACGCACCCCGAAGAAAAGGTCTCCGGCGCCGAGGTCATTATGACCCGGCTGCACGCCGGGGCCAAGTTCGGCACCAAGAACTATCAGTTTTCAGGCGGCCTCCACGGGGTCGGCGTTTCCGTGGTGAATGCGCTCTCCGCGAAGCTCGATGTCGAGATCCGCCGCAACGGTCTTGTCTACCAGATGTCGTTCAGGGATGGGATAAAATCGTCCGAACTCAAGACGATCGGCAAGGCGCCCAAGTCCGACACCGGCACCAAGGTTTGGTTCTGGCCGAATGCCACCTATTTTGAAACCACGAAATTTTCCCTGACCCGCCTGCGCCACACCCTGCGCGCCAAAGCGGTGCTCTGCCCGCGGCTTACCGTTACGTTTTCCGACGAAGCCAGCGGTGAAACCCAAAGCTGGTACTTCGAGGACGGGCTGAAGGATTATCTTGTCGAAAATCTGCAGGATTTCAATCGGATACCCGAAGAACCCTTCGTGGGGAACCTGGAGGGCAAGGGCGAATCCGTCAGCTGGGCGGTCATCTGGCTGCCCGATGGCGGCGACGGCATTGCCGAAAGCTATGCGAACCTGATCCCCACCCCCCAGGGCGGCACGCACGTGGCGGGGTTCCGGTCGGGGCTCTTGGCCTCGCTGCGCGATTTCGGCGACTTCCGCGGCTTCATCCCCAAGGGCGTTAAGCTCACGCCGGAGGACATCTGGGAACGCTGCAGCTACGTGCTTTCGGCCAAGCTCTCGGATCTGCAGTTTTCCGGGCAGACCAAGGAGCGGCTCTCCTCGCGGGAGTGCACGGCCTTCATCGCGAGCGTCGTGCAGGACGCGTTCTCGCAGTTCCTCAACCAGAACCCGGAGGTGGCGCAAAAACTCTGCGAGATGGCGATCGAGAACGCCCGGCGCCGCCTGAAGGAGGCCGCCAAGGTCGTGCGCCGGAAGGTGGGCGCCGGCCCGGCGCTGCCCGGCAAGCTGACCGACTGCATTTCGCAGAACCCCGATGAATCCGAGCTTTTCATGGTGGAGGGCGACTCGGCCGGCGGCTCGGCCAAGCAGGCGCGGGACAAGAACACCCAGGCGGTGTTGCCCCTGAGGGGAAAAATCCTCAACGCCTGGGAGGAGGAGTCCGGCTCGATTCTGCAGTCCAAGGAGATCCACGACATCGCGGTCGCCATCGGCGTGGACCCGGGATCGAGCGACCTGTCCGGCCTGCGTTACGGAAAGAACATCATCCTGGCGGATGCCGACTCGGACGGTCTGCACATCGCGACCCTCCTGTGCGGCTTGTTTCTCAGGCACTTCCGGCCGCTGGTCGAGGCCGGCAAGATCTATGTGGCCATGCCGCCGCTTTACCGGATCGATCAGGGGACAAAGGTTTTCTATGCCATTGATGAGCAGGAGAAGAACGCCGTCCTCAAGCGCCTCAACGGCACCGCCAGCAAGGGCAAGGTCAACGTGCAGCGCTTCAAGGGCCTGGGTGAAATGAACCCTTTGCAGTTGCGCGAGACCACCATCCACCCTGAAACCCGGCGCCTCGTGCAGCTCACGCTTCCCAAGAAGGAGGACAGTATCGAGGTCATGGACATGCTGCTGTCAAAGAAGCGGGTCAAGGACCGCAAGCAGTGGCTGGAGGAGGAAGGCGACCGGGCGGAAGCCGCCCTGTTATAGAAACTGATTTAAAACCTCGTCTGAGTCTCGATGGCGGCGTTGTCCCGCGGTTTGAATTGCTCACGTACTAGCGTGTACGCTCCGCTTTCAACCCGCGGGACGCCTTGCCCTCAAGCCTGATCCGAAGTTTTAAATCAGCTTCAATTCCATCTTCAGCCATCGGCAACCAAATTTTTGGAGCACCCCTCAATGGTACGTTCAAAAGCCCTTCAAGTGGAAAGCGTGGAGCGGATGCCGCTTTCCGAGTTCGTGCGGCCCGCCTACCTCAACTACGCCATGTACGTCATCATGGATCGGGCGCTGCCGTTCATCGGCGACGGTTTGAAACCCGTCCAACGCCGGATCGTGTATGCGATGAGCGAACTCGGCCTCCGGGCGACGGCCAAGTACAAGAAATCCGCCCGCACCGTGGGCGATGTGCTGGGCAAATACCACCCCCACGGCGACAGCGCCTGCTACGAGGCCATGGTGCTCATGGCCCAGTCCTTTTCCTACCGCTACCCGCTGATCGACGGCCAGGGCAACTGGGGCTCGATCGACAGCCCCAAAGACTTCGCCGCGATGCGCTACACCGAATCCCGGCTTTCGCCCTATGCCGACATGCTGCTGGCGGAAATCGAGATGGGGACGACCGAGTGGGCCCCGAACTTCGACGGCACGCTGCGGGAGCCCGTCACGCTGCCGGCCAGACTCCCCAACATCCTGCTCAACGGAGCAATGGGGATCGCGGTCGGCATGACGACCGACATCCTGCCCCACAACATCGGCGAGGTGGTTGGCGCCTGCATCCACCTGATCGACCATCCCAGAGCAGGCCTTGAAGAGATCTGCGCCCACATCCAGGGCCCGGATTTCCCCACGGGCGCCGAAATCATCAGCCCCCGGGCCGACATCATCGAGGCGTACCGCACGGGGCTGGGCAACATCCGCATGCGCGCCTCCTACGAGTCCGACAACGGCGACATCATCATCACGGCCCTCCCCTACCAGGTGTCGACCGCCAAGGTGATCGAGCAGATCGCGGGGTTGATGCAGGGGAAGAAGCTGCCGATGGTCGCCGACATCCGCGACGAGTCCGACCACGAAGACCCCATCCGGCTGCGCGTCATCCCCCGGTCCAACCGGGTGGACAAGGAGGCTCTCATGAGCCACCTGCTGGCGACCACCGAGCTCGAGAAAACCTATCGGCTCAACATGAACGTCATCGGGCTGAACCGCCGGCCGCAGACGCTCGGCCTGATCGACCTGCTTAAACAATGGCTCGATTTCCGCAAGCAGACGGTGCTGAAAAGGCTCAACTACCGGCTGGCAAAGATCAACGAGCGGCTGCACGTTTTAGAGGGCCTGCTCATCGTTTTCCTGCACCTGGACGAGGTCATCCGCATCATCCGCAAGAGCGACGAGCCCGAGAAGGAGCTGATGCGGCGGTTCAAGCTGAGCGAGATCCAGGTCGAGGCCATTTTGCAGATCCGGCTGCGGCAGCTCGCCCGGCTCGAGGAGGTGAAACTCAAAAAGGAGAAGAGCGAGCTCGAGGCCGAAAAACGGGACATCGAGGCGGTCCTTTCATCGGAGGGCAAGCTCAAGCGTCTGCTCAAAAAGGAGCTGCAGGCCGATGCCGAAAAATTCGGCGACCGCCGCCGGACCCGCATCGTCGAGCGCAAAGAGGCCCAGGCCATCAAGGAGAGGGACCTGGCACCCGCCGACCCGGTGACGGTGGTGCTCTCCGCCAACGGCTGGGTCCGGGCTGCCAAGGGCCACGACATCGACCCGGAGAGCTTGGCGTACAAGCCCGGGGACTCTTTCCTGAGCGCGGCCCGGGGGAAATCGAACCAGTTTGCGGTGTTCGTGGACACGACCGGCCGAACTTACTCGCTCGAGGCCCACAGCCTGCCGTCGGCCCGCGGGCAGGGCGAGCCGATCACCGCGCGTTTTGCCCTGCCGCCGGGGGCGCGTTTTGTGTCGGTTGCCATCGGCCCCGAAAACCAGGAGCATCTCCTGGCGAGCGACTTCGGTTACGGCTTTGTGACCGAAATGGGAAACCTGCAGAGCAAAAACCAGAAGGGCAAGGCCATGCTGCGGGTCGCCGCCGGCGCGAGTGCGCTGCCCGCACTTGCCGTCGACGACGCGCAGCATCAGTATCTTGCCGCCTTCACCAGCGCGGGACACCTCCTGGTGATCGAGTTGAAGGAACTGCCGGTCCTTCCCAAGGGCAAGGGCAACAAAATCATTCAAATCCCCAGGAAGAAGCTTGTCAGCCGCGAAGAATTATTAAAACACCTGGTGGTCTTCGACCCCCGGGGCTGCCTGGTGGTCCATTCGGGCAAACGCAGTTTCAGGCTGACCCCGGAAATCGTCAAATCCTACATGGGGGAGCGGGGCCGGCGGGGCAAAAAACTGCCGCGGGGTTTCCGGACGGTGGACCGGGTCGAGCGCGAAGCGGCCGACAGCGGGGCCAAGCCGCCCCAACCACCCGAACAGGCCACGTTCGACAATTTTTGATTCGGGGGCTGCACCATGTCGCGCTCCACATAGACGCATGGTGCAAGCAGAGTGTTATCAGTATCCTGCGTGGCGGAAGATTTCGCCCTCCACGAGGTAGATCACCTCTTCGGCGATGTTGGTGGCGTGGTCGGCCAGCCGCTCCAGGTGGCGGGAGATCAATAGCAGGTTGATGTAGTACCCCACCCGCTCCGGCAGGTCCTGAATGGCCTGCTTGATCTTGTCGTAGGCCTCGCTCTTGATCCGGTCCACCTCGTCGTCCAGGGTGATCACCTTGTAGGCGAGATCCACGTCCAGGTTGACCAGGGCGTCCAGGCTCATCCTGAGCATCTTCTGGGCTTTTTCCCCCATCTCGGAATAATCGAACCAGAACGGCGGCTTGGGCCGCTTGGCAATGATCTGCACCCGCTGGGCGATGTTCACGGCCTGGTCGCCGATGCGCTCCAGTTCGTTGTTGATCTTGATCACGGCGATGATGAAGCGCAGGTCGACGGCCACGGGCTGGTGCAGCGCCAGGACCTTGAGGCACTCCTCCTCGATATCCACCTCGGTCTCGTTGATTTCGCGGTCCCTCTGGATGATCCGGTCCGCCAGATCCGCATCGACGCGATCCACGGCCTGGACCGAAGTGTGCACAAGGTCCTCGACCATGGACCCCAGGGTGAGAATGTGCTTCTTGATGTTTTCCAATTCCTTGCGGAAGTGCTTGGTCATAAACGTGTCCTTCCTGAACCGGTGATTTGCACACTTTGGAAACTATCATACCAAAAATTTAGGTGGATGTGAGAAAATGGTTAAGATTTGGTTAGCCGCACCCGTGCCAGGCCCTATTGAGTGAACGTCGAAAAGAGCTTGTTGGCCTTCGATAAATCCACAAAGGTCCGCCTTCACCCGTTTACCGCATCTCCGCCTGCCGTCTTACCGCTTCATGTTTTCGGGGCCTCATCAACACCTCATTGTTTCCTAACATTCGCCTAACTCGCTGCGACTATCGAGATCATAAGAATGCTGTGTTTGGTCAAATGAGACATGCATGGCCGGGGAGGTCGTTGTGGCAGTATGGCTGGTGGTCCTGATCATCGGGGTGTGTTTCGTCATCAGTATATTTGTGATGGCGCGGAGATCTTCCTGAAACGCGCGGTGCGGGCTAATCAAGGTTTTCGATAGCCCCTCCGGTTTTTTTTGACAAGAGACTTCTCTTGGCAAGCGTTTCGATGCCGCTATCCATCTTCTTCGATTATTCCAGCGGTGCATAGGAAAAGCCAATTCCAGTGGCATTTGAACTTGAGGAGGACCCCATGTCCGATCAACTGAACGTGCTCATCATCTGCCGGCACAACAGCGGCCGCAGCCAGATCGCCGAGGCTTATTTGAAAAAACTTACCGGCGGACGCGTCCAGGTCGACAGCGCCGGACTGGAGCCCGCTGCGGCCGTCAACCCGCTCGTGGTCGAAGTGATGAAGGAAGAAGGGTTCGACCTTTCCCATAAAAAGCCTCAAAGTGTTTTCGCGCTTTTCAAACAGGGCCGGCTTTTCGACCACGTCGTTACCGTTTGCAGTGATACGGAACTGCAGTGTCCCACCTACCCCGGCATCACCCAGCGATGGCACATGCCGTTTCCGGACCCTTCGCAAGCGACCGGTAATCGTGAAGAGCAGTTGGTCCAGATCCGCGCGATTCGCGACATGATCAAAACCTGGCTGCTGAGTCCCGGGCCTGATGATTTCGTTTTCAAGGCCGGGCTTTTGGGATAACGACGATGCGCCCCCTTAGCCCGAACATTTCATAAAGCTTTTTCAGTATTGAGATGTTGATGAATGAAACCGATGGATTGAACTCATGGATTCGGTTTTTCCAACCGGTACGGTTTGTAACCGACACCTCTGCATAAAACGTACGGAGCGATACTGAAAAATGTTCGCCCTTCGGGCGAGCCGATCTGGCCGCATCCGCTGCGTTACGGGCCATTGGCGGTACCTTAGTATAGCTTCATGGCCCGAGGCCTTGCGGCTGCAGCCACCTCGACTCGGTAGAAATGTCCGGGTTAGCGCCCTTTCTTTTCAATATTCTAACCTCCCCCTCATCGTCATCTAATCCGCAGCAGTCAAAGTGCCCTCGAATGTAACCACACGAGGGCTTATGGCGATAGCATCCCAACAGAATATTGATGAGTTGACGGGGTCCGGTCCGGATCCCCAGATCCATCCTTCGGCCAACCTCACCGAGTCCGTCATCGGCAGCTACACGGACATCGGCCCCGATTGGACGGTGATGGAATCCCGCCTCGGGGATTACAGCTATCTGGCCGGCTCGGACGGCATGGTTATTTGCACGGACATCGGCAAGTTTTGTTCCATCGCGTCCCACGTTTTCATCAATCCCGGCGATCACCCTATGCACCGTGTCACGCAGCACCACTGCACTTACCGTCGTCGGCGTTACGGGTTCGCGGCCACCGAAGACGCGGAGATTTTCGAATGGAGGCGCCGGCGCAAATGCTGCATCGGCCACGACGTGTGGATCGGAGCCGGGGCCAAGATCATGGCAGGGGTCAACATCGGCAACGGCGCCGTGGTGGCCGCCGGTGCCGTGGTGACCCGGGACATTTCTGCCTACCAGGTGGTGGCCGGAGTGCCGGCCAGGCCCTTGCGCATGCGCTTCGCCCCTGGGATCGTCGAAAAGCTGATGAGCATCGCCTGGTGGGACTGGGACCGCCGTAGCCTGGAGCAACGGTTTGGAGATTTTTCAAACATGGAGAGGTTTCTCGAGACGTATGGATGAAATGCGAGCTTCGGCGGGTACAGGCGTTTTTGCCGCAACAATGTCGGGAAGGCCAGAGGCGATAAAAGCGCGTCTCCTTGCGGCGATTGCTGCAGCCAATACCGACGAGGTCGCCGCCATGCTGGACCGGCTCTGGTCCTTGGGGGAGTTTCGCGTGCAGCGCGCCCCGCGGGCCGGTCTGGTCATGCTCACCGTGCGCGATTCCTTTGACACGCCGTTCCACCTCGGAGAAGTACTGGTCAGCGAGGCCGAAGTTGTTTTTGACGGGCACTCGGGCTATGGCGCGATTTGCGGCGACGAGCCCGAACGGGCGCTGCTGCTGGCGGCCGTAGAGGCGGCCGAGCGCAGCGGCCGTTCGGTCGTCCTCGGAGGCATCTGCGAGTTTATCCGCAAGCTCGAAGAAAAACATGGCGAAGAGCGGGCATGCGCCTCCAGACTGGCCGCCGCCACCGCAGTTCGGTTCGAGTCCATGAAAAAAGAGACCGTGGATTTAGGTTCTCTGGGGGGATGAGGTAATCCGAGCGCATGGATAACAGCGACCGTCGCAACCAGAAAAACTATCGCAGCCTGCTTCAGGCCATGAGCCGCCCCGGCCGGGTCTTTCGCCTGGACGCATTGGGTGCGGTGTCGTCCTTTGCCGCTGCGATGGCCATCGGAGAGTGTCTGTTGGACCCGGAGGTGAGCCTCTGCGTGATAGGCAACGGCGGCGTCTCAACATTCGAGGCGGTCTTGGTCGGTGCCACCCAGGTCCGGACGGAATCCCTGAAAACGGCGGATTTCATCTTTGTTTGCGGGGAGCGGAGCCAGGGCGGCGTGCGCTTGGCCAAACGCGGCCGTCTCGAATTCCCGGAAGAGGGGGCGACGCTCGTGTATTGCATGGATTCCCTGCCGGCGTGCGCTTCGGACCGATTCCGCGTGCGATTGACCGGCCCCGGCATTGCCGGAAAGGGCGGGATCGCGCCGGAGATGCGCGGGGTTCCGGTGGAGGAATTCCAAGAGCTGACGGCCGTCAACGCGGACTACCCTTTGGGGGTGGATGCTTTCTTTGTCCGGCCGAACGGCGAGGTGATGGCGCTTCCGCGCTCGACCCGCATCCAGGTGAGGTGACGGCATGGGCTACGTGGCGGTCAAAGGCGGTGCGGCCGCCATCGAAAACGCCGAGAGATTTTCCCTGGCACGGCGGGTCGGCGGTGCATCCACCCTGCTGCAACCGGAGCAGATCCGCGAGCAGCTGCATCTCGCCGTGGATCGGGTGATGGGCGAAGGGTCTCTTTATGCCCCGGACCTCGCCGCACTCGCCTTCAAGCAGGCCGCCGGCGACACCTTCGAAGCGGCCTTCATCCTGCGCTCCTATCGCACCACGCTGCCGCGGCTGGGCTACTCGGAGCCGATCGCAACCAGCGGCATGCGGGTGATACGGCGCATTTCGGCCGCCTTCAAGGAGATCCCCGGCGGGCAGATTCTCGGGCCGACGCCGGACTACACGCTCCGGCTATTGGACTTTGAGCTGCAGGATGAATCTGCGAGCCGCACCCGGCAGCGGATCCGGCAGCTGCTTCAGGAGGTGCAAGTGCTGGACCCGCTGCCCGAGCGTTTTCCCAAGGTGGTCGAAATGCTCCGGCGGGAAGGCCTGCTGGTGAGACACCGGCACGGGGACGGTGACGGCTTGGTGGACATCACCCGCCAGGCACTCTCTTTTCCGGCCGCCCGCAGCGCTCAGCTGCAGACCCTGGCGCGGGGTGAGACCGGCGGCCTGCTCGCCCTGGCCTACTCCAACATGCGCGGCTACGGGTCGGTGCACCCGGTGATCGGAGAACTACGGGTGGGGTTCCTGCCGGTCTCCTATAAAAATCCCGGGAGCGGTTCGGTGGAGTGTATCGGCGAGATCCAGGTGACCGAGGCCGAAGTCATCTCGCGCATCGCAGGGGCCGAAGGCCCTGCCGTGTTCAGCCTCGGCTACGGGCTGTGCTTCGGCCACAACGAGACCAAGGCGATTGCCATGGCGGTCCTGGACCGGGCCATGGCCTGCGAGGAGCCGGTGGCGCCCTCCGAGGATCAGGAATTCGTGCTGACCCATGTGGACGGAATCGAGTCCATGGGCTTCTGCAACCACTATAAACTGCCCCATTACGTCACCTTTCAGTCGGAGCTGGACCGTCTGCGAAACATTCAGATCGGGCAGCGCCCACCCGAGGATACCCCTTCATGAAACCGAGCATGCCATCGAAAGCGATCCCGCCGCCGGCAGACTGGCGCGACAGCGGGCCTCCCGCCAGGGGCCACTATTCCTACGCCTTCCTCGACGAGGGCGCCAAGCGTGAGATCCGGCGCAAGATGCTCAAGGCCGTGGCGATCCCCGGCTGCCAGGTGCCTTTCGGCTCGCGCGAGATGCCGATTGCCCGGGGTTGGGGCACCGGCGGGCTGCAGCTGACGCTGGCACTGATCGGCCCGGACGATGTGCTCAAGGTCATCGATCAGGGATCGGACGACAGTGTCAATGCGGTAAACATCAAGAAGTTCGTGAACCGGGTCACGGGTGTCGCTGTCACGACCGACACGCGCGCGGCGAGCCTGATCCAGACCCGTCACCGAGTTCCCGAAGAGCCTCTGCAGCCGCACCAGTTGCTCATCTTCCAGGTGCCCATCCCGGAGCCGTTGCGTCTGGTGGAGCCCTCGGAGCGCGAGACCCGGCGCATGCACGCCGAGGCGGACTACAGCCGGATGTGGCTGTATCTCTATGAAGACATCGTGAAATTCAACGAGATAACGGTAGGCGCGCGCTACCCGGTCCTGGTCAATCGCCGCCACCTCATGGACCCCAGCCCCATCCCGCGCTGGGACGTGGCCAAGCTGAACCAGGGGCAGGCCCTTTGCCTTTTCTGCGCCGGGCGCGAGAAACGGATCTACGCCGTTCCGCCCCACACGGAGGTGGAGCCGCTTTCCTTCGATGATTTTGCCTTCCGGGCGGAGGGGTTTGGTGGCCGGCGCTGCGGCCGCTGCGGGTCAACCACGACCTATCTGGACGAGGTGATTGACGATGCGGACGGAGGGCGGTCCTACTCCTGCTCGGACACCGCTTACTGTGAAAAAATTCGCAGGTGCGGCGGCGCCAGAGGGGCCGATGGTCCGGGGGAGGGGCCCGCATGAAGCCGATTCTCGAAGTCCGAAACCTGACCAAACGCTACGGCACAGGCTGCCCGGAATGCATCCGTCTCACAGGCCCCCTGCAGGAGACGAACCAGTGCCCGCGATGTCTGTCGGTTCTGGCGTGCCGCGAAGTGTCTTTCAACCTCTACCCGGGCGAGGTGCTGGGCATCGTCGGTGAGAGCGGGTCCGGCAAGAGCACCGTGGTGCGCCTGCTGCATTTCGACTTCGAGCCGACCGAGGGCGAGTTCCGGCTCAGCCTCAACGGGAACGGAACCGGCGCACGTGCGTTCGAGACCGACTCCGCACAGAACCTGTTCGCGCTCAGCTCCTTTCGCCGGCGCCAGGTCCGCAACGAGCTGATGGGCATCGTCTATCAGAATGCCCGCATGGGCCTGCGTATGCGGGTGAGCGCCGGCGGCAACATCGCAGAACGCCTGCTGATGGCCCGCTGGCGCCATGTCGGCCGCATGCGGCAGCGGGCGGCCGAGCTGCTGGCCCAGACCGAGGTGCCGGTCCAGCGCATGAACGAGCTGCCGCGCAACTTCTCCGGCGGCATGCAACAGCGGGTGCAGATCGCCAAGGCCCTGTCCACCCAGCCGGCGCTGCTGCTGCTCGACGAGGTCACCACCGGCTTGGACGTCTCGGTGCAGGCGCGGGTGCTGGACCTCATCCGCTCCCTGCAGCAGGATCTCGGGGTTGCGACCATCGTGGTCTCCCACGACCTTGGGGTCATACGCCTGCTGACATCGCGCACGATCGTCATGCGACACGGATGCATCGTCGAGGAGGGGCTTTCCGACCAGATCCTGGAGGATCCCCAGCACGCTTACACCCAGCTGCTGGTGAATTCGGTTTTGTAGCGCGGGAGGTGTTTGGGTATTTTGGAAAAACCACCGCGCGGCAGAAAAATCCAACGCTAATCTCCAAACACCCGGATACCCAAACAACCAAGGACAAAACATGCTGACCGTCGAAAACCTCGAAAAGCGCTTCGTTTCGCACTTCCTGAAGGGGAAGGAGATCATCGGTTTCCCCCGCGTCTCTTTCCACGTTCAGGCCGGCAAAGCTTTGGGCTTGTCAGGCCCGAGCGGCTACGGCAAGAGCTCGGTGCTCAAGTGCATCTACCGGACCTACCTGGCAAGCTCCGGCAGCATCACCTACGACTCCGTGGCCTGCGGCCGGGTGGACCTCACCGCCCTTTCGGAGAACGCAATTCTGAAACTGCGGCAGAGCGAATTGGGGTATGTCACCCAGTTCCTTTCGGTGCTGCCGCGCGTTCCGGCCATCGACGTCGTGGCCGAGCCGATGGTGGCTGCGGGCGTGCCCCGCGAGGAGGCGCGCGCGAGCGCCCGCGCTCTGCTGCAGCGGCTGAAAATCGACTCCCGGCTGCACGACGCCTACCCCTGCACCTTCAGCGGCGGGGAGAAGCAGCGCGTGAACCTGGCCCGTGCGGTCATCCGACCCTCACGGCTGCTGCTCCTCGATGAGCCCACGGCCTCGCTCGACCCTGAGGCCATGCAGGTTGTGCTCGATCTGCTCTCCGAGATGAAGGCCGGGGGGACAACCATGGTCGCCATATTTCACGACCGTTCCATCATGGACCGCCTGATGGACGACATTTACGGTATGCCCAAAAAGGAAGCACGCCCATGAACTATGACAATGCAGCGGCCCATAATATGATCATCCGCAATGTCCGCGCGGTCACGCCGGACGAGGTCATACCGAATGCAGCGGTGGTAGTGGAAAAGGGGCTCATCCGCGAGATCGGGGCAGGCCCCGGCTCTCCGGCAGGGTTTGTGGAAATCGACGGCCGCGGTCGCCTGCTCATGCCTGGGTTTATCGACATTCACAGCGACGTCATCGAAAATGCCATCCAGCCACGGCCGGGCGGCCGTTTCCCGGTGGACGTCGCGCTACAGGAGCTGGACAAGCAGCTGGTGGCCTGCGGCGTCACCTCCATTTACCACTGCCTGTGTTTCCTGCACAGCGACGAGAGTCCGCCTTTCCGCAGCAAGGAAATGACGGATTTCCTGGTCCACCAGATCCACGAGCTGAAAGGCGGTTTCAGTGCCCGCACCCATATCCATGGCCGCTATGAGATCACCAACGACGAAGCATTTTCCCAGGTGGAGAGCCTGATCAGCCGAAGGCTGATCCAGTTCTTCTCCATCATGGACCACACACCCGGCCAGGGCCAGTTTTCAGATGTGTCCCATTTCCGGACCTATTACTCCAAAGCCCGGGGCTTGACCCAGGAGCATGTCGATACGATCATCGAGCGCCGCCTCGACGCCAGCCGCCGAATCGATTGGGCGGGTCTCGATCATCTGGCGCAGACCTGCCGGGGCAACTCGATCCGCATGGCGAGCCATGACGACGACTCCGCCGAGAAAGTGGCGGCCGTCAGCCGGCTGGGGGTGACGCTCTCGGAGTTTCCGGTGAACCTCGAAGCCGCCCGTGCGGCCCGGCGGCACGGCATGCTGATCTCCCTGGGGTCCCCGAACGTTTTGCGCGGCGCCTCCTTGACCGGCAACCTCTCCGGCCGCGATGCATTGACAGCCGGACTGGGCGACATCCTTTGCTCGGACTACGCCCCCATGTCGCTGCTGCACGCCGCCCTCCAGCTTCACCGCGAGGGGATCACGGACCTGCCCGCGGCGGTGCGGCTGATCACCCTCAACGCCGCCCGGGCAACGGGCACCGATCATCTCTCCGGCTCCATCGAGCCGGGCAAGGCCGCAGACCTGGTGCTGGTGGATGACCGCCGCAAGGTCGCCATGGTTGCGCGCACCTTTGTAGCCGGCCGCGAGGTCTTCAGCGCCGGCGACTGAAAAAAAAAGGAGTTTGTATGACCCTGGTCGCATTGGATCCTCTCGAATATGCATTGCCTGCCGCCTTCGCCGACCGAGTGCGCGAAACGGCCATCAGCGCCTCCCGGCGCGCCGGCGCCATCCAGCTGCACCACTTTCGCAACACAACGGTGCGCTGCACCCGGCTGCTTCACGACCTCAAGCTTGAAACCGACACACTATGCGAGAGCGCAATCATCGCGGCCATCCGCGAGCACTTCCCGGACCACGCCATTCTCACCGAGGAAAGCGGCCAGCTGCCGGGATCCGGCGAGTACACCTGGATCATCGACCCCCTGGACGGCACGGTGAATTTCTGGCACGGATTGCCCTTTTTCTGCGTCTCCATCGCCTGCTACCGCAAAGGCGGTCATGGGGGACTTCCCGGAGCGCCGGTGGCCGGAGTGGTCTTCCTGCCCTTCAGTCAGGAGCTGTTCGTCGGGCTGCCCGGTCTGGGCGCCTCAATGAACGGGCGACCGATACGGGTCAGCGGCGCAGAGCGCACCCGCGATGCGGTCGTGACGGTCAGTTTCGGCAAGACGCCGGACACGATGCGCCGCATGACCCGCAAGCTCGACGTCCTGCTGCCGCAGGTGCGCAAAGCGCGGTGCCTGGGGGCGGTGGCAGCCGAGCTGGCCTACGTCGCGGCAGGGTTCTTGGGTGGGCTGATCTATGAGGGGATCAAACTGTGGGATTTCGCCGCCGGAAAAATCATCCTGGAGCAAGCCGGCGGGTTTCTGGAGGCCGAGGAAACCGAACCGGATCAGTGGCGGGTGCTGGCGGGTGCGCCGGGGCTGCGGCAGGCTTTCAGAAAGATGGTTTAGCTTACAGCGGGATGAGTTTCGGGGTCAACGCCCCGGAAGTCCTTTCAAATAAACCGCTTGCGCACGAACGCCGATCCCAAATCCAGCAGGCTCACCACCACCACCAGGATGATCAGCATGGCTGCGGTTGCCCCGTAGTTGAAGCTGCGGATGGCATCCCACAAGATCGCGCCGATTCCGCCCGCCCCGACCATGCCCACGACGCTCGCCGAGCGCACGTTGGATTCGAACCGGTACAGGGAGTAGGAAATCCACAACGGCACGACCTGGGGGATGATGCCGTAGGCGATCTCCTGGAGCTTGTTGGCGCCGGTGGCGCGGATGCCCTCGACCGGCTGAGGGTCGATGGCTTCCACCGCCTCGGAGAAAAGCTTGGCGAGCGTGCCCAGGGTGTGCATGAAAAGCGCCAGCACCCCGGCAAAAGGCCCCAAACCGACCGCGCTGATGAAGAGCATGGCGAATATCATCTCGTTGATGGAGCGGCAGCTATCCATGACACGGCGCACCGGCTGATAGACCCAGGCCGGGGCCACGTTGGCCGAGGAGAGCAGTCCGCAGGGCACGGCCCCGACGATGGCGAGCAGGGTGCCCCAGATGGCGATTTGGATGGTAATGCCGGTCTGGTACAGATAGTCCCGCCAGTCGCTGAAATCCGGTGTCAAGAATCCGGAAAGGTAGGCTGCCATGTTGTCGCGGTAAGCGTACAAATCAAGCGGCCGCATTTCGGAGCCCTGCCAGGCCCAGGCCAGCACGACGGCGAGGACCAGCGCAGCCAGCAGGCGCAGCAGCTTGCGGCTTAAAGGGGTTTCGGGAATCGTGAGGAGTTGACTGACGGCGGTCATGATGAATTCACCAGGGGGCTGTGGCTGGGGGCTCCGGCCACATGCCGGAACCCCCAACGAAAATGGGATTAATTGAATTTTTCGCTGAGCTTGGTGTAGGATTGAATTTCGCTCAACTGCTTGTCGATCTCCGCCACCTTCTGCGCCTTGTCCGCGGCGGCCATGGAATCACTGCCCTCAAGTTTCATCTTGTCCTTGGCGAAATTGATTTCCATGATCGGCAGCAGCTGGAGGTTGGAGGAGTCCTGGAAGGGCGCCCAGCCGGAGCTCATGTTCTTCAGCACCGCGAGTTCCTTTTCCTTGTCCGCCCCGATCCGGCCGTAGGCCAGGAAGAAGCCTTTGATCTTGCTCTTCATCTCCTTGGGCAGGTCCTTGCGCCACACCATGGGGTCGCTCGGGATCAGGGGGCTTTTCCAGATGGCGCGGACGTTTTTGATCTGGTCGGGGTGGGCCTTCGCAAACTTGTCCCAGTTCTCGGTGTTGTTGGTGGCGAAGTCCACCTGCTTGTTGGCGACCGCCATCAGGTTGGTTTCATGGTTGGCGCTGCGCATGAGTTTGAAATGTTTGGTCGGGTCGATGCCGCGCTGGCCCCAGATGTAGTAAGTCGGGATGAGATAGCCCGAGGTGCTGTTGGGGTCACCGTTGCCGAAGGTGAGGTTCTTGCCGTCGCGGATGATCTCGTCGATGTTCTGGTAGGGGCTGTCCTTGTGGACGACGATGAGCGACCAGTAGCCCGGGTTCCCGGTCACGTCCACGGTCTGCACGAACACCTCGCCACCGGCGCGGTTGACGGCCTCGATGGCGGACTTGTTGCCGAACCAGGCGATATGGACCTTGTTGAAGCGCATCGCCTCGATCACGCCGGCGTAGTCAGGTGCGATGAACAGTTTCACGGGGATTCCCAGGGATTTCTCCATGTCGGCCCGGAACGGCTCGAAGCCTTTCATTGCGGCTGAACTGGACTCGGTCGGGATGATGCCGAGGGTGATTTCAGTCAGGGTTTCGGCTGCAGAAACGGCTGCAGCCGAAAATAGGGCCAACGTGATCAGCACAGCAAGAAAACGGCGCACTTTGCTCATTTGGTTTCTCCTTCTCCATCGGTTTAGGTTGATTTTTATCCCAACGCGACAATACAACGTCAGAATTGAAACGCTTCTTACGCTCCCGTCGCCATGGCGGGTGCGACCGGGCACACGCCAATGTTCAAGGGTTCGGTCCCGTCGAGGTCGAACTCAGTCGACTTCAAGCCGTAGATATTGCGCAGCGCGGTGGTGGTAAGTTCGGCGCTCGGGCCGTCGTACACCACCCGACCCTCCTTCATCGCGATGGAACGCTCACAATATTGGAGGGCGAACTGGACCTGGTGCAGGCTGACGAGAACGGTGACGCCGTCATGCCGGTTGAGAGATGTCAGGCATTCCATGACACAGCGCGCCGATTCCGGGTCCAGA
>DATITS010000235.1:0-7148 GCA_035467535.1 Desulfobacterales bacterium
CGCGACGGCTTTCAGCACCTGGAAAAGTTCATTTCCACCCGGGCCAAGATCTTCTACGCCGAGGAGATGATATTTGCCGGCTGCAAGAACATCGAGGTCACCAACCTCGGTAACGCCTTTTTGATGCCCCAGTTCAGCGACGCCGAGAAGGTGCTGGCCCACCTGCGCAGCGACCGATTCCGGGAGCGCTGCGCGAAAAAAGGCGTCAACATCGACGAGGTCTGCATTACGGCGGTGACCATTCGCGAGCCGGGCGTGGACAAGGCGATCGAATTGCGCAAGCAGGGCGTCGGTCCGGACCGGCTGCTGATGATGGTGTCGACCGAAGAGGAACACCATTTTGCCAATTCAGGCTGCACGCTGCCGCAGTACTGGAAAGAGTGCGAGCGTGCGATTAAAAAGTGCAACGATGCCGGGATGAAGATGTGCGGCACCGTCAGCACCATCTGGGGCAGCCCCATCGCCGGGGCGACGGAACTCAAGGATGCCGTGGAGTTCACCAAACGCTGGCTCGAGATCGGGGCCGCCGACATCGAGCACGCCGATCACGACGGCAGCGCCTCGGCCCCTCAGGTCTACCGCTACTTTTCGATGATTCTGGACGAGATCCCCGACACCCGTGTCCACATCGCCCATTTCCACGAGACCAAGCGCGTGGCCTCGGCGTCGGTGCTGGCCGCGCTGCAGGCCGGGATCACCCACTTCGAAGGGACCCTGGGGGGGATGGGCGGCCAGCCGGCCAATTTTCTGGACGACTGCCCGGTGCCGGGCACCGGCGCCTACTACTACGAAGACCCGCGCTACGTCGGACTGACCTGCCTGGAGGACCTGCTGGTGCAGATCGACGAGATGGGCATCGAGCACGGTTACGACGTGAACCGCGTGCTCTGGCTCGGCCGCCAGGTCGAGCGGACGGCGGGCCATCGACTGCGCAGCGAGGCCGTCATCAACGGCCGCACGCTCAAGGAAGGGCACCCGAAATTCGCCCGCCCGGGCCTGAAGAAGCTCAAAGAGAAGCTGGGTGAAAAGGTCGGCCAGAAATTCCCGGCCGAGTGGGGCGTCGTGGCGAAGCTGCCGGAGAAGTTCAGGGCCAGCTGAAGAAATAACGAGAAATGCGAAACGGGCAACGAGGAAAAGACAAATAGGCACAGGCCGCCGTGCTTCCAGGGCGTATCGTTTTCAATTCGTGACTCACGGCCTGCTGCTCATCACTATGCCGAGGTGGATATGCCGGACGACAAGCAGCGCATTGATGACTTGAACCAGACCGAACTTGCTCGGTTTATTCTGGACATCGTCCACCGGTCTCTCCTGCACTACGGCCTGTGGTTCACCGAGGTGCGGCACCAGATGGGGACCGCGCGGGCTCTGGGGATTCTGAAGACGGCCTACGAACGCAGCATGGACATCCAGATGAACCGGCTGTCCAAGGTGTTCGGTTTCGAGCTGCAGGACGGCCTGCCCAAGGCCCTGCTCGCGATGGACCGGGGGGAGTTGAAAAAGCTGCTGGACGGCTTCTGCGCCAACTGGCTCGCCAACGACGGGGTGTGGTTCCAGGCCGTGGAGTTCAAAGACGGCATGAACGACGCCAAGCGCTGCAACGACTCGGTCTGGGGGCAATTCTCGCCCATCGAGGCCTGGTCCATCAAGCGCTTTCTCGGTCTGCCCGAGCGGCCCGGGCTCGCCGGGCTGAAGCAAGCCCTCGGGCTCCGGATCTACGCCCAGATCAACACCCAGTCCGTCATCGAGGAGGGCCCCGGCAGCCTGGTGTTCCAGATGAACGAGTGCCGGGTGCAGTCCGCCCGCAAGCGCAAAGGCCTTGCGGATTACCCCTGCAAGTCGGCCGGCCTGGTGGAGTACGCCTACTTTGCGCGCAGCATCGACGACCGGATCGAGACCGAGTGCATCGGCTGCCCGCCGGACCCGCACCCCGAGCAGTGGTATTGCGCCTGGCGCTTCACGCTGAAACCGGCTTGAACCGATACAGAGAGCGCATTGACCGACGCTGGCGGCGGGGTAAGCGAGCGAATCCTGAAAAAGACCGCATCCCTTACGGTCGAAGATCCCTGCGCTTACTGCAGGGATCTTCAATCCGCGGGACGCCCTGAAATCACAAGACAGTACAGCCATCACTTCACTTTGAAGCTTCCCGACCCGAACACCTCGCCGTTTGCGCCCACGACTTCAACCGTCCAATCGCCGGTGCTGACATTCTTGACGCTCCAGTAGCGGCCCGAGGAATAGTTTAGCGTCAAAGGCACCTCGAGGAGCTTCCTGCCGGAGTTGTACCAGACATGTTTGACGGTTGCCGGTACAATCTTGGCTGACAGCTTGGTCCAGCAAACGACCTCGGTAACGAAGGCTTCGAATTCCTTGGCTGCGCCGACCGGCTCCCTGGATTCGACGCTCCGGGCAAAGACCATGCTGTCCACGGAGACCGGTGGTTCGGCCGCGGCCGCCGACGACGGCGGAGAAGAACTGAGGAGTACAACGAAAACAAATAGAACCAAGGCAGCGCACCGCGAGAGACGTTTCATGCAACCTCCTGTGGGTTTGTCGGCCCGCACAATAAAAAATACCCCCAGCGGGCACCGGCTGAAATTTTTTCCATGGTAGCATTCCTTACAACTTGCACTATCGGTCTAATGATGGTATCCATGTTAACTATTGTTAACGTTACGCTAACGTCTTTGCGGTTATTGTCAAGTGCAAGGGGGACGGGTGCTGTTTACCGGTTGCAAATTCCAAAGAATCCGGACGATCGCTGCAGGAGCCGTCATTATTTTATCGTCGTATGGATGCTTGAAGCCAACTGTCGATAATAAAAACATGGAAACCGCCACGCTTGAATCCGTTCAGGATTTCAGGTCATCAGCGGAACCGCTACCCGCCTGCAGCGATGAGAAACCTGCCGAACCCGTTAAGGCGGCCTTGGATTTGACAAAGCCGCCGGAACCATCCAACGAAGCTGAAGATATATCCAATCCGCAAGCACTTGGTAAAGAAGACGACAGCGAAAGCGTCGATAACCTGATATCGACAGATGGTGACAAGGAGATTGCGCTCAACCGCGCCCTGTTTCTCTGTGAATTATCCCAGATCGCATGGAAACAAGGTGAAGTCGAAAGGGCCATCGAGAAGCTCGATCAGGCATACGCCCTCATATTGCGGGTCGAACCGGAAAAAAATCCCAGCTTCTTGGAGGAAAAAGAGAATCTTCGCGTCGCCATTTCGCGACGCATGCTTGAAATTTATTCATCCCGCCTTGTGGTCGTAAACAACCAGCGTCGGAACGAGATTCCGATAACGATCAACAAACCGGTTCAGGACGAAATCGACGCATTTACCATCGGCCGTGAAAAAGATTTTTTCCTTGCATCCTATCGCCGTTCCGGCAGGTATCGGATGAGGATTGAAGCAGCGCTGCAAGAAGCGGGCTTGCCGACGGAACTCGCATGGCTGCCGCTCGTCGAGAGTGGTTTCAAGGTTACGGCCCTTTCCCCCGCGCGCGCCTTGGGTCTCTGGCAATTTATCCCTTCCACCGGCTACCGCTATAACCTCAATCGCGATAAATACATTGACGAGCGCCTGGATCCGGAAAAATCCACGCGCGGCGCCATCGAATACCTCAAGGAGTTGCACGACATGTTCGGGGACTGGACCACGGTGCTGGCGGCGTATAACTGTGGTGAAAACCGCGTGCTCCGAACCATCCAGAGTCAGCATATTAACTATCTGGACAATTTCTGGGATCTCTACGAACGCTTGCCGCGGGAAACGGCTCGTTATGTGCCGCGTTTTTTGGCAACGTTGCACATTATCCAGAATCTCGAAAAATATGGTTTGAGCGAGGTCGCGGTGGATTCTCCTTTGCAGTACGAGCGTGTTACTGTTTCCAAGCAGACCCATTTGAAAAGTATTGCACGGGAGACCGGGGTCAGCGGCGAACTGCTGAAAGAGTTGAACGCAGAGCTCCGCCTGGGCATCCTGCCAGCGGACGGCTACGATCTGAGCGTTCCGGTAGGAGCAGGGGCGCTTGTCACAGCGAAGGCAGACGCTTTTCCGGCCTATCAGGTGAGTTCGGCAACTACCAGAAAAAAACATAAGGTGCGGCGAGGAGAATCCCTCCATTCAATAGCGAAACTTTACAGAATTTCGATAAAAAGACTCACATCGGCCAACGGGATTCAAACCAACAACAAACTTCGAGCCGGATCGACCCTGAGGATTCCCTCCGGTTACGAGCCCGAAAGGCCCGCCCGTGCAGCAGAAGGCGCACCGTGCTCGATCAAGACCATTGAATATGTCGTGCGGCCAGGGGACTCCTTATTCAAAATCGCGAAGCGCTTTAAGACGACGACCCAGAAAATCCAACGGTTGAACAAAATGTCGACGACCCGTTTATTGGTGGGACAACGCCTCAAGATTCAAATAGCTTCAGTGGTGACGGACAAAGCATAGAAGTGGTTTCATAACCCCGTCTGACCCCCGATGGCGGCGTTGCAGGCCTCTCGCAATGCTCGCATACTGGAGTGTATGCTGCGCTTTCGAATCGGCCGGCGCCTTGCCCTCAGGTGTGATCCGAGGTTGTGAAAGCACTTCTAACTCTTTTTCGGTCCATGAACCGTGCCCGCCGATAGCGGCGGGCACGGTTCATTCTGGGTCCATGCAGGCCGCCTCCCATTTGAGGCGATGTGCATCCTACCGTTTTCACTGCGTCTTCCTTCATTCATCCTCGATCTTCTCTTGACGCTTACCGGTAGCCGTGATTTGATAATAAAGATGTGCAGGCGAGGACCGATAGACGGTTATTCGCCGTCAGGCCGGAAATTTCCCAAAGAGGAAGGAGACCCCCATGCCGGTTGCCGACTATGCGACCTATTGCCGAATGATCGACAGCGCGCTGGCGGATAAGCGTGCGTATCCCGCCATCAATGTCACCTCCATGACCAGCGCCAGCGCCGTGCTGCAGGGCCTGGCCGAAGCCAGGAGCGATGGGATCGTGCAGGTGTCGAGCGGGGGCGGGGCGTTCGCTGCCGGCGCTGCGGTGAAAGACATGGCCCTGGGGGCCATCGCCATTGCCGAGTACGTGCACCGCGTCGCTGCGCGCTACCCCATATACGTGGCCCTGCACACCGATCACTGCCAGGCGGACAAACTGGACACGTTCGTACGGCCGCTGATCGATGAAACCGAGCGACGCCGGGCGCAGGGGCTGCCGAACCTCTTCAACAGCCACATGTTCGACGGCAGCGCCCTGCCGCTCAAGGACAACCTCGACATCGCGGTCAAGCTGCTGGAGCGCTGCCACAAGAGCCAGATCATGCTCGAGATCGAGGCCGGTGTCGTGGGCGGGGAAGAGGACGGGGTCAAGGGCAGTGATGCGTCCCACAAGCTCTTCACGACCCCGGAGGACATGCTCGAGGTGGCTCGCCGCCTCAACGCGGTCAAAGGCGCGAGGTATCTCTTCGCGGCGACCTTCGGAAACGTCCACGGGGTCTACAAACCAGGGGCCGTCAAGCTCAAGCCTTCCATCCTGAAAGACGGCCAGGACGCGGTGGTCAAGGCGCATGGCGCCGCCGCACGATTTGCGCTGGTGTTTCACGGAGGCTCCGGGTCCACGTTGGAGGAGATCCGTGAGGCGCTCGACTACGGGGTGGTCAAGATGAACATCGACACGGACACCCAGTATGCCTTCACCCGGCCGATCGCCGAGCACATGTTCCGGAACTACGACGGGGTGCTCAAGGTTGACGGCGAGGTGGGCAACAAGAAGGTCTACGACCCCCGCAACTACCTGGCCGCCGCAGAGAAGGGCATGGCGGAGCGGGTCAAGCAGGCCGTGAAAGACTTGAGGGGAGAGGGGACGACCCTGTTCAAGGGCTGATGCAAAACGGTGCCGCGCAGGTCGTGATCCTGCGTTGTGCGGCGTTTGGGAATGCTCACCTACTTGGTTTTAAGAGGAATTCAATGGAATTGAAACCAGAGGATCTCGAAGTTCAGCGGCTCGGGGCATGCCGCATCCAGTCTCCCATCTCCGGGGCGCACTTCGTAGAGGACGGGGACCAGGTCGTGCTGCATTCAAACCCGTTGAAGCTAAAGCACATGCTGGAAAAAGACGGCAGGCTGCTGGCACTGGAGAAGGCGGGCCCGCGGGAGAAGATTTACTTCGATCCCTCCAAGCTGAAGTGCGGTATCGTCACTTGTGGAGGGCTTTGCCCGGGTTTGAACGATGTCATCCGCGCGGTGGTGCTGAGCCTTTACCACAATTACAAGGTGAAAACCGTCTTTGGCTTTCCTTACGGGTACGAGGGGCTGACCTACCGCTTCGGTCACACCCCCGTGGATCTGGACCCGACCGCCGTGAGTCGCATCCACGAATACGGCGGGACGATCCTGGGCTCCTCGCGCGGAAACCAGGATATCTCCGAAATGGTCGACACGATGGACCGCATGAACCTGGGCATGCTGTTCGCGGTGGGCGGGGACGGCACGCTGCGCGGGGCTCAGGCCATCTCCGAGGAGATCCAGCGCCGGGGGCTGAAGATCAGCGTGATCGGCATCCCCAAGACCATCGACAACGACATCTCCTACGTGGAGCGGTCCTTTGGGTTCGAGACGGCTGTCTCCGAGGCGGTCGAGTCCATCGACGCGGCCCACACCGAGGCCAAGGGCGCCCGCAACGGGATCGGACTGGTGAAGCTCATGGGCCGGGAGTCCGGCTTCATCGCAGTGTTTGCCGCGCTCGCCCGCAGCGACGTCAACATCTGCCTGATCCCGGAGGTGCCGTTTACCATGGAGAAATTGCTCGAGAACGTGCGTGCGCGCCTGCAGAGCCGAGGGCACGCGGTCATCGTGGTGGCCGAGGGCGCCGGCCAGGATCTGCTGGGAGCCACCCACGAGCGGGACGCCTCGGGGAACCTGAAGTTCAAAGACATCGGGCTTTTCCTGAAGGAGCGCATCAACGCCTACTTCAAGGAGGCCGGCATGGAGGCCACCTTGAAGTACATCGACCCGAGCTACACCATCCGCAGCGTGCCCGCCAACGCTTACGACTCGGCCTTCTGCCTGCTGCTCGGCCAGAACGCGGTGCACGCCGGGATGGCCGGCCGCACGAACATGGTGGTGGGCTACTGGATGAACACCTT
>DATITS010000236.1:0-2531 GCA_035467535.1 Desulfobacterales bacterium
AGCCCCACGGAGCCTTCCCAGGCGCTTGTCGAATCCGTCTACGGGCTTAACCAGGGGCTGGTCGACGGCGATGTGGAACCCGACCGCTGGGTCATCGACCGCGAGAATCTCAAGATCATGGGGCACACGCCGGCACGCCGGGAGCATCGGATGGAGCCGATCGACGGCGGAGCCGAACTCCGGCCGCTCACCGCCGAAATGGCGGCTCTCCCGCCGCTAACCCCGGAAGAGGTGCTGGCGGTGTTCCGACTGGCCTTGAAAGCCGAAACGCATTTCGGGACACCCCAGGACGTGGAGTGGACCCTCCGCGGCGGCGAGCTTTTGCTCCTGCAGTCCCGGCCCATCACAACGCGTGCGCAGGCCTCGGCCGGCGACCAGCGCGCCTGGTACCTGAGCCTGCACCGCAGCTTCGAAAACCTCAAGGAGCTCCGGAAAAAAATCGAAGGCGAGCACATCCCCGCCATGATCCGTGCCGCCGAAGAGTTCGCCGGCATCGATCTCGGCCGGCTATCCGACCGCGACCTAGCCACCGAGATCCGCCGGCGCTGTGAGGTCAACAACACCTGGGTCAATGTCTACTGGGCCGATTTCATCCCATTCGCGCACGGCATTCGACTGTTCGGGCAGGTATACAACGACCGGCTCAAGCCGGAGGACCCCTATGAGTTCGTGATCCTGTTGACCCAAACCGACATGGCGAGCCTGGAGCGCAACCGGCTGCTCGAGTCGCTGGCGGATCAGATGCGGAGCAATCCCGATCTGGCCGATTGCCTGAAGGCGGGTGACTGCCGGGAAAAGGCGCCCGAATTCCGGCGAACCATAGAAGGCTTCATCGAGCGCTTCGGAGACCTGTCCTGCAGCGTGACCGGCGGGACGCAGTGCGAAGGAGCCACACGGCCGCTGGTAAAGATCCTGCTGGAGATGGCCGCGCGGCCGCAGGCGCAGAACGGCTCCGGCAAGCGCGCGGACGTCGGGGAGCTCTCTCGGCGCTTTTTGGATGCATTCTCGGAGAGCCGACGCGGGGAATCCCTGGAACTTCTCGATCTGGCCCGAGCGAGCTACCGGCTGCGCGACGACGACAACATCCATCTCGGCCGCATCGAGTCCCAATCGGCTGCGGCCGTCGCGGAGGGCCGGCGGCGACTGGATTCGGGCGCGGCCGCGGATGAGGGATGCGAAGAGCTGAGATCTGCACTGGAAGACTTGAACTTCGGAAACCGGATGCACCCGGCCAGTCAACCGGCGCTTTCGGAGGGCGACCGGGTTCGAGCTCGTCAGCTCATTGGCCAGCCGGCCGGGCCGGGGGTGGCCAAGGGCAAGGCCCGGGTGGTGCGCCGGCACGCGGATCTCGAAGATTTTGCCCACGGCGAGATCCTGGTGTGCGATGCTGTCGACCCCAACATGACGTTCGTGGTGCCGCTGGCCGCTGCCGTGGTGGAGCGCCGCGGCGGCATGCTGATCCACGGGGCGATCATCGCCAGGGAGTACGGCCTGCCCTGCGTCACCGGAATCCCAGATGTCACCTCGCTGGTTCAGACGGGGGACCTGCTCACGGTGGACGGGTATCTGGGTATCGTCACCGTTGGATCCGGCGAACTTTGACAAACTTCATCCAAGGAAGGAGTCTTTGCATGGAAAACCGGATCAGGATCGGAGTCAGCGCATGCCTTCTCGGCCAGCCGGTACGCTTCGACGGCAGCCACAAGCACGACCGCTATCTCACGGGTACGCTCGGGGAATACCTGGAGTTCGTGCCGGTGTGCCCGGAGGTGGAAGCCGGTTTTCCCATACCCCGTGAAACTTTCCGGTTGGTGGGGGATCCGGAAAGCCCACGCTTCGTCACCACGCGCGGCCAGGTGGACCACACCGAGCGTATGGCCGCCTGGGCCGAGAAACGCGTCCGTGAGCTTGAAACGGAAAACCTGTGCGGATTTATCTTCAAAAGCGATTCCCCGAGCAGCGGCCTGGAACGGGTCAAGGTTTACAACGCCAAGGGCATGGCGGAAAAGAAAGGCGTGGGCATGTTTGCTCGCGCGTTCACACGGCACTTTCCACTGCTGCCGGTGGAAGAGGAGGGCCGTCTCAACGACGCCAAACTCCGGGAAACTTTCATCGAACAGATTTTCACCCTGAAACGCTGGCGCGAGACCCTGGCCGAGACGGCGATCATGAAAAACCTGGTCGATTTCCACACCCGCCACAAGCTGCTCGTTCTATCGCACAGTCCCGCGCACGCCAAGCTCATGGGAAAGCTCGTTGCCGAAGGCAAGCGCATGCCGATCAGGGAAGTCTACACCGACTACGAACGGTTGCTCATTGAAGCCCTGCGGTTGAAGACCACTCTCAAAAAGAACATGAACGTCCTGCAGCACATCATGGGCTACTTCAAGCAGCAGCTGACCGCCGACGAAAAACAGGAGCTGCTGGAAGTTCTGGATCGGTACCGCAAGGAGTATCTCCCGCTGATCGTGCCGGTCACCCTGTTGAATCATTATGTGCGCAAGTACGACCAGCCCTACCTGAAGCAGCAG
>DATITS010000237.1:0-7238 GCA_035467535.1 Desulfobacterales bacterium
AGGAGCACCAGGAAAGCCCCCACGCCGGCGGCTTCGCTGGGCGTGGCCCAGCCGGTGTAAAGCGAAGAAAGAACCAGCATCACCACGATCACCAGCGGGAAAATTTTGGCGGTGATGGCGAGTTTTTCCCGGAGCGAGTAAGATTTTTCGTCCGCCATTAGCAAACCGGCCGCCAGCTTCAGCCGGCGGTTGCGCAGATAGGCGAAAGGCACCCAGGAGGCAAACAGAACCGTCACCAGCAGCCCCGGAATAATCCCGGCAATGAAGAGCTTGCCGATGGATGTCTCGGTCGCCATGCCATAGACGATCATGGTGACGCTGGGCGGGATCAGAATGCCCAAGGTGCCGCCGGCGGTGATGATGCCGGTGGCGAGACCCGCTGGATAGCCGCGCTTGCGCATCTCGGGAATGCCCATGGTCCCGATGGCGGCGGCGCAGGCGGGGCTGGAGCCGGTCAGGGCTGCAAAGATGGCGCAGGCGCCGATGTTGCCGATGCCCAACCCTCCGGGCATTTTGTAAAGCCATCGGTGGAAACACTCGTAAAGGTCCGACCCGGCCCGGGTGAGGGCCGCGATCATCCCCATAAAGATGAAGAGCGGGATCGACAACAGCCCGAAATCGTTCACCCCCTCAAAGACCGTCTCCGCCACAACGGAAATCTGGTTCGCGTCCATGAAGAGGACCATCGCCGCCAGAGAGGTCACCCCCAAGGCGAACGCGATGGGCATGCCGCTGAACAGAAAGAGCATGGCAATAACGATGACAATTGCACCTACA
Source organism: Desulfobacterales bacterium (assembly GCA_035467535.1). GTDB lineage: Bacteria > Desulfobacterota > Desulfobacteria > Desulfobacterales > SpSt-501 > SpSt-501. The sequence goes on from DATITS010000237.1 coordinate 778, forward strand.
ACCAGTGGATCCATGAAGTATCTCCTTGTTAGCGGCCGGCAGACACGGAGCGGGAGCTGGGTCCGTTCTTCGGGAAGAGCATCTCAGCCCCTTTGACGACATACTGAAGCCCGGTGAGGAACATCCCCACGGGGATGAGCGCATAGGGATAAACCAGCGGCACCGACAGCAGCGACGACGAGCGCCAGCCGCCCTCGTAGGCCTCCCACCACATGATCCCGCCACGGTATGCCAGGAAAAAGCAAAACCCCATGGCGACGGCTGCGGTCGCCAGGTCGAGTTTCCGGCGCACGCCGGCAGGGAGATTAATGATGAGCATATCGATATGGATATGGGCGTTTTCTTTCAGCCCGTATGGCGCCCCCAGGAAGGTCGCGGCGATGAGCAGATAGACCGCCGTCTCCACCTGCCATATGGTGGGAATTTTGAACACGTAACGCACAATGACTTGCTCGACAATGATCAGGGTTGCGGCCAGAATGGACAAGGCGGCCACGTACCCTGAGATCTGGGACAGCCGGTTGATTTGGATGAAAAAGGCATTTCGAGACTCGGACATGATGGGTTCTCCCGGGTATAGCAGGGTATTGAGAAACGGCGCCTCGGGCCGTGATCCAGCGTTGCGCAGCTTTTGTAACGGCTCACATGCAATCGGCTGGAAGCTGGAAGTTCAAAGCTGGAAGCCTGGCTGGCGGTGGCTGATTTTTTAGAGCTTTGAGCCTCAAGCCTCTTGCCTCAAGCTTATATCTGCCTTGGCTGACGCCTCGATGCTTGTTTTTCAATACCCTGCTTGAATGCTCATGTTCTGGCGGTTCGCCGTCGGGTTCCCCTCCGAGGGAATTTGTATCAGAGGTGAATCCGAGATGGGTTACGCTATTTCACGGCCAGGTCCAGAAGTTCCTTGCCCGCCGGGACATCTTTCGCGAAAGCTTTCCAGGCGGTTTCTTTGGCCACTTTTTCCCAGGCCTGCCACTCTTCCTTGGTCATGGCGTGGACTTTAACACCCTTTTCACTGAAAACCTTTGTCACTTCCTTGTTGGCGGCGACGGCGTCGTCGCGCGCCTTCTTTTCCATCTGCAGGCCGACCGTTTCGAAAATCTTCTTCTGCTCGGGCGACAGCGACGCCCAGGTCTTCATACTCACCACCAGCGGCTCGCACATGTACCAGATGGCATAATTTTCAGGGGTGTTGAAGTACTCCAATTGCTCATAAAGGCGGAAGGAGATGAAGGATTCGGCAGAGGTCAGGCAGGCATCGAGCACCCGGGTTTGAAACGCCATGTAAATTTCGGAGGACGCCATGCTGGTGATGGAAGCGCCCTGGGCGTTGAGCATGGTTTCGAACATTTTGCCGGCGGCGCGGAACTTCAGTTGCTTTGCGTCGGCCGGCAAAATAACGGGTTTACCCCGGCTGCCGATGCCGCCGCCGTACCAGAGCCAGGTGAGGATCTTCATCCCCTTGTCTTCGCAGATCTTCGCCACGCGCCGGCCGATCTCTTTGTTGCGCCAGGCCATGCCTTGATCCACTCCGGAAATGATGCAGGGCATCAAGGTGATTTCGAATTCAGGCACTTTGCCGGAAGCGTAGGCCAGTGGGAAGATCGACATATCCAGTGCGCCTTTGAGCATGGCGTCGTACTGGGCTGTTGGCTTGAATAGCGCGGATGAGGGAAAGACTTTAAACGTCACTGCGCCGGCGGTGGCCTTCTCCACTTCCGCAGCAAATTTCACCGCCAGCTCGTTGCGGGCGTCCGCTTCGGCGAACTGATGAGATATTTTCAGTTCCACGGCCGTTGTCAAAGAAGGCGTCAACAGGAAGATCCCTGCGACCACGGACGCCGCAACCATCGCCCACCCTTTTCGGCTTGCTTTTTTGGGGTGCATTTTCCCATCTCCTTCTGGCTAAGAGGAATCCCCATGGGGGAGTTCAGGGTTAAAAACGGTGGCGTTTTTCACCCTCGTCATGCCGGTCATAAAGGTTGATCAGGGCTTTGCACTGCCGGTCGAGATGGCGTTTCATGTGCGATTCTGCCGCATCGGGGTCACGGCGGCGCAACGCATCCAGGATTTCCCGATGCTCGCGGATGGACTCATCGAAACGCCGATCTTCGTAAATTTGCTGATGCCGATAGAGGGCGGCTTTTTCGCGCAACCTAGCCACGACGTCGTCCAGAACGCGGTTGCCGGCCAGTTCCTGGACCAAGGCATGGAAAACGTTGTTGACGGCAATGTACTTTTCGCGATCGCCTTCGGCGTAGTGGGTTTCAAGCTTCTGGTGAAGCCGCTCGATCTTTCGCCACCCGGCGGTGGTCATCTTTTCAGCGGTCAGTCGGGCGCAGGTCCCCTCCAGCACGCCCATGACGTCGAATATCTCTTGAATTTCGTTCATCGACGGCTGTCGAATGTGTACGCCCCGGTGGGGAAAAAGCTCTACCAGGCCCTCCGATTCCAGCATCCGCAGCGCTTCCCGGAGAGGGGTGCGGCTCACGCCGATCTGCTCGCAAATTTCGGCTTCAATGATCCGCTGACCCCGGACTAAAACGCCCTTGCGAATCATTTCTCGTATCCTCCCTGCCACGTCTCGATGCAGGGAGCGCACATCAATTCGTTTCAACACCGGACTCCTCAATATTTCTGGTGTCGGCGGATCGGCTTGTCGCGCATTAAAAGTTGTATACATTATACAAAACACGCTTACCCCATTATTTTTTATAAAGTCAACAAAAATATTTGAATCGGCTTCATCAAAAACAGCACACAAAAAAGTATATTTGTCACTTTTATAGAAACAAGCCGCCGGGAGATCCGGTCCTTTTGAGAGCCAAGGGCCCTGGGTATTGATCTGAAATTCGGAGTAGTGTAAGAAATTAAAAATTCCTCCTTGGTTTTTCGTCAGAGGCCCACGACGACTTGGCTCCACCAACCCGCCAGGGGACTCGAATCACATGCCGCAGACTGCCAAAGCATATAGCCTCAAACTCTACGATGCCATTGAACTGGCCGCCCGAGTTCATCGCGGTCAAGTGCGCAAGGGCACCGAGATCCCTTACATCGTGCACCCCCTGGCGGTGGCCGGCATCTTGATCCGCGCCAACTTTCCGGAGCACCTGGTCATCGCCGGCATCCTGCACGACACGCTCGAAGATACACCGGTGACGTTGGAAGAAATCCGGTCGCCATTCGGCCGGGAGGTGGCCGACTTGGTCGTCGCCCTGTCGGAGCCCGACAAGAAGGCGCCGTGGGAGGAGCGCAAGACGCACACTATCGATCACCTGGAGCAGAAGGCAACACCGGATGTGCTCCTTGTGGCCGTGGCCGACAAGTTGGACAACGTGCGCGCCATCCGCGAGGGGCTCGCAAGCGACGGCGAGGCGTTCTGGCTGCGTTTCAACCGGCCGCGCGACCACCAGAAGTGGTATTATCAGCGCCTGGCCGGCGTGTTCGAACGCCGCATCGCGACGGGTGCGGGCGTTGCCCTGGCCCACGCCTTCACGCTCGAAGTCGTACGGGTCTTTGGGGCGATTCCGGCGCGAGCGGTTCTCCATTCCCCAGCATGATAACGCGTTACGTGTCCAGCAGAACCCAAAATGCGCTTGCATTGAACCCTGTTGCTGTGATAAAAAGTTTACTTTAACTCAAGATAAGGAGCTGCAGTCGCTCCCGCCCTTTTTGTGGAGGTGTCGTTCGGCGACCGCTCCCGCAGCGTTCGTCATCGGATGGGTTTTATTTGGTTCAAACCACGTTGAAACGAGGAGGAGTCGCAATGAAAAGAGTTGTCGTGTTGAGTCTTGCAACGCTGATGGTGTTCGTGCTGATCGGGCCGGCGGCGGCCCAGTACAAGGCCACGATGAAGCTGGCTTCCACCCAGAGCATGGACCACCCCTACATGGTCGGTGCGCAGAAGTTCGCGGACCTCATCAAGGAGCGCACCAACGGCCGCATCGAGATCAAACTCTACCCGAGCAACCAGCTCGGCAAGGGCGAGCGTGAAATGACCGAGGGCATCCAGCAGGGCGCCATCGACCTGCTCGTCACCTCCACCGGCCCGCTGGGCGGCTTCAGCCCGTCGATCAACATCCTGGACTTCCCCTTCCTGTTCCGGGATTTCAACCACGTGGACCTGGTGCTGGACGGCCCCATCGGCCGCAAGCTGCTCGACGATTTTGAAAAGGCCAACATCAAGGCGCTCTCCTTCTGGGAAAACGGTTTCCGGCACCTGACCAACGCCAAGGTCTCCGTGAAGAAGGTCGACGACGCCAAGGGCCTTAAGATCCGCACCATGGAAAACAAGGTCCACCTGGCGGCCTGGAAGGAAGCCGGGCTCAACCCCACCCCGATGGCGTGGGGTGAGGTCTACACGGCCCTGCAACAGAGGGTCATCGACGGCCAGGAGAACCCGGTGGCGGTCTACTACGCCTCCAAGTTCTGGGACGTGCAGAAGAACTTCTCGCTCACCGCGCACGTGTACTCGCCGTCCCCCTTTCTGATGAGCAAGAAGACCTTCGACGCCATGCCCAAGGCGGACCAGGAGCTGTTCGTCAAGACCTCCTACGAGGTGGGCAAGTTCCAGCGCAAGACCAACCGCGATGCCGAGGAGGCGAAGCTTAAGGAGATCGCCAGCAAGGGCGTCACAGTGGTGCGCGACGTGGATCGCGAGAGTTTCAAGAAGGTCATGGCCCCGACCTATGATCAGTTCAGCAGCCAGTTCAGCAAGGCCGACATCGAAGCCATCATGAACGCGAAGTAGGCCATGTGAAGCAAACGGGCGCCCTCTCGGATCAACGGAAGGGCGCCTTTTTTTTAGCTAAAATTTGCAGAGGGTCCGGCTATGCACGCACTGCAGGGGTTCAATGAAGTTATGATCAAGATCGGGAGCTGGGGGACGATTCTCTTCATGGCCGTCATCGGCATCGTCATCCCCTACGAAGTCATCGGCCGCTACGTGTTCGAAAGCATGAGCACCTGGTCCGGCGAAGTCTCGACCTATTCCCTGGCATGGGCTTCGATGCTGGGGGGCGCGGTGGGCCTCAAGAAAGGCTACCAGGTCAAGATGGACTCGGTGGTGGAATCCGTGCCGCCGGGGGTGGCCAAGGTCTTGAAGTTCCTGGCCTACCTTTCGGCCCTGTTTTTCTTCGGCATGATGTTCGGCTTCGGCCTGTTCCAGACCATCTACAACTGGCAGCAGACCTCGCCGGCCATCGGCCTCATCATGAGCTTTCCCTATGCTGCGCTGCCGCTGGGTTTCTTCATCATGTTTTTTCTGACACTGGAGGAATTTTTGACATTTCTCGGCTTGGGGTCGAAAGGAGCTGCCGCATGATTGCCGTTTTCGCTTTTTCCTTCATCGGGCTCCTGTGCATCTCCGCTCCCATCACCGTGGCCCTGGGCGGCTCGGCCATGGCCTATGCCTTGATCAGCGGCAACGTCCCGATCACCACCCTGATCCAGACCACCTTCGGCGGCCTGGCGACCTTCCCGCTGCTCGCCATCCCGCTCTTCATGCTGGCCGGCAACCTCATGAACGAGGGCGGCATCACCCCGGACCTGGTGCGCTTCGCGCGCCTGCTCCTAGGGCACATCAAGGGCGGGCTGGGCCTCGCCACCATTCTGGCCTGCGCGATCTTCTCTGCGATCTCCGGGGCGGCCGTGGCCACCGCGGTCGCCATCGGGGTCGTCATGATCCCGGCCATGAAAGCGGCCGGCTACGACGAAGAGGTGGGCGCCGCCATGACCAGTGTGGCCTCCTGCATGGGCCCCATCATTCCCCCTAGCATCCCGTTCATCATCTACGGGGTCGCGGCCAACGTGTCGGTCGGGGCGCTGTTCTTGGGCGGTGTGTTCCCGGGGCTTCTGTTGGGCCTCTCCTTGATGGTTTACATGTACTACGTGGCCCGCAAGCGCAACTACCCTGTCGACCCCAAGACCCCGGCCCGGGAGGTCCTGATCGCGGCATGGAAGGCCATCCCGGCGCTTTTCATGCCCGTCCTGATCATGGGCGGCATCCTGAGCGGCATGTTCACGCCCACGGAGGCGGCCGGCGTCACCGTGATCTATGCCGTGTTGGTGGGGGTCTTCGTCTACCGCAAGCTGACCTGGAGCAGTGCCCCCAAGGTGCTGCTGCAGGCGGGGCTGGAGTCGGGCATGGTCATGCTGCTGATCGCCCTCTCGGAGCCTTTCTCCTGGATCGTCGCGGCCGATCAGATCCCGCAGATTCTGATCGAATGGATCTCGCACCTGACCACGTCGCCCTATATGATCCTGCTGCTCATCAACGTCTTCCTGCTGCTGCTCGGGATCCCGATCGAAACCGCGCCGGGCATCGTTATCGTCACCCCGGTCCTGGCGCCGATCGCGGCTACCATGGGCATCGACCCGGTGCACATCGGCGTCATCATCTGCCTCAACCTCGTGCTGGGGCTGGTCACCCCGCCGGTGGGGGCGGTCTTGTTTGCGGTCTGCGG
>DATITS010000238.1:0-5401 GCA_035467535.1 Desulfobacterales bacterium
TGCGGGCCGTTGTCGGTCGAATACATCACGATCGTGTCCTTGGCGATGCCGAGCTCGTCCAGGAGGTCCAGCATCTGGCCCACGTGCTTGTCGTGCTCCACCATGACGTCATGGTAGAAGGACTGCCAGCGCCCGGCCTGGACGAGGATCTCCTTCGGGGGGTGGACGCGGAAGTGCATCCATGTGGTGTTGAGCCACACGAAAAAGGGCTTTTCCGCCTTGTGGGCGCGCTTGATGAAGTCCTGCGCCGCGCCGACGAACTCGGTGTCGCAGGTCTCCATGCGCTTCTTGGTGAGGGGTCCGGTGTCTTCGATCTTCTGCTTGCCGACGCGGCCCCAGCGCGGGTGTTCGGTCGGGTCGTCCTTCTCGGTGGCCCAACTGTGCATGACGCCCCGCGGGCCGAAGATCTTCTTGAAATTGGGAAAGTCAGCGTCCGACGGGTAGTCCACGTTCTCCGGCTCCTCCTCGGCGTTGAGGTGGTAGAGGTTCCCGAAAAACTCGTCGAAGCCGTGGGCCGTGGGCAGGTACTTGTTCTTGTCGCCGAAGTGGTTCTTCCCGAACTGGCCGGTGGCATAGCCCAGCGGTTTGAGCAGCTCGGCGATGGTGGCGTCCTCGGCCTGCAGGCCTATGTCCGCGCCGGGCATCCCCACCTTGGTCAGGCCGGTGCGGTAGGGGCTCTGCCCGGTGATGAAGGCGGCACGGCCGGCTGTGCAGCTCTGCTGGCCGTAGGAGTCGGTGAAGCGCATGCCCTCGTTGGCGATGCGGTCGATGTTGGGGGTGCGGTAGCCCATCAACCCGTCGCTGTAGCAGCTCAGGTTGGTGATGCCGATGTCATCCCCCCAGATGATGAGAATGTTGGGTTGCTTCTGTTTTGCCATGCGTTGCCTCCTTGGTTGAGTGATTGAACATCATTTTCTGTGGGAGCGGCTTTCCAGCCGCGACGAGCCGACTTCGCCATAGCAGCGCTGGCTGCGACGGCTGAATCGAGGCTGAAAGCCTCTCCTGCAAAAAAAACTTTCTTGCCGATAAAGTGGCGCTGAGCGCCATTAGCCGCTATCAACCTTTTCCAATGCCTCACTTTCACCCCTGATTAAAGAGGGTTGGCCGGCCGCGGCCGGGGACGTGCTAACCTTTTCCGATCTTGACCGGTGGCGGCGACCAATCCCCGTTGATCAACTCCTCCTTCGGACCGTAGGCGCGAATGGTCATCGCAAACTCTCCTTCAGGTGCCGGCAGCCAGTTGCTGATCTGGCCTGCGGAGGGTTTTTTGTTTTGGATATAGATGGTCAGCGAGCCATCCGGATTGAACCTGAGTGCCTTGTTCTTGGTGCCGGTCGAATAGCGCTTGATTTCATTGGAAACGAAGAAATGTTTCTGGTTGTACATGGTAAGCGACCAGAATCCGGTTACCGGCGGGGTTCGGCCCGGTGGGAAAGTCAGGATGTAGGTGTTCTTTCCGTCAAGGCGGGCGCCGTTTTCATCTTTGTATTGATAGAGGTAGGTGGTTTCCAGCATGTGGTTCGTGAAAATGTTGGATTTGGCGACCGCCAGCCGGGTCAGATAGTCCGTACCGAAGGCCGCGTTGTTGAAGGGGCGTGTCCAGTTGTGGGCGACCTTGACCCCCACATTGCTAAAGAAGAACAGCGGGGCAACAAGCTGCTTTTCGCTTTCACGCGCAGTTTCCTGCAAGACTTCGGCAATCGCTGCATCGCCGGAAGCCGCCTCTAAAACAGCCCTGAACTGGCTGTAAAACGCTTCTTCACCCGGAAGCGGCGGCACATCGTCCAGGACCTGCGTGAGCTGCTTGAAGAACGTATCCGGGTTGACCCAAGGGGTTTCACCGCCGTCTTCCGCCGATGTCCCTGTGGTCTTGGGCATCGGCAGGGCCGGAAGCTTCTTCCAGTCCACCGATTGCATGACGCCGGTGAATTTCGAAAGAGGGTACATCATGATCTGGTTCAACACCGGCTGGATCGCCGCACGGTCTTCAGCGGTGTCTTCCATGAAGACGCGCGGGACGACGACTCCGGTGTTGGTCGGCGAACGAAAAACGTCGGCGATTCCCTCCGGCTTCTCACCCTTCCAGCCCGGCCCGACAATCAAATAGAAGCCGGGTTTGGTTCCGTAGATCTTTGCCGTCCTGGCGAAGCTGTCCGTGCGCTGGTCTGCGATTTCGTACATCCAGAACCGGTCGCCGAAATCCGGTATCTGCACCACGACCGGTTCCTGGTCGAGCGCCAAGACGCCGAACCCGTAGACGACGTCCTGGTTCGGGTGCGCCACGACGCGGATGTTCGGATCGATGTAATCGGCCAGCATGGCCAGCTCGTTGAGCGGGGCGACCGGCATCGGCCCGAGCCGTCCTTTTGTCGGCACTTGCGCGTACATCAAACGCCGGCTCTGGATATTGACCATGGGCCAGCCCCAGGCATATGCCATCTGGGCCACGGCCCAGGCATAGCCGGGCGTCATCATGGTGCCGGGAACAGGCCCGGGCACCGGCGTCATGGACGAGTTTGTTCCAACTGTTGCTGTCATAAAATGATCTCCTGTAAAAAAAGGGCACCCCCCCTTTTTATTTCCCAACCTTCTGCACCACCGGCACAGGGAATTTGCCGGCCTGGATGTCCTCATCGCCGCCATACATGCGGAGGACGAGGTAGAAACCCTCGTTGGGGACCGGCAGGAAGTTGGTGTCCTCCGCCTTGCCCGTGGTGTCATGGCTCAGGCCAAGGGTGACGGTGCCATCGGGATTCAGCTTCACGTGACGGTCGCCCCGGCTGTGGCGATTGAGATCGTTGGCGATCATCAGCATGGTTCTCGAGCCGTAGGCGGTCACCGACCAGAACTGGGAGACCTTGGGCGGGGTGAAGGTGACGGAGTAGTCATTGGCACCGTTCAGGATGTCGCCGTTCTGGTCCTTGACCATCTGTACGTAGGAGGCCTCGACAGGCGGAGCGCCCCACTGGCCGACATAGGTGCCGGCTGCGAACAGGGTGCGGTCGCCGTTTCCGAGCTCTTCACGGGTGCCCAGCGACTTGCTGGCGTTGGTGAGGGTCGGGAGGATTTCCTTGAGTCTTGCAAGCACGTGCTGCTCGCTGATCTCCGCGGCGGCCAGCTGCTCCGGGGTGAAATCCAGCTTGCCCGCGCCGATGCCGGAGGCCTCCAATCCCTTGAGCCAGTGGGCGTCTGCCGTGGCCATGGTGCCGTCCGCCAGCACGAAGTTCACGCGCTCGAGCCAGGAGTTGCCCGCGGAGGGGACAAATTTTCGAACCTTGGGTTTAGGCCCGGCTTGTCCAAGGAACTCGCTCAGGGTCCGGATGTTCCAATCGTCCACATAGGTCAGCGCCTTCTTCTCGTCCTCCACGCCGGTCGCCATCACTCTCCCCATCAACTTGAGGAAATTGCTTTCGACGCGGACGACTTCCGTGATGCCGTCCGGAACGTCACCTTTCCATTCTCGGTTCGCAAACATGAAGCGGCCGCCCTTCGGGCCACGTGTCCGCTTGCCGAATAGACTGGTGGTGTAGTGCCCCATGTCCATGGTGTGGAGCAACCAGTAGCGGCCGTCACCGTGGTCGGGCACGGAGACGATCACCGGCTCGGCGGCGACATCCAGCCAGCCCATGAGGTGCAGGGTGTCGTTGTTGATGGTCGGGTGCGCCGTGTACTTGTCGTCGGCGAGGCGACGGATGATTTGAAAGCGGTTGCCCGGATAGTCCGGTTTCACCATCGTTTCGTAAAGGTGCTGGTAGGCCCTGTCCATGCCGAAGGCATACATGTATGCGCGGTCGGAGATGGCCTGGAGCTCGGGTGATACTTTCACGGTTTGCATGTCCGGATACTCCGTTTCATGTTGCAGCGGTGCATAGCGCTATGCCTCTCGCTGGAGTAGAGCGGTTCACTTCACGGGTTTGACCCCAGGGAGTTTATAAGCCCCACTCAGAACCGATTTGCCCGGGCGGTAGATGCGCATCAGGAAGTTCCATCCATCCGTGGTATCCAGCCTGTTCGGCACATCTCCGCAGGTCTCCGCCGACCCGAAATACACGGTGAACGTGCCGTCAGCGTTCAGCTTCACAGTCGAAGAGTTGACGATACTGTTCTCGCTCTTGATGAAGCCGTCATTTCCGTACATCGTAATGGACCAGAAGGCGTTGTTCTCCGGCACGGCGTAGGTGGCGGTGTGGCACACGTTGGGGTCGTGATTGCCGCTGTAGATGATGTAGGTGGCATCCCATTCGGGGAAGAGGCCCCAGGCGCCTGCCGCCGCAAGGTGACGTGTTTGCTCGTTGACCTTGCCGCGCGGCCCCTGCCAGTCGGAGGGATACTTCGCAAATTTCTGGAACTCCTTTTCGTATTCCGCCCGCAGGGCATTTAGCGATTGCTGGTCCCATTCGGGTTTGGCAAATGGATAGGCGCTCTTGGCCTGGATAATAAACTGATCCTGCAGCTCGTTGATCAGGGCGACCTCGTCCTCGTCTTGCGGGTTGAAAACCTGGATGCGCACCCCGACGCCCAGGTATTGGGTGTCCCTGGGTAGCTCGTGTGTGCCGGAGCTATAGATGACGAATGGACAATAATGATCGTTGTCCACGAGATAGACGGATGCATACCGATCTTTCGGGAGTTCAGGTACGGTGATCGTGGCGCCCTGCGAGGTATCCACAACGGCGAACGAGTAGAGCGTGTCTCGATTCATCCGCACGATGTTCTGCTTGTCCAGGGGCGTGGGACGGCGGAAATGAAAGGTCTTGTTTACGCCTCCCGCCATCTTGACGACGATGCCGAACTGCCGGTCGGTCTCGGCACGGATGTAGGTTTCAGGCGTGACCAGTGCGTTTGTCATTTTTTCTATCCCTCATTGGTTTAGCAGCTAACGCGGGCGGGGGCAGGCGACCAGCCTTCGCGCAGCCTACTGCGTTCACTAACGCGCTCGGCCGGCGCCTAAACCGCTTGCGCGACACCGACGGTTTCTCGTCGCGTGGCCCCGCGCGCGGCGGTCGAAAACGACCCGGGGGGTTCCCTCGTCCTTGCAGCGTCGATGGTTTAGGCAAGTCGTCTCACGGTGACTCCTGGATCACCAGCTCGCCTGCTTTCGCCATGTACCTGACGATCCCCTCCTTCGAACGGGGGACGTAGACACGGAGCAGCGCGACAAAGGGTGCCGGCGTGTCGAGGTTGTTCGCCTTGCCGGGCGAGTTGAAGTGGATGGTGCAGGAACCATCTGCGTTCGGCGCCACCTCCGAATTGCTGATCGACGCCTTGTCCCTGGCGATCCAGCCTTCCGCGTCGTAGGTGATGACCGACCAGAAGCCCCCCCGGCCCTCATCGATCTCCGGCGGGGTGAACGTGAGGCTGGAGGGCAGCGCCTTGCCGTCCTCAACCTTCGTCAGGTTCC
>DATITS010000239.1:0-18035 GCA_035467535.1 Desulfobacterales bacterium
TCGATCGGCCGGGGCCCGCCGCGCGTCGGCCCGTCGACACCCGCGTGCAGAAACACGAGGTCCAGGTCCGAGCCGTAGCCGAGCTCGAGCCCGCCCAGCTTGCCGTAGGCGATGACGGCGAAGCCCCGTTCGCAGGGTCGACCGTCTAGGCGGCAGACGGGAGTCCCGTGCCGTTCCACCAGGTGGTCCCAGGCGAGGTCCACGACGGCGTTGACGGCGATCTCGGCGATGTCCGATAGAAAGTCGCTTACCCGCATGAGCGGCAGCCGGCCGGTCACGTCCGCCGCCGCGACCCGCAGGACATTGCTCTGCTTGAAGATGCACAGCTCCTCGATCTGGGACTCCAAGTCGTCGGCCGGGGCCTGGGCCAGGCGGCGCCGGATGTCGGCTGCGAGCGCATCACGGGCGGGCGGCCGGTAGAGTGTGCGCGAGTCGAGCAGCTCGTCGAGAAGCACCGGGTGCTGCGCGAGAAACGAGGCGATCCAGGGGCTGGCGTCGGCGAGCTTCACCAAGCGCCGCAGGGCGGCCGGGTATTCCAGGAGCAGCGCGAGGTAGCTGGTGCGCCGCTCCACGGTGCGGACGAGGTCCAGGATGCGCCGCAGGGCGCTGAGCGGCTGGGAGGCGTGGGTAGCTTCGCGCAGAACCAGCGGGATCAGCCGATCCAGGCGCTGGCGGCCGGTCAGGCTCAAGGACCGGGTTTCCGTGTCGCTGCGCAGGTGGTCGAGCAGGCGCAGCACCTCGCCCGGTTCTCCGTAGCCGACCTGTGCGAGGAGTTCGGCCGCCCGGGCGGCGCCGGCCGCTTGCGTCCAGATCGTGTCCAGCTCGCGTGCGACGGCCGATGCGTGGCCTTCCGCCCCGGGTGCCTCGAGCAGCATCTGGAAATGGCCATGGACTGCATGGCGGTGTGCGTCGAGTGCGGCCGTGAACGCCGCGGCGGTGTCGAACCCCATGGCGGCGGCCAGACGCGCCATCCCGGCATCTTCCCGCGGCACGTCGTGGGTCTGCTGGTCGCCGGCCTCCTGCAGGCGGTGCTCAACGTTGCGCAGAAACACATAGGCCGCGTCGAGTTCGCAACGGGTCTCCTCGGAAATGGTGCCGCGCTCCGCCAGGACGGCGAGGACCTTCCGGATGCCGCGCTCCCGCAGGCCCGGGGTCACCCCGCCGCGGATCAGCTGAAAGATCTGGCCGAAGAACTCGACCTCGCGGATGCCGCCCGGGCCGAGCTTGATGTTGCGCTCCAAGCCCTTGCGCGCCACCTCCTGGGTAATCATCAGCTTCATGGCGCGCAGGGACTCGAAGGCGCCGAAGTCGAGGTAGCGGCGGTAGACGAACGGCTGCAGCCGACGCAGCAACTCTTCCCCCGCCGGCCGATCGCCGGCCACTGCGCGCGCCTTGATCCAGGCGTAACGTTCCCAGTCGCGCCCCTGTTCCTGGTAGTAGCTCTCCAGGGCGTCAAAGCTCATGACCAGGGGGCCGTTGTCACCGAAGGGGCGCAGGCGCAGGTCCACCCGGAAGACGATCCCGTCGGCCGTCGGGTGGCCGATGACCTGGATCAGGCTGCGGGCAAGGCGGGTAAAGAATTCGTCGTTGGCAACCGGCCGGTCCGTCCCGCGGGTTTCCCCGGGGCCGGGATAGGCGAAGATCAAATCGACGTCCGAGGAGAAGTTGAGCTCGCCGGCCCCGAGTTTGCCCAGCCCCAGGACCACGAGCGCCTGCGGGCGGCCGTCGGCGCCGGTCGGGACCCCCTGCGCAGCGCTTTGCCAGCGGTAGAGCCAGGCCAGGGCGTGATCCAGGCAGGCTTCGGCAAGGGCGGAGAGGTCGGCGGTGGTTTCAGCGAGGTCGGCCAGGCCGGCGAGGTCGCGCCAGGCGATACGGACCATCTCCCGGCCTCGGAAACGGCGCAGCCGGAGGCCGAGAACCGTAACCTCCGCGACGCCCTCCAGGGCGCGTGCGAGCCTGGCGGCGTATTCTCCCGCGCCGGAGGCGTGCTGCAAATCCCCGCTGTCGGTCAGATCCGTCAGCAGCCGAGGACGGCGGGTGCAGCGCTCGGCGACAAAGTCGCTGAACGCGAGTACGGCTGCGAGCTGGTGGTGGAACTCCGAATCGTCCGGCAGCGCGACGCCGGCCTCCCGGCAGGCCTCGCGCAGCCGGTTCACTTTGGCTTCCGCATCCGCCTGCATAAAATCCGGCAGCCGGTCCACGGGGTTCGTGCTCATGCGGCCGCCCGGCGGGCCCCTGTGCGTCTCACCGGACGTAGCCCCATTGACGTAAGCGCTGGTAGGCGTGCTGGGCGAACTGGCCTTCGGACACCTTCTGCAGGTAGCGACGGTAGCTCTGGGCCGCCTGGGGCTGGCGGTTCATGCCCTCCTGGGCATAGCCCTGGAAGAAGATCACGTGGGGGTTGCCGGGCATCAGCCGCTCGACGGTGTTAAATTCCTGGTAGGCGCCCTCGAAGTCCTTGGTGTGCAGCCGGGCAAAGCCGCTCAGATGGTGGCCCTGGGCTTCTTGGGGGTAGACGGCCTTGGCCTGGTCGGCGTAGCGCAGTCCCTCCGCGTAATTCTTCTGGACGATTTGGCAGGTGGCCATCATCACCAGGCCGGCATAGTCGTTGGGGCTCTGCCGCAGGGCGTTGCCGAAGTGCTGTTCGGCCTCTGCGAACTTTTTCACCCGCACGAGGGACTGGCCCTTTTCGAGCTCGTCGACGGTGCCCTGCATGGTCCGCAGGCGGGCCGTGCTGTCCATGAACCGCTCGCGGTAGACGGGATAGTCTTTGGCGTGCGGATACTGGGTGCGCACGGTGTCGACGGCGGTCTGGTAGCGCTCGTCGCTCATCGGGTGGGTGGAAAAGAAGATCTCGACTCCGCTCGGTTTGCTCTTGGAGAGGCTGCGCAGCATGTCCATCAGGCCCACCATGCCGGCGGGCCCGTAGCCGGCGCGCACCATGTACTCCGTCCCCAGGGCGTCGGCCTGGCGTTCGTTGTCGCGGCTGTAGGAGGCGAGCAGGGCGCCGGCCCCGATGCCCCCCAGCTGGGAGGTGATCTGGCCGAAGCCCGGGGCCGCAGAATCGGCCAGGATCGAGAACCCACCGATCACGGCCTGGCTCAGCATGCCCTTGGACATGGCCGAGGCGGTGTGGCGGGCGTTCACGTGGCCGATCTCATGCCCCAGCAGGGCGGCGAGCTCGGCCTCGTCATCCAGCTTCAGCAGAATGCCACGGGTGCAGGCGATGCTGCCGCCCGGGAAGGCGTAGGCGTTGACGTAGGTGGCGCTGACCACGCGGAACGAATACGGCATCTGGGCCCGGTGGGTCCAGGGCGTCATCGCCTTGCCCACCTGGCTCACGTAGGCGTTCAGGGCGCTGTCCTGGGTGGCCCCGAAGTCCGACGAGAACTGCATGGGCGAATATCGCCGGTCCATCTGGATCTCCTCTTCTTCGGAGACCAACATCAACTGGCTTTCGCCGGTGACCGGGTTGGTGGCGCAGCCGGCGGCGGCACCGGCGGCCGCGATACCCGTCAGCCATATGAACTGACGGCGGGTCAGCCCGTAGCGATACCCCAGGGCACCATTGCCTGACGTCATCCCTTCCTCCCTTCGATGGCTTCGTTCGCGATTAAAATGGATGAACTCGGAACAAGTCATCCGAATCGATGGCTTTGTAAAGAGGCCAAGTTCAAGGCGCGCGAAGCGCGTGGAGTGAGGCGTACTTCCTGTACGCCGCAGCGACAACGCGCTGAAGCGCAACGCCGAAATTGGACTATTTACGAAGCCACCGAAATTTATAAAAGATATATGTGGGGGTGTCAAAGGGAAGTTGCGCCGATGGGATCGACACCCTCAACGGACGGACCGGCGCGCCCGGTTGCTTACAAAATTGTAATCTTTGCTGCTACCCCCCGCCGCTTCGATCGGTTTTCAATTGACTCCGCCATTTTTTTAATCCATAACGCAAGCCTGCTGTCTGCTGCAGCCCTCTTGCGTTTTCGGGTTCTTACCAGCGCCCACATGGGTGCGGTTTGACCGCGTGGCACATGGCTTGCTTAATAAAGCAGATGGGGTGGGATCCGCAGTGGGGCGGGTTCACGGAGCTATCTTGGGAAAGCCTTGGTGATACGCCGCACCCGTCCCCGCATCGCATTGACCCACCCGGTCGTGCCGCGCTTCACCCGCAGACTCGTTCCGGTGGGTGCACAGCGCAACAATTCGCCGTCGGTTCATTATTAAATTTAAGGAGAGTCCCATGTGCCGGTTGTTTGCCATCACCAGCAAAGAGCCCCTGTCCCCCATGGTGGCCATCGAGGCGCTGAACGTCATGCGCGAAGGCCATGACGGCTCCGGCGTCGGGCTGTTCCTGCGGGATTTGAGCGGCCCCTTCGAAGACATGAAAGACGCCCCGATCCTGTCCGGCATCTTCAGCGATGAAGGGCTCAAGCGCCTGGACACCTTCATGATGGACATCGGGTTCATGACCAAATACAAGATCTCCATCAAGGTCCCCAAGACCCCGCTGCCGGGTGTGCCCCGGCGGGACATCTACCTGATCCGCGCCTACGAGTACCCCGAGGAGTGGGAGGGGCTCAGCCGGGAGGAGCTTTATTTCCGGCTGATGAGCATCCGCCTGCAGCTGCGGAGCATGGGCGAGCAGAAAGAGGACATGATCGTGTTCTCCTTCTGGCCGGACGTGATCATGCTCAAGGAGATCGGCGACCCGATGGCGGTGGCCCGACACCTGCAACTCGACCGCAAGGAGCTGCGCGCGCGGGTGCTCATGGCCCAAGGTCGCCAGAACACCAATTACGCGATCGACCTTTACGCCTGCCACCCCTTTTTCATCCAGGGGTTTGCCAGCATGACCAACGGGGAGAACACGGCCTTCATCCCGATTCGCACCTTCCTCGAGTCCCGGGGATTCCCCGGCTACGTCGGCTACAACTCGGACTCGGAGGTCTTCACCCACATCCTGCACTACACGACCACCCGGCTGGGGTTCGGGATCGAGGCCTACAAGCACATCATCACCCCGCTGCAGGACGGGGACATCGAAAAACACCCGAACGCCGAGTTTCTGCGCCACCTCAAGCAGACCTGTCGGCCGCTCATCATCGACGGCCCGAACTGCGTCATCGGCTGCCTGCCGGACGGCAGCCTCTTCATGGTCCAAGACCGCAAGAAGCTGCGGCCCGGGGTGGTCGGCGGCAAACCCGGCATGTTCGCCTTCTCTTCGGAGATCTGCGGCTTGGACGCCGCCATCCCGCTGCGGGACAAGAGCCGGGACTTTCAGCCCATGTACCTGGACACAGCGGTGGTCGGCCCGGACCGCCAGGAGGTTCGCCTATGCAGCCAGAAAGACCCATTAGCCCTTCCTCACTGAGCGTCAAGGACCTGCGCTGGCAGATCCTGTGGGATAAAGCGACCTGCACCCTGTGCGGCAAGTGCACCGCCGCCTGCCCGGTGAACGCCATCGAACTCGGCGTTTTCCGCAAGCGGTTGATCGAGCCGCCGGTCGGATTTCTGGAGCCGCCGGGCAGCATCACCACGTCCTACTACGGCGTGCGCCAGAAGACCGACCCGGCCTATGCGTGCGTCGGCTGCGCCACGTGCAACATGGTCTGCCCGAACAACGCCATCGCCCCGGCGCGGGCCGACGAGGTCGACAAGCTGCGCTTTCAGCTCGATCGCGGCGGCCAACCCCGGCGCCGCGGCGGCCGGCGCAACGTGCCCGGCGTGTTGCTGGACCGGCTGAAGTTCATCCGCATCTCCATGCTGACCGACCCGGCGCTTGACGCCGGCCGGCACGAATTCGAGCTGCGCACCTTGCTCGGTCGCGTGCTGCCGCCGGAGGAAAATCTTCTGCACAGCCGCGAGCACGGCTGGATCCCGCCGGTGCGCGAGATCTACCCGCTCATCATCGGCGGCATGTCCTTCGGAGCACTCTCCCCGAACATGTGGGAGGGGCTTCAGATGGGGGTGGCCTACCTGAACGAGGAACTCGGCATGCCGGTGCGCATGTCCACCGGCGAGGGCGGCTGCCCACCGCGGCTGCTGCGCTCGCGCTTCCTCAAGTACGTGATCCTGCAGATCGCCAGCGGCTACTTCGGTTGGGATGAGATCCTGCATGCCCTCCCCGAGATGAAGGAGGACCCCTGCGCCATCGAGATCAAGTACGGCCAGGGCGCCAAGCCCGGCGACGGCGGGCTGCTGATGTGGTACAAGGTCAACCGGCTGATCGCCGCCATCCGCGGGGTGCCAGCCGGGGTGAGCCTGCCCAGCCCGCCGACGCACCAGACCCAGTACTCGATCGAGGAGTCGGTGGCCAAGATGATCATGTCCATGAGCATGGCCTGGGGCTTCCGCGTGCCGGTCTACCCCAAGATCTCCGGCACCTCCACCGCGCTCGCGGTGCTGAACAACCTGACCCGCAACCCCTACGCGGCGGGGCTCGCCATCGACGGCGAGGACGGCGGCACGGGCGCGGCCTACAACGTCTCCATGAACCACATGGGGCATCCCATCGCGAGCAACATCCGCGATTGCTACCTCACCCTGGTCAAGCTGGGCATGCAGAACCAGCTGCCGCTCTTTGCGGGCGGCGGCGTGGGCAAGACCGGCAACCTCGCCGCGAACGCGGCGGCCCTGATCATGCTGGGGGCGAGCGGGGTCCAGACCGGCAAGTACATCATGCAGGCGGCCGCCGGCTGCCTGGGCTCCGAGTCCGACCGCTGCAACATCTGCAACATCGGGCTGTGCCCGAAAGGCATCACGGCCCAGGACCCGCGCCTCTACCGCCGGCTGAACGTCGAGGACGTTGCCCAGCGGGTGGTGGACGTGTTCCTGAGCTTCGATACCGAGCTCAAGAAAATTGTCGCCCCCCTCGGCCGCTCGACCTCGCTGCCGATCGGCATGTCCGACGCCCTGGGGGTGGACGACTACCGCACGGCCGAGCGGCTGAGCATCAAGTACGTGGTTTAAAAAGCTGGAGGCTCGAAGCTGTAAGCCCAAGGCAATGGTGGACAAGTCAGATTCTCGGCACTGACAGGGTGCCTGGAGTAAAATAGAATGGACGATCCCAAGCAAAGCGGTTCGAAAGCGGTTCACATTATTTCCGGCAAGCGGGGCGACGAGCGCGTCCGTTCCCGCATTCTCGAGGAGCAGGTGCAAGAGGCCGTATCGCAAGGGCACCGCCGCCTGCAGATCGAGGCTTACGGCCAGCACGGCATTGGCGGCCGCCTCTGGCGAGCCGGGCAGGAGCCGGTCTCCATCCGGATCACCGGGCACCCTGGGCAGCGGGTGGGGTCCCTGGGGTTCCCGAACACCGTTATCGAGGTCCTCGGGCCGGTCTCCGACGACGTGGGCTGGTTGAACGCCGGGGCCGAGATCGTCGTCCACGGCAACGCCGGCAACGGGGCTGCCAACGCCATGTCCCAGGGCCGGATCCTGGTCGGCGGAAACATCGGCGCGCGCGGCATGACCATGACCAAGCACAACCCGCGCTTCAGCGCGCCGGAGCTGTGGGTGCTGGGCTCCGCCGGGGACTACTTCGGCGAGTTCATGGCCGGCGGCATCGCCGTCATCTGCGGGCACGAGGCCCAGACGCCGGAAAACGTCCTGGGCCACCGGCCGCTCGTGGGCATGGTCGGCGGCAAGGTGTTCTTCCGCGGGCCCCACGGCGGCTTCAGCCAGGCGGATGCGCGGCCGGCGCCCATCGGCGATGCCGACTGGGACTGGCTGCTTCCCGAGCTGAAGCTGTTTCTCAAGAAGATCGGCCGCTCCGAGCTTTGGCGCGTGCTCGCCGAGCGCGAGCACTGGCAGCTGCTGGTCGCTCGCAAACCGAACGAGAAGGCCGGCCGCGCAACGCGCTCCATGGCAGCCTTCCACCGCGAGGTCTGGGATGCGGATCTCGGCCCCGGCGGGCTGATCGGCGATCTGACCCGGATCGACCGCACTGCGATCCCCCTGATCGTCACCGGCAGCCTTAGGCGCTTCGTGCCGGTGTGGGAAAACCAGAAGTACGCGGCCCCCTGCGAGGCGAGCTGCCCCACGGGAATCCCGGTGCAGCGCCGCTGGCAGCTCATCCGCGAGGGCCGGGTGGACGAGGCCGTCGACCTCGCCCTTTCCTACACGCCCTTCCCGGCGGCAGTGTGCGGCTACCTGTGCCCGAACCTGTGCATGCAGTCATGCACGCGCGGCACGGCGGCCATGGCCCCGGTGGACACGACCCGGATCGGCCAGGCCAGCATCCGCGCGAAGCTTCCCGAGCTGCCGCCCCTGAGCGGCCGGCGCATCGCCGTGATCGGCGGCGGACCGGCGGGACTCTCGGTCGCCTGGCAGCTGCGGCTCGCCGGCCACGAGGCCGTGGTCTACGAGCTCACCGGCCGGCTGGGGGGCAAGTTCACGCGCGTCATTCCCGAAAGCCGGATCCCGCGGGAGGTGATCGAGACCGAGCTTGGCCGCGTCAAGGAGGTCGTGCCCCACGTCTACCTCCAGCAGCCGCTCGCCCGGGAAGACGTTTCCCGGATGCGGGAGGACTTTGACGTTGTCGTCATCGCCACCGGGGCCCAGAAGCCGCGCATGCTGCCCATCCCGGGCATCGAGCGGGCGGTGGCGGCGCTGGACTTTCTCGAGGCCGCCAAGGCCGGGACGGCCGCCTGCGGCAAGCGGGTGGTCGTGATCGGCGCAGGCAACGTCGGCTGCGACGCCGCAACCGAGGCGCACCGCCTCGGGGCCGAAGAGATACTGCTGCTCGACGTGCAGCAGCCGGCCTCCTTCGGCCGGGAGCGGCAGGCGGCCGAGGCCGTCGGCGCCCGGTTCCGCTGGCCCGTCGTCACCCGGGAGATCACGGCGGCGGGCGTTACCCTCGCCGACGGCGAGCAGATCGCCGCCGACACGATCATCGTCTCCATCGGCGACCTCCCGGACCTCTCCTTTCTGCCCGAAGGGATCGCGGCCGAGCGGGGCTTTATCAAGGTGGACGCGGATCACCGCACCAGCGACCCCAAGGTGTTCGCCATCGGTGACGTGGTGCGGCCCGGGCTTTTGACCGAAGCCATCGGTGCGGGGCGCCGGGTGGCCCAGTGCATTTGCGACGATTACGACGGACGGACGCCGGCGCCTTTCCGGCGCCAGATGATCGAGAAGCGCCGGGTGACCCTGGAGTACTTCGACCCGCGCATCACGGTTTTCTCCGATGTGCACCAGTGCGGCTCGCAGTGCCTGTCCTGCGGGGCCTGCCGGGACTGTGGGGTCTGTGTCGCCGTCTGCCCCGCGGGGGCCATCCGCCGGAACGAACTTGGCGGGAAAAGCTACGAGTACGCGGTGGACGAGAACCTGTGCATCGGCTGCGGTTTCTGCGCCGGGGCCTGCCCCTGCGGGGTCTGGAACCTGGAGGAGAATTATCCGCTGGAATGACGGCCGCCTCCGGCGGCCGTCATGTTCCAAAGATGGACCTTTTACAAAGTCGTCAATGAGGTTGAATCGGACATGTTGAAAACTGCAGCGTTAGCGTTAAACGAGCTCTCCGACAAACCCCGCGAGTCCTGCGGCATTTTCGGGATCTGCGGACACCCGGAGGCGGCGGCGTTGACCTATTTCGGTCTTTACGCGCTGCAGCACCGGGGTCAGGAGAGCGCCGGCATTGCGGTGGCCCGGGACGACGCGATCGTCGCCCACAAGGGCATGGGGTTGGTGTCGGACGTGTTCGATGTCGACCACTTGGAGGAACTCGCCGGCTGCTGCGCCATCGGGCACGTACGCTATTCCACCACCGGCAGCTCCATTCTCACCAACGCCCAGCCCTTCATCGTCCGGCACCGCCAGAAGATGTACGCGGTCGGACACAACGGCAACATCGTCAACGCCCACGTGCTCAAGGAAGAGCTCGAGCAGGCCGGCTCGATTTTCCAGAGCACGATGGACAGCGAGATTTTCCTGCACTTGTTCGTGAAGAACCTCACACTCGGTTTCGAGCAGGCCCTGGTGGCATCCGTGGCCCGGCTGGAAGGCGCCTTTTCGTTCGTCATGATCACCAACCGAGGCGAGGTGGTCGGCATCCGCGACCCCCACGGCTTCAGACCCCTGTGCTTGGGCCGCCATGCCGGCAACTACGTGCTGGCCTCGGAGAGCTGTGCCCTGGACCTGGTAGAGGCCGAATTTATCCGCGAGATCGAACCGGGCGAGATCGTCATCATCACGCGCGACGGGATGCGCAGCATCCGCACCCCGGCCGCCACCCGGCGGGCGTTCTGCATCTTCGAGCTCATTTACTTCGCGCGGCCGGACAGCACCATCGACGGCAAAAACGTCTATCTCGTGCGCAAGGCCCAGGGCCGCCAGCTGGCCCGGGAAGCGCCGGTTTCGGCCGATCTGGTGATGCCGTTCCCGGACTCGGGGACGTACGCCGCCATCGGCTACGCGGAGCAATCCGGCATCCCCTTCGAGCTGGGGATGATCCGCAATCACTATGTCGGCCGGACCTTCATCCAGCCCACCCAGAGCATGCGGGATTTCGGCGTGCGCGTAAAGCTCAACCCGGTGCGCGAGCTCCTGAAGGGCAAGGAGATCATCATCGTCGACGACTCCATCATCCGCGGCACCACCGTCAAGACGCGGGTCAAGGCGCTGCGGGAGCTGGGGGTGAAACGGGTGCACATGCGCATCGCCGGTCCGGCGCACCGGTTCCCCTGTCACTACGGCATCGACTTCTCCACCCGCGGCGAGCTGATCGCCTCGGGCAAAACCGAGGAGGAGCTGCGCGTTCTGCTGGACCTGGATTCCCTGCACTACCTCAGCATTCCCGGCCTGCTCGCCTCGACCGGTGTCCCCGACGCGGAGAGCATGTTCTGCAAGGCCTGCTTCGACGGCGGCTACCCCGTGCATTTCGATGACGCCGTTTCCAAGGATTGCCTGGAAAAGGAGTGCTGATCACCGGGCGGGGTCATCCGACCCGGCCCCATCCTGCGGCTGAACCGCGCGAATCAACAAAAGACTGCATTCCTTACGGTCGAACGATTCTCCGGCCGGCTTGCGCTTTCGGCCCCGGCGGTGTAGAATTTTCAGATCATCCGGCGACGACAAGCGCAAGAGGGGCTCTATGATCGAATCGAAATACCTGAAGGACAACATCGAGAACATCCAGAAGCTGATGGCGATCCCCGCCCTGCGAGACTTCGAGACCAAGAGTCTCGGCAAGCTGCTCAAGCTCAGCAAGATCCGGGAATACGAGGACGGCGAAGCCATCATCCGCGAAGGCGATTCCGACCCGTGGCTGTACTTTCTGCTCTCCGGGAAGATCCGGATCAGCAAGGAGGGCCTGGAGATCGGCATCATCGACAAGAAGGGTGAGATCTTCGGCGAGATGCGCATCATCGACAGCATGGACCGGTCGGCCACGGTCAATGCCGCCGGCAAAACCATCTGCCTCGCCGTCGACTCCGCCGCCGCGAGCCGCTTGACCCCCAACACCTCCAATGAGGAGAAACTGGATTTTCTCCTGCTGCTCTACCGCATCTTTGCCGAGTACATGTCCATCCGCCTGCGGGCGACGAACGAGGAACTGATCGCCGCCAAGAAAAAGGTCAAGCGCCTCATCACCAAACTATGACGGTGGCTGCGTAATGAACTTAATATCGGCGTTGCGATATTTCCCCGTCGGCGTGGCCGCTAACGGGGAAATATATCTGGTTCATTAGCGTGGTAGAGATGGCTTCAACGGTTTCATTTTCGCGGCGGGCGGCGAACCTTTTTTTCCACGTGCTGACGCGCTGCAACCTGCGCTGCCGGCATTGCTACATCAACCCGGAGCAGCACGGCCGGAAACGGCTGGCCATCGCACGCATCGAGCGCTGGCTGGAGGTCTTCGCCGAACGCTGTCCGGGCGCGAACGTGGTGTTCCTGGGAGGTGAGCCCACCCTGCACCCTGATCTGCCCCAGGCCGTGCGCTGCGCCCGGCGGCTCGGGTTCGCCAGCATCACCATCGACACCAACGGCTATCTGTTCAACGACATCCTCGAGAAGGTAACGCCCGCCGAGGTCGATGTCTTCAGCTTCAGCCTGGACGGGGCCACCGCCGAGACCAATGACCGGATCCGCGGCCGGGGATCCTACGCTGCCTGCCGCGCCGGCATTCGGCGAGCACGGGAAAAGGGCTTCCACACGAGCCTGATCTATACCGTGAGCCGCGCCAACCTCGAAGAGTTGCCTGCAATGGGGCCGCTGCTCGCGGAACTGGGGGTCGACCGTTTTTTCATCCAGGTGCTGGGCCTGCGGGGAAAAGCCGCAGGGACCGGCGGCGAGCCGGACACGGAGGAGGTCCTGCGGGTGCCCCCCTCCGATTGGCGTGAAAAGGTGCCGGCGGCGGCCGAAGCGATCGCGCGACGCGGGGTGCGCGTGATCTATCCCAAGGTATTTCTGCACCCTGGGGAAAAATTCGAGTGCGCCGGCCTTGTGGCCGACAACTACTTCGTCTTCCCCAACGGCCGGGTCTACCGCTGCCCCCTGTGCGAAGACCTCCCCATCCACAGCTTGTCCTTCGATGGGGACCGGCTGGTGGAAGCCCCGCCGCTGAACGAGAGCGATCTCTTCCGGCTGGAGATCCCCGAGGGCTGTGTGATGAACAAGCTGATCCAGCCGGACAATCTTACGTATACTGCCGCCGGAGTGCCCGAATACAAAATCGCCTGCTGCCTGCTGAAAGAAGAGGTCTTGGCCGGAAGTTGATCGAGAAGCCCGATGGAATCGCACACCACCCGTCAAGGCGTCATTCTCTTCATCGCCGCAAAAGTAGTTTTGACTTAAGTCAAATTCTTATCTATAGGCTACTGTTATAAACCTTTCCTGACCTGTCTCATCGAACCATCGCACCGTAACTATTTATCATTCCACCTGTTCAGACGGCATCCGGCGATGCCCTTTTGCATCCAACGAACCTGACGAGGTTTGAACGATGAGTGCTCTGAAGCAACACAGATGGAAGATTCTGTTGGGGATCATTGTGCTGGGCGGCGCCTTGGGGCTTTTCATGGGGTTCGGCCCGCCCCAGCTCATGGCCAAGACCGAAAGCCCCCTCTTCTGCAACTCCTGCCATGTCATGGAATCCCGGTTCGAAGCGTGGTTCCACGTCGGCGCGCATCGCACCATCCGCTGCGTCGACTGTCACCTGCCCCATGAAAACCTGCCCGCCTATTACGTCTGGAAATCCGTGGACGGCATGAAGGATGTCCTCGTCTTCTATTCCGGCCGGACGCCGGAGAATATAACCATTTCCGAACGCGGGAAGAAGTTCGTGCAGGCCAACTGCATCCGCTGCCACACCGAGCGCGTGGCGATGATCAACCAGGATCGCCCCTGCTGGGACTGCCACCGGTTCCTGCAGCACCAGTTGGCCGGCGTGCGCATGACGAACTGAAACCCATCGATCGCATGTAACCCAAAATGCATTTTAGGAGGGGGAGATGTCCTACAGCGCTAAACACATCGTGGCGGTCTTTTTGTGCATGGCCCTGGCATTCGTCCTCGTCGGGTGTGAGTCGCCCAAACCGCAGGTGGTGAAGACCGTCACTATCCCGGACGGGGAGGTCGACCCGGCGATCTGGGGCAAGGCTTATCCCGAGCAGTTCGAACTCTGGAAGAAGACCATGGATCCCGTGGCGACCCGCCGCAGCCGGTACAAGACCGGCATGGACGGCGGGTCGGTCAACGTGGACAAGCTCTCTGAGTTCCCTTACATGGCCCTGTTGTTCAACGGCTGGGGCTTCGGCGTCGAGTACAACGAGCCCCGCGGCCACGCCTACATGATTCGCGACCAGGTCGATATCGACGCTTCGCGCATCGGCGCGGGCGGGGTGTGCCTGAGTTGCAAGACGCCGTATGCGCCGGGGTTAGAAAAACAGATGGGAGTGGACTACTTCCGCAAACCATTCAAGGAAGTGCTCGGGATGATCCCGGAGAAGAACCGGGAACTGGGGGTCGCCTGCATCGACTGCCACGACAACAAGGACATGAGCCTTAAGATCTCCCGCGGGTTCACATTGCTTCAGGCCTACAAGGCCATGGGCACCGACCCCTCTAAGCTGACCCGCCAGGAGATGCGCTCCTCGGTGTGCGGTCAGTGCCACGTGACCTACAACATCAAGAAAGACCTCGAGAACAAATCCGTCGGTCTTTATTTCCCATGGCAGAACAGCAAGTTCGGCGCCATCACCATCGAGGACATCATCAAGCAGATCCGCAGCGACGAGACCATCAAGGAGTGGAAGCAGAGCGTCACCGGTTACAAAATGGCCTTCATCCGCCACCCGGAATACGAGCTGTGGACCAACAATAGCGTACACTTCAAGGCCGGGGCCTCCTGCGCCGACTGCCACATGCCGTACACCATCGCCGGCGTGCACAAGGTGTCGGACCACCGCGTCATGAGCCCGGTCCAAGCCGACATGAAAGCGTGCAAGCAGTGCCATGCCGAGGGCCCCGAGTGGCTGCGCGAAAGGGTTTTCGCCATCCAGGATCGCACGGTGTCCATCATGATCCGCGCCGGGTATCAAACCGCCACCGTGGCCAAGCTGCTGGAGACAACCCACAAGGCCCAGGCGGAGGGAAAAGCCATTGACAAACAGCTCTACGACAAGGCCAAGGAGTTCTATGAAGAGGCCTTCTACCGCAGCCTTTTCATCGGCGCCGAAAATTCGGTCGGCTTCCACAATCCGCCGGAAGCCCTGCGCATCCTGGGCGACTCGGTCGCCTTCGGCACCCGGGCCGAAGCCTACCTGCGCCAGGCGCTGACCAAGGCCGGTATCGATATCCCGCTCAAGGTCGATCTTGAGATCATGAAGTACGTCGATCAGCGGGGTTCGAAAAAACTCAAGTTCGACCCCACGGTGGAGGTCAAGGATCCCTACGGCCTGCAGGAGAAGTTTTTCTAACCCAAGACGCCGCCCGACAACGGGCGGTGTCTTGATGGCCAAACGAACGAAAAAAGCCCGCGGCGAGACGCCGGGGGCTTTTTTCGTTCATGCTTTCAGCCTTCAGCTTCGAGCGTCCAGCCTACATGGCGTACAGGTCCTGTCCGTCAATGACCCGGACCCCTTCGCGGCGCAGCACCTCGACGGCCGCGGCGGTGTTGTCGAAGCGGAAGATGAGCACCGCGTTCTGGCCGCTCTGCCGGACAAAGGCGTACATGTATTCCACGTTGAGGCCGGCCTTGGACAACCCCGTGAGGATCTGGTGCAGCCCACCGGGTTTGTCCTGCACCTCCACGGCCACCACCTCGGTGCTGCGGACCGTGAAGCCGGCTTCCTTGAGCAGCCGCTTGGCCTTCTCGTTGTCGTTGACGATCAGCCGCAGGATGCCGAAATCGGAGGTGTCGGCCAGCGAGAGCGCCCGGATGTTGATCCGTCCCGCCTCGAAGATGCGGGTCACCTCCGACAGACGGCCGGCCTTGTTTTCCAGGAATATCGAAATCTGCTCGGCGTGCATGTTCCCTCCCCTCCGGTTTTGATGATCTTTTACAACGTCATCAGATTTTGCGCTTGTCGATCACGCGCACGGCCTTGCCCTCGCTGCGCTGGATGCCCTTGGGCTCCACCAGCTTGACCTGGGCGGCCACCCCCAGGGTCTCGCGAATGCTCCTCTCCAGCTCCCGTTCGATGGACTGCAGGTTCTTGATCTCGTCGGAGAACATGGCCTCGTTCACCTCCACGAGCACCGTCAGCTGGTCCAGGGTGCCGATGCGTTCCACCACGAGCTGGTAGTGCGGCTCGAAGTGCCTGGTCTCCATGATGACGCTTTCGATCTGGGACGGGAAGACATTGACGCCGCGGATGATGAGCATGTCATCGCTGCGGCCCTGAATGCGGCCCATGCGCACGATAGTGCGGCCGCAGCGGCAGGGCTCGGGGTTGAGCACGGAGAGGTCCCGGGTGCGGTAGCGAATCACCGGGAAGGCCTCCTTGGTGATGGTGGTGAACACGAGCTCGCCGGGGCTCCCATAGGGCAGCACCGCGCCGGTGTGCGGGTTGATGATTTCGGGGATGAAGTGGTCCTCGAAGACGTGCAGGCCGTCCTGGGCCTCGATGCACTCGATGGAAACACCCGGGCCCATCACCTCGCTCAGCCCGTAGATGTCCATCGCCTTCAGGTTGAGCGTTCGTTCGATCTCAAGGCGCATCTGCTCGGACCAGGGCTCGGCGCCGAAGATGCCCGCCTTGAACTTGAGGTCGCGGAAGCTCACCCCCATCTCCGCGGCCACCTCTGCCAGGTGCAGGGCGTAGGACGGGGTGCAGGTGAGCACGGTCGGCCCGAAGTCCTTCATGATCATCACCTGGCGCTTGGTGTTGCCGCCCGAGATGGGGATGACCGAGGCCCCAAGCCTTTCGGCGCCGTAGTGCACGCCCAGCCCCCCGGTGAACAGGCCGTAACCGTAGGCGTTGTGGACGATGTCGTCGCGGCGCGCGCCGCCCGCCATCAGGGAGCGCGCCATCAGCTCGGCCCAGGCCTGGATGTCGCGCGCGGTGTAGCCCACCACCGTGGGCTTGCCGGTCGTCCCGGAGGAGGCGTGGATGCGCGTGACGTTGTCCATGGGCACGGCGAACATCCCGAACGGGTAGTTGTCGCGCAGGTCGGTCTTGGTGGTGAACGGCAGTTTCTGCAGGTCGGAAAGCGAGCGGATGTCCGCGGGCGCAACCCCGGCCTCGTCGAAGCGGCGCCGGTAAAACGGGGTGGCGTTGTAGACCCGCGCGACGGTTGCCTGCAGCCGTCGGAGCTGGATGGACTCGAGCGCCTCCCGGGGCATGGTTTCGAATTCTTCATTGTAGATCATGACGTTTCCTCCTCCGGGAAAAGCTTTTTGGAAAGCTCGACCAGTTTGTATTTCTGGATCTTGCCGCTGGCCGTCATGGGATAGCCGGCGACGAAACCGACGTGTCGTGGGATCTTGTAGCGGCTGATGCGGCCGCGGCAGTAGTCCTTGACGTCCTGCTCCGTGAGCGCGGCGTTCTGCTTCAGGCGGATGAAGGCCCCGACCTCTTCGCCGTACTTGCGGTTGGGGACCCCCACCACCTGGACGTCGGCGACCCCCTCCAGCTTGAACAGGTACTCCTCGATCTCGCGCGGGTAGATGTTCTCCCCGCCGCGGATGATCATGTCCTTCAACCGGCCGGTGATCGCGAGGTAGCCGTCCGCGTCCAGCACGCCGAGGTCGCCCGAATGCAGCCAGCCCTCGGCGTCGATCGCCTTGGCGGTGGCCTCGGGCATGCGGTAGTAGCCTTTCATGACGTTGTATCCGCGGCAGCAGACCTCCCCCTGGACGCCCGGGGGGACCGCCTCTCCGGTCTTCGGGTCGGCCACCTTGACCTCGATGCAGGGCATGGCCCGGCCGACCGTCTCGGTGCGGCGGCGGATGTCGTCCTCGATCAGGGTCTGGGTGATCACGGGCGAGGCCTCCGTCAGGCCGTAGCAGATGGTGATCTCCTTCATGTACATCCGGTCGATGACCTGCCGCATCACCTGGATCGGGCAGGGGGAGCCGGCCATGATGCCGGTGCGCAGGCTGTCGAAACGGAACTTGCTGAAAAGCGAGTGGTCCAGGATGGCGATGAACATGGTCGGGACGCCGTAGAGCGCCGTGCAGCGCTCCTGCTCGACCGCGGTCATGGCCTGCACCGGGTCGAAGCCCTCCAGGATCACGAGCGTGCTGCCGTGGTTCACGGCGGCCATTACCCCGAGGACGCAGCCGAAGCAGTGGAAGAGCGGCACCGGCAGGCAGACCCGGTCGGCCGGCCCGAAGCGCTGGTTGGCGCCGATCCAGTAGCCGTTGTTGCCGACGTTGTAGTGGGCGAGCATCACCCCCTTGGGGAAGCCGGTCGTCCCGGAGGTGTACTGCATGTTGACCACGTCGTGCGGGTCGAGCGCGGCCTGGCGCGCCCGGTATTCCGCCTCGTCGGTCATCGCCGAGAGCGCCAGGACCTCCGGGATCGAGTACATGCCGCGGTGCTTCTCCAGCCCGAGGAAGCAGACGCGCTTCAGGTGCGGGAAGCGCGGGGCGGACA
>DATITS010000240.1:0-15311 GCA_035467535.1 Desulfobacterales bacterium
GGTCTTGTCCAGCTGGGACATCAGCCCGCCGATGGCGGATGACTTTTCCACCAGGTAGACGTAGTAGCCGGAGTTGGCCAGGTCCAGAGCGGACTGGATGCCGGCGATCCCGCCGCCGACCACCATGACCGCGCCGACCGGGGGCGCCCCCGCGTCGATCCCTTCCACGGCGCTGCCTTGAACGATCTGAGGTTTCATCTGGTTCTCCCTTAAATCCCTTCGACGATGTCCGGAAGTTTGTGCTCCCACCCCAGCGTGGAGAGCACGACCCCTTTGAAGCCTTCCGCTTTGATCCCGGCGACCAGCTCGACCGCGATCCGCACGCACTCCCGCACCTTGTCGCCTGCCTTCTGAACACGGTCGATGGTCTGCGGCGGGATAGCCATGTGGGGCATGTTGCGTTCGATGTAGCGGGCCATGCCAAGTGATTTGAGCAGCAGCACGGTCGGCAGGATGATCGTCCGTTCGCGGTCGACCCGGCGCAGATACGGCCGGATCAACTCCAGGTCGAAAAGCGGCGGCGTGACGAAGAAGCGGGCCCCCGCTTCCGCACGCTGCGCCATCTCCTCCACTTCGATCTCGGCCGACCTCCCTTTGGCGCCGGCATGGGTCGTCGACCCGACGAGAAAATTCGGGGTGCCGTCCAGCTCGACGCCCGACATGTCCCGGCCGCCTTGAAGGCCCTGGATGACGCGCAGCAGCTCGAGCAGGCTGACGTCGTGAACGGCGCGGGCCTGGTGGTGATCCCCGTAGCTCGGGTCTTCCCCGCCGACGACCGCGATGTTCCGGACCCGGCAGGCCGCTGCCGCCAACAGATCCCCCTGCAGCGCCAGCCGGTTGCGGTCTCGGCAGCACATCTGCATGACGGTTTCCATGCCGTCCCGCTCCAGCAGCATGGCCGCACCCAGGGCGCTCATGCGCATCACGGCCTGGCTCATTTCCGGGACGAGAAAGGCGGTCACGCGCTCCTTGACGCGCTTGGCATGTGTGAGCATGGCGGCGACATTCACACCCTTGGGGGGCTCCATCTCGGCTATGATGGCGAACTCACCGGCCTCGAATTTCCGTTGAAGCGCCATAAATGCTACCTCCCGATGAAGGCCGGCAGGTGAAGCGGCCTGGAATGATGTCGGTTTCGTGTAAAGGATACGGTGCGACGGATGGGGATCTATCGATTATCCCAGAGCAATCCCTGTGCCGTGCTCGGCGCGTGCGCCGGAGTTAATTTTTTTAGACATAAATTCAGAATGTTGAAAAATAGATGAAGGCAGCCTGGCCACGATAAAAAGGGCTTGAATTAAAGGAGGGTCTGTGCCATTCTGGCTCATCGTCGGAGAATTGTATTTAAAATTGAATGGTTGTGGGCCTGTGCCATGTTGGCCTACACCGGAATGACATAGTATCGCTTCAACCACATACTTAAACCTGAATTGATTGAGCGATTCTGTCGATTCACATCAAGGCCCGATGGGGTCTGCCTCCGTATGGGCCGACGCAATCTTTTCCCCGTCCGTCTCAACGGCAGCAGAACCGCTCAGATTGAAGTAAGGTGCCATGGGCCCACGCATCCTGATTGTCGATGACGACCGTGACTACCTCGAACTTTCCAGAAACCGGCTGAACGCAAGCGGGTTCACGGCGGTGGACGCGTTGGAGGATCCGCGGCAGGCCGCCGAGTTGTTCGAAGCGGATGTCGCCTACGACGTGGCGGTGATCGATATCGGCATGCCGGAGATGGACGGGCAGGCCCTGCTGGAGGTCATCAAGAGAACCAGCCCGGACACCGAATGCATCATGGTCACCGCCATGAACGACGCGCGCACCGCTGTCAGCTGCCTGCGAAAAGGTGCCTACGATTATCTCGTCAAACCGGTTTCCGGAGACGAGGTGATCTTTGCCGTCAAACGGGCGCTGGAGCGCAAGCGCCTGCTGGACATCCTGCACGTGGAAAAGAGCCGGCAGCCCCCCGCGTTCTCCCATCCGGAGGCCTTCCGGCCGATCATCACCCGGTCGAAGGGGCTTTTGCGGGTGCTCAAGGAGGCCGAACTGCACGCCGGCAGCGATGTCCCCATACTGGTCACCGGCGAAAGCGGCACCGGCAAGGAGCTCCTGGCCCGGGCCATCCATGCCGCGAGCCCCCGCGCCGAACAGCCGTTTATGCCCGTCAACATGGCGGCGCTGGCGAGCGAGTTGTTTGATGCCGAATTCTTCGGCCACACCAAGGGGGCGTTCACCGGCGCGGAAAAAGAGCGTGCGGGTCACCTGAAACACTGCGATCACGGGACCCTGTTTCTGGACGAGATCGGCAACCTCCCGCTCGCCATGCAGGGCAAGCTGTTGCGGGTGCTGCAGGACGGGGAGTTCACCCCGGTGGGCAGCAGCATCCAGCAGAAGGCCGACGTGCGGTTCGTGGCCGCAACCAACGAGGATCTGGATCAAATGATCGCCGCCGGGCGTTTCCGGCGGGATCTTTTCTACCGCATCCGGGGAAGCTGGCTCCATCTGCCTGCCCTGCGGGAGCGATCGGAAGACATCCCCCTGCTCATCGAGCATTTCCTGAGGGACTCCTCCCCGGCCGGCCGGGAATACCGGGTGGAAGAGGCGGCCCTGCACGCCCTGCTGGGGTATGACTACCCGGGCAACGTGCGTGAGCTCAAATCCATCCTCCAGGCCGCGGTCAACCTGGCGCAGGGGCTGAGGATTTCGGTGAAGTGCCTACCGGAGCAGGTCCGCAAGCGTAGGTCCGGTGCTGCTGGCAAAAGTCCGGTGCAGAACGGCCCGATCCTGCCGTTCGCCGAAGTCGAGAAAAGCCACATTCTGAGCGTCTACCGTCAACTGGGAGGCAACAAGGTCCGCACTGCCCGTGCCCTGGGGATCGGGCTGAATACGTTAAGGCGGAAGCTCAAATCCTATCAGGTCCAATAAGTGGCCAAGGTGCCTCGAGGGTCGTGTAAATTTTGGAGTTCCGGGAGGCAAAATTCCTTGACACTTTAAATGGTCGCGGGCATAATCGCATCTTTAGCGGTGTTTCCTACTTTGTGGTATCAGGCCCATGTTCGCGCCTGCATCTATAGACTGAAGGCTGAAGGCTTTCAGGGAAAAACCATGCGTGATTACACAGGTCTTCGGGCAGTTGAGTCGGCTATTGAACCAAGAGTCGTAGAAGGCGAGAAGGTCTTGAATAGCTTGGGGTTTGTGCTTTGCGAGATGTCTCATAGCCTTCAACCTTCAACCTTCAGCCTAAACACCTGAGGTACCACGCCTTATCGTGAGGAGAAACTATGGCATCAGCAAAAGGCACGAAGAGCGGATCAGTGATGGTCATCGGCGCCGGCATCGCCGGCATGCAGGCCTCCCTCGACCTGGCCAACTCGGATTTCAAGGTCTACCTGGTCGACAAGCTGCCCACCGTGGGCGGCATGATGTCGCAGCTGGACAAGACCTTTCCCACCAACGACTGTGCCATGTGAGTGATCTCGCCCAAACTGGTCGAGGTCGGCCGGCACACCAACATAGATCTGATCACCAATTCCGAACTTATCGATCTCAAGGGGGAGCCCGGTAACTTCACGGCGACGGTTCGTCGCAGCCCCCGCTACGTGGACCTGGCCAAGTGCACGAGCTGCGGCGAATGCACCAAGGTCTGCCCCATCGAGACGAGCAACGACTACGACGAGGGGCTCTCCCAGCGCAAGGCGATCTACAAGCACTACGCCCAGGCCATGCCGGGCGCTTACGCCATCAACAAGCGCGGCACCGCTCCCTGCAAGGCGACCTGCCCGGCGCACGTGAGCATCCAGGGCTACATCGCCCTGATCAACGCGGGCAAATATCAAGAGGCGCTGGAGTTGTTCCGGGAGGAGCACCCCTTTCCCGCGGTGTGCGGCCGCGTCTGCCACCACCCCTGCGAAAAGATGTGCACCCGCAGCGATCTCGACCAGCCGCTCGCCATCCGGGAGCTGCATCGGTTTCTTGCCGACTTCGAGCGTTCCCAGGGTGCCCCGACCGTCCCGGCCGTGGGTGAGTCGCGCTCGGAGAAGGTGGCCGTCATCGGTTCGGGTCCGGCCGGGCTCACGACCGCCTATTATCTGGCCAAGCAGGGCTACCCGGTCACCGTGTTTGAAAAGCTGCCGGTTGCCGGCGGCATGATGGCGGTCGGGATCCCCGCCTACCGCCTGCCCCGCGACATCCTGAACGACGAGATCGAGGTGATCCGCAAGATGGGGGTCGTCATCCGGACCGGCGTCACCTTCGGCCAGGACATCACCTTTGACAGCCTGAAGGCGGACGGTTTCAAGGCGGTCTTCCTGGGCATCGGCCTGCACGGCGGCCGTCGCCTGGGCGTCGAAAACGAGGATATCGCGGGCGTGCTGCAGGGGGTGGACTTCCTGCGCGACGCCGCCCTGGGAAAGAAAGTCGAAATCGGTGAGGAGGTGCTCGTCGTCGGCGGCGGCAACGTGGCCGTGGACGTGGCGCTTACCGCCAAGCGCCTGGGCGCCAAGAACGTCACCATGGTCTGCCTGGAGCGGCGCGAGGAGATGCCCGCCTGGGCGCACGAGATCCAGGAGGCCCTGGAGAGCGACATCAAGATCGTCAACAGCTTCGGGCCGAAGGCCTTCTTCATCGACAAGAGCAAGCGCGTCTCGGGTCTCGAGTTCAAGACCTGCACGGCGGTCTTCGACGAGAACAAGCGCTTCAACCCCCAGTACGACGAGAGCGCTTGCACGCCGATGTTCGCCGACACGGTCATCATCTCGATCGGTCAGAGCACCGACCGTACCCACCTGGACGGCCAGGGCATCGCCTTCAGCCGGGTCGGTGGCCTGCAGGCCGATCCGGTGACCTTGCAGACCAACCTGGAATGGGTGTTTGCCGGGGGGGACGCCTACCACGGGCCCAAGTCGGTGGTGGAGGCGGTGGCGAGCGGCAAGGAGGCCGCCGAGAGCATCCACCGCTACATCAACGGGCTCGACCTGCGCGAAGGCCGGCAGAAGGAGTGGGAGCACGTGAAGCCGGATCTGGCCGGCGAGCCGCTGCACTCCCGCGTGACGGTGCGTTGCCTGGACCCGGAGGCCCGGGAGTGCAACTTCCTCGAGGTCTCGTTCGGCTACGACGAGAAAGAAGCGCGGCTGGAGTCCCAGCGCTGCCTGCGCTGCGGCATCTGCTCGGAGTGCTACCAGTGCGTCAAGGCCTGCCTCGCCAAGGCGGTCGACCACACCCAGGAGCCCGAAACCCTCGAGATCCAGGTGGGATCCCTGATCCTGTGCCCGGGTTCCGAGCCGTTCGACCCGTCGCACCTGGAGAACGTCTACCATTACAACAGCAGCCCCAACGTGGTGACCAGCCTCGAGTTCGAACGCATCCTGAGCGCCACCGGCCCCACTATGGGGCACCTCAAGCGGCTGGCGGACGACACGGAGCCCAAGCGGATCGCCTGGCTGCAGTGCGTGGGCTCGCGCGACAACAACCAGTGCGGCAACAGCTATTGCTCCTCGGTCTGCTGCATGTACGCGCTGAAGGACGCCATGATCGCCAAGGAGCACGCCCACGGCGACCTGGAGTGCACCATCTTCAACATGGACATCCGCAGCTTCGGGAAGGACTACGAGAAGTACTACCAGCGGGCCGTCAAGGACGGCATCCGCTTCGTGCGCTCGCGGGTCCACTCCGTGGACGTGCTGCCGGAGACCGGCAACCTGTCGATCCGCTACGTGACCGACGCCGGCGAGCTCAAGCTCGAAGAGTTCGACATGGTGGTGCTGTCCGTGGGGCTGCAGATTACGCCCTCGACTCTGGCGCTCGCCAAGCAGCTGGGGGTGGACCTGCACACGTCCGGGTTTGCCGCCACCGACCCCTTCGCGCCCGTGGAAACCTCCCGGCCCGGGGTCTATGCCTGCGGCGTGTTCCAGGGGCCCAAGGACATCCCGAGCTCCGTGACCGAAGCCAGCGCGGCGGCCGTGATGGCCGGGGCCGACCTGGCCGAGGCGCGCGGCCGGGACATCCAGAAGATTCAGCTGCCCGAGGAGTTGGACGTCTCTGAAGAGGAGCCGCGCATCGGGGTCTTCGTGTGCAACTGCGGCATCAACATCGGCGGCGTGGTGGACGTGCCCGGGGTGCGGGCCTACGCCGAGAAGCTGCCCCACGTGGTCTACGCCGACGAGAACCTCTTCACCTGCAGTCAGGACACCCAGGAGAAGATCAAGGAGAAGATCAAGGAGCACAAGCTCAACCGCGTGGTGGTGGCCTCCTGCAGCCCCAAGACCCACGCCCCCATGTTCATGGAGACTCTGGAAGCCTGCGGCCTGAACCCTTATCTGTTCGAGATGGCCAACATCCGCAACCAGGACTCCTGGGTGCACTCCGGCGACCACGACGCGGCCACTCGCAAAGCCAGGGATCTCGTCCGGATGTCGACGGCGCGCGCTGCCACCCTCAAGACCCTGCACAGCAAAGTGGTCCCGATCAACAAGCAGTCCCTCGTGATCGGCGGCGGCATTGCCGGTATGAACGCCGCTCTCGCGCTCGCGCGCCAGGGTTTTGCGGTGGTGCTCGTCGAAAAAGAGGCCGAGCTGGGCGGTTTTGCCCGCCGGCTGCACCACACGATCGAGGGCGCGGACGTCCAGGCCTACCTCAAGCAGTTGGCCGCCCAGGTGACCGGACATCCCAAGATCCGCGTGCTGACGGAGGCCCGGATCACCGCCTGCGAGGGTTTCAAGGGCAACTTTGCCACGACCGTGCAGTGCGGGTCGGACGGCCAGCCGGAGCGGATCGAGCACGGCGTGATCCTGGTGGCGACCGGCGCGACCGAGTACCGCCCCAAGGAATTTCTTTACGGCGAGGACGCGCGTGTCGTGACCCAGGTCGAGCTGAGCGACGCGCTGGCCGAAAAGGGCGCGGCGGACCTGCAGAGCGTGGTCATGATCCAGTGCGTGGGCTCCCGCAACGAGGAGAACGTGAACTGCTCGCGTATCTGCTGCCAGAACGCCGTGAAAAACGCCCTGGGCATCAAGAAGCTCAACCCCGACGCCCAGGTCTACGTCCTGTACCGGGACATTCGCACGTACGGGCTGCTCGAGGACTACTACACCGAGGCCCGCAAGCAGGGGGTGATTTTCATTCGGTTCGAACCGGAGGCCCCCCCCCAGGTGATCAAAACGGCCGAGGGGATCGCGGTGCGGGTGAAGGACCACGTGCTGCAGCGGGAGCTCGAGATCGCGGCGGACCGCGTGGTGCTGAGCGCCGGTGTCACGGCCGCGGACACGGCGGAGCTGAGCGGCATCATGAAGTTCAACCGCAACCCGGAGGGCTTCTTCATCGAGGCCCACGTGAAGCTGCGGCCGGTCGACATGCCGAGCGAGGGGGTCTACCTCTGCGGCACGGCCCACGGGCCCAAGCTGATCTCGGAGACCATCGCGCAGGCACAGGCCGCGGCGGCACGGGCCAGCACGCTCTTGGCCAAGGATTCCGTGAAGCTTTCCGCCATCACGGCCAAGGTCGACACGGAGCGCTGCGTGAAATGCCTGACCTGCGTGCGCTCCTGCCCCTTCGGGGTCCCGCAGTTCAACGACAAGGAGAAGGTCATCGAGATCAACGAGGCCCTCTGTCACGGCTGCGGCGTGTGCACGGCGGTGTGCCCGCGGCAGACCATCAACCTGAGTTTTTACGAGGATGAACAGCTCGTGTGCAAAATCGAAGCGCTGCTGGCCGAGGAGGTGGGCTGATGCCGGAGTTCGAACCCAACATCATTGCGTTCTGCTGCGAATACTGAGGGTACTCGGCCGCGGACCTGGCAGGTTCCATGCGACTGAACTACCCGAGCAACGTGAAGATCATCCTGGTGCCGTGCACCGGCAAGGTGGACGTGATCCACATGCTGACGGCCATCCAGAAGGGTGCTGACGGCGTCTACTGCGTCGGCTGTCTGGAGGGGGCCTGCCATTACAATCAGGGCAACCTGCGCTGCAAGGAGCGTGTCAATCACGTGCGCTCCCTGCTGCAGGAGATCGGCCTGGAGCCTGAGCGCGTGCGGATGTACAACCTCTCCTCCGGCGAAGGCCCGACGTTTGCCGCCTACGCCAAGGAGATGACCGAGAACATCCAGAAACTCGGCCCGAACCCGCTCAAGAAGACGCCTGCGGGCAAACAGCCCTGATGGCATTGGTGAGCCTTTTTAGAGAAGTTATCTTAATCCATTTGAAAGGGTTCGAGGAGTCAAGGGGCCGAGGGTTCGAGTGAGGCATTGCATCATCTGAACCCTGAACCCTGAACCCTGACCCCTTGGCCGCTCTGCAAGGCGGCCCCTGGAGGCAACAATGATAGTCGCCAAGCGCAAACCGTTCGATGAGATCATGCAGTTGATTAAAGGCCATAAGAAGGTGCTGGTCGTGGGCTGCGGCACATGTGTTGCCGTCTGTCTGGCCGGCGGGGAGAAGGAGGTGGCGGTCCTGAGCACGGAGCTGGACATGGGCCGCAAGCTGGCCAACAACCCGGTGGAGGTGGGTTCGATCACGCTGGAGCGGCAGTGCGACCGCGAGTACCTCGCCCAGCTGGACGGCACGGTGAAGGACTACGACGCCCTTATCTCCATGGCCTGCGGTGTGGGCATCCAGTTTCTGGCCGAGCGTTTCCCGGACACGCCGGTCTTCCCGGCGGTCGACACCTGCGGGCTGGCGGTGAACCAGGATGTCGGTTGGTACGAGGAGCGCTGCCGCTCCTGCGGCCGGTGCGTTCTCGGACTGACCGGTGGGATCTGCCCCGTCACGATGTGCGCCAAGGGCCTCTACAACGGGCCGTGCGGCGGCACCAACCAGGGCAGCTGCGAAATCAGCGCCGACCAGCCCTGCGCCTGGAACGCAATCTATGACCGTCTGAAAGCCCAGGGCCGCCTGGACTGCATCCTGGAGCTGCAGCCGCCCCAGGAGTGGAAGGACACCACCCCGCGGACGCTGGTCCAGCCCGGCTACACGAAACCCGAAAAGGCCAAAGCGTAGTTTTCGGACGTCACCCATATCAACCTGTCATAAGGATG
Source organism: Desulfobacterales bacterium (assembly GCA_035467535.1). GTDB lineage: Bacteria > Desulfobacterota > Desulfobacteria > Desulfobacterales > SpSt-501 > SpSt-501. The sequence goes on from DATITS010000240.1 coordinate 9,029, forward strand.
CCGATATGAAATCAGGAAGCAATTTGGAAAAAGTGCTGACCGCGGGACATTTTGCCTTCACCGGCGAGCTGGGTCCACCCCGGGGCGCGCATGCCGAAGAGGTTCGCAAGAAGGCTGCTTTTCTCAAGGGCCATGTCGACTCGGTGAACATCACTGACAACCAGACGGCCATGGTGCGCATGGCGAGCTGGGCCGCCAGCCTCCTTCTCATCCAGGAGGGCCTCGAGCCCAACTACCAGATGGTCTGCCGCGACCGCAATCGCCTGGCGATGCAGGCCGACATCCTCGGAGCCAGCGCGCTCGGCATCCGCAACATGCTCTGTCTGTCGGGCGACCACTGCCAGTTCGGCGATCACCCCGCCGCCAAGGGCGTCTTCGACATCGATTCCATGCAGCTGATCGCCACGGCGAAAAAAATGCGCGACGAGGGCAAGTTTCTGAGCGGAGCCGACCTGGATGGAAAACCCCAGATTTTCATCGGCGCCGCCTCCAACCCCTTCGCCGACCCCTTCGAGTGGCGCGTGCACCGGCTGGCCAAGAAGATCGGCGCCGGAGTGGATTTCATCCAGACCCAGTGCATCTACAACATGGAGAAGTTCCGCGAGTTCATCCGCCAGGCGAACGACATGGGGCTGACCGAAAAGGCATATATTCTGGCCGGCGTCACCCCGATGAAGAGCCTCGGCATGGCCAAGTACATGAAAGGTAAGGTGCCCGGCATGGACGTGCCGGACGAGATCATCAAGCGGCTGCAAGGGGCTGCCAAGGGCCAGCAGGCGGAAGAAGGCATTAAGATCGCCCTTGAGCAGATCGCGGAATTCAAGGAGATGAAGGGCGTCGCCGGCGTGCACCTCATGGCCATCGAGTGGGAGCACCGTGTGCCGGAAATCGCCGAAAGAGCCGGAATGCTGCCGCGGCCTCAGGTCTGACGACCGTCCCCTATCTGCTGATCCCGTCACACAAAAAATAACCCTTCCCGGCCTTGCCGGGAAGGGTTATTTTTTTTTATAGTGTACCCCTATAGACTCTCGTTAATGAATATAAATTCATTGAAAAGTTATGTCGAAAAATTACCGTCTTGGTAACGAATAAATAATTTGATGATAAAATATCAAATAGTTATTATTGGTTAGGCTAAAAATATTCAGCTTGACTCGTTGTTTTTGCTTTGATAGATTAATGAATAAGAATTCATTTAAAGGGGCGAGGATGGAGCCTCAGGAGTCCAAAGAAAAAAATTCCAAGTATGACCGTATCCTGGAAGCTGCGGTGAAGGTGTTCGCCAGCCACGGGTTCCGCCAGTCGACCATTTCGCAAGTGGCCCGGGAAGCCGGGGTCGCCGACGGTACCATCTACCTCTATTTCAAGAACAAGGATGACATCCTGGTCCAGTTTTTCGAATACAAGGCCAGGCAGGTGTTCGGCTGCTTCCGTCAGGAGGTCGACCGGGCCGAGAACAGCGTCGAAAAGCTGCGCAACCTCGTGCGCGTGCACCTGGCCGAGTTCCAGCGCGACCCCGACATGGCGGTGGTCTACCAGGTGGAGACCCACCAGAGCAGCCGCCTGGTCGAAGCGCAGATCCGCGACATGGCCAAGATGTATCTCGACATCATTGCCGAAATCGTTGAGCAGGGCCAGAGCGAGGGGAGCATGCGCAAGGACCTCTACCTGGGCCTGGTCAAACGATTCATCCTGGGCGCGGTGGAGGAGGTGATCAGCACCTGGCTGCACTCGGGTCGGAGCTACGACCTCGCATCCATGGCCGACCCGCTGGTCGAGCTGTTCATCAAGGGGATCGGGTCCGGACAGAACAGGGTTGTGAATCCGATCGAAAACCGGCCGATGCCGGTTCAGCGATAAAGACAACGAGACCACTTCAATAATATTAAGGAGGAGTTATGGCCCAGGTCATCGCGGACCGAAGGGACGTCGAATTCGTCCTGCACGAGCAATTGAAGGTGGAGGAACTGGCGCAGCACGAGGTCTTTGCAGAGTTCAACCGCAAGGCGATCGACCTTGTCATTTCCGAAGCCCGCAACCTCGCCGTAAAAGAGATTCTGCCCACCCAGGTGGACGGCGACCGCCAGGGAACCAGCTTCGACAGCGGCCGGGTGACCGTGCCCGCATCCTTCCACAAGGCGTGGAAAGCATTAAAGGAAGGCGAGTGGCTGGCGATGACCGAAGACCCCGAGTGGGGCGGGCAGGGCATGCCGCGCAGTGTCGCCCTGGCGGCCGCCGATTACCTGAACGGGGCCAACTTCGCCTTTGTCATGTACTCCGGCCTCACCCACGGCGCCGGCAAACTGGTTGAAAGCTTCGGCACCGACGAACAGAAGCGCCTTTTCCTCAAAAACATGTACACCGGCCACTGGACCGGCACCATGCTCCTGACCGAGCCGGAGGCCGGCTCCGACGTGGGCGCCCTCACCACGACCGCCGTCCGGAACCCGGACGGCACATTCTCCATCACCGGCAACAAGATCTTTATCTCCTCGGGCGAACACGACCTGGCCGAGAACATCATTCACCCGGTGCTGGCCCGCATCGAAGGCGCGCCGGCGGGCACCGCCGGGATCTCCCTCTTCATCGTGCCCAAGATCCGGGTGAACGACGACGGCAGCCTGGGCGAGCCGAACGACGTGGTCTGCACCGGGATCGAAGAGAAGATGGGCATCCACGGCAACGCCACCTGCGCGCTGGCGCTGGGATCCAAGGGCCAGTGCCGGGGGACCCTGCTCGGGGAGGAGAACAAGGGCATGCGGGCCATGTTCCTGATGATGAACGAGGCCCGGCTCCTGGTCGGGACCCAGGCGCTGTCCTGCGCCAGCCCCGCCTACCTGTACGCGCTGAACTACGCCCGCCAGCGCATCCAGGGCCGGCATCTCCTGCAAACCTTCGACAAGAACGCCCCGTCGGTGCCCATCATCCAGCACCCGGATGTGCGCCGCATGCTGATGACCATGAAGGTCTACGTCGAGGGCATCCGCAGCCTGCTCTACTACGTTGGTCTCTGCGAGGACCGCCTTCGTACCGCGACCGAGGCGGAGAGCCGAACCAAGTACCAGGGCCTGGTCGACTTCTTGATTCCCATCGCCAAGGGCTACGTGACGGAGCGGTGCTGCTACGTCTGCGACCTCGGGATCCAGGTCTACGGCGGTTACGGCTACATCCGCGAATACCCCATGGAGCAGCTTTTGCGCGACTGCCGCATCACGCCGATCTACGAGGGCACCAACGGCATCCAGGCCATGGACCTGCTCGGCCGCAAGCTCGGCCAGAACAAGGGCCGGCCCATCATGGACCTGCTCGGCGAAATCCAAGCCGCCCTCGCTGCCGCCAAGGCGGTGGCGCGCACGGCGCCGCTTGCCGAAAAAGTCGAGAAAGCCGTGAACCGGCTCGGCGAGGTGGCCATGCACCTGGGGGCGGCCGCCATGTCCGACAAGGTGCTCACGGCCTTCGCCCATGCCCACCCGTTCCTGGACGTCTGCGGGGACGTGGTCATGGCCTGGATGCTCTTGTGGCGCGCGCGCATCGCCGCCGAGGGGCTTGCCGCCGGCCCCAAGGGGAAAGATGCGCTCTTCTACGAGGGGCAGATCAAGAGCGCGGAGTTCTTCGTGCACACGCTGCTGCCGGTCACGTTCGGCAAGATGAACGCCATCCAGGCTGCCGGCAGCGCCGCCGTGGAGATCCCCGAGGATGCCTTCGGGGGCAAGTAGGACCTAACGTGAGCGATGCCATCGATTCACACCCAGTCCCGATGGGGTCTGCCGTCCGCAGGGGCCGCCGCAATTTTTTCCCCGGCCTTCTCAACGGCAGCAGAATCGTTCACCTCCGGCAGGAGTGACAGGGGGGTTGAGGACAACGATCCAGGTTGTTCTGAGCTGCTATTCATGCTATAAAAAACCTCTTTATACTGCCGCGCCAGCGGTCGAAGCGAATACGTTGCGACGGAAAGGATATCCACATGGAACCCGCGCTGATTTCCCCCGCCTCCGCCACGCTGGCCGGGATACCCGCGAAAATCCTCTTCATCCTGATTCCGCTCGCCGGCATCGGGATTTTCGCCTGGATCATGCGGCGCCGGATCGTGCCCCTGCTGAAGGCGGCACCGGACGATCGCTTCCAGCGCATCCCTGAGCGGATCCGGGCGGTCCTCAAGATCTGGCTCGGCCAGCGGCGCCACCCCCGTTATATGTTCGCCGGCGTGTTGCACATCATTCTCTTTTTCGGCTTTCTCATCCTCGGCGCCCGTTCGACCCAGTTGGTGGTTCTCGGGTTCGTGGACGGGTTCACGCTGCCGGGTTTCGGCGGCAACTTCGGCGTGGTCTACAACGTCTTAAAAGACTACGCCGGGACAGCGGTGCTCTTCGCCGTCGCCGTCCTCGCCATCCGGCGCGGTGCGTTCACGCCCGCGCGCTACGCTGTGCCCGAGAAATACGGCAGGGACCACACGCCCGAAGCACTGTTCGTCCTGGGCCTCATCGCCACTTTGCTGATCACGGAGAGCCTCTTCGAGGCGAGCCTCATGGCAGCCCAAACGCTGCAAGGACAACATGCGGAGCTTGCCGCGCCGCTGACGCTGGTGTGGCTGTTGCGGCACCTGCTGGCGGCCGCCCCGATCGGCACCCTCCAGGGCCTGCACCTGGCGGCCTACACGATCCACGACCTGACCTTTTTCTTTTTTCTGTGCTTCCTGCCGATGGGCAAACACTTCCACGTCATCACCTCGCTGTTCAACGTGTTTTTCATGCGGCTCGATCGGGGCAACGTGAAGCCCGTGCGCCACGGCGTCGACGAGAGCAAGCTGGACGAGCTCAAATCCTTCGGCGTCAAGAAGTTCGAGGACTTCACCTGGAAGCACATGCTGGACTTTTACAGCTGCGTCGATTGCGGCCGCTGTTCGGACCGCTGCCCGGCCAACCGCGTCAAAAGGCCCCTCTCCCCGCGGTTCATCTCGATCAAGGCGCGCGACTACGCCTTCGCGCACTACCCGCTGATCGGGCCGGCGGCCGGCGAGGCCCCGGCGCTCATCGGCGGCATTTACAGCGAGGACGAAATCTGGTCCTGCACGACCTGCGGCGCCTGCGAAGAGGAGTGCCCGGTGGCGATCGAATACGTCGACAAGATGGTGGATCTGCGCCGGGGCATGGTGGACGATGGCCTGGTGCCCCAGTCGCTGCAGAAGCCGTTGAGCGCCCTTGAAAAGCGGGGCAACCCGTGGGGCAAGATGGAGAAGAAGCGCGCCGACTGGGCCGCCGGCACCGGGGCGGGCTGCGCCGTGAAGCTCTTTGAAAAAGGCGAGGACGCGGAAACGCTCTACTTTGTCGACAGCATCACCTCCTATGACGACCGCATGCAGAAAATCGCCCAGGCCACGGCCCGGATCCTGTGTGCGGCCGGTGTCGATTTCGGCGTCCTGGGAAAGGATGAGAAGGACAGCGGTCACGAAGTGCGGCGATTCGGCGAGGAGATGCTCTTCCAGAGCCTGAAGGAGCAGAACACCGAGGCCATCTGCGCGGTGGAGGTCAAACGCATCGTGGCGAGCGACCCCCACGCCTACAACGCTCTCAAAAATGACTATACCGGTCTGCCGCCGGTGCAGCACATCAGCGAGGTCATCGTCGCCGGCATCCATAGCGGCACGCTCAGGCTCACACCCGAAGAGCACGGCTCCCGGACCTACGTCTACCACGACCCGTGCTACCTCGGCCGCCACAACGCGCTTTACGACGCACCCCGGCAGGCCATCGACGCCATCCCGGGGATCCGGCGGGTCGAGATGACCGGCGACTGCCGCGACCGGTCCTTCTGCTGCGGAGGCGGCGGCCTCATGCTCTTCTACGAGCCCGAGGAGGAGCAGCGCATGGGCGTCGTGCGGGTGCAGATGGCGAAAAGCGCCGGGGCCGACGTGATCGTGACGGCCTGCCCCTTCTGCCTTGTCAACATCGAGGACGCCATCAAGGTGGCCGGGTTGGAGGGCAAGATGGAGGCGATCGACTTGTGCGAACTGATCGATCGTCACTTGCAGCGTGACACCTGAAACACGACACCGGCTGGACGCGTCCTGGGGTGTCTCGATGGGTTCGTAAAAAGCCGATTTACAGACGGCTCGGAGTTTGAAAACATTGAAGGGAGGATGCAAATGGAGATCTTAGTGTGTGTCAAGCGCGTTCCCGACTCCGCCGAGAACGAGATCGAGGTCAAGGCCGACGGCTCCGACATCAAGCGCGACGACCTCGTTTACTCGGTGAACGAGTGGGATAACTACGCCGTCGAAGAGGCC
>DATITS010000241.1:0-2317 GCA_035467535.1 Desulfobacterales bacterium
GAGTCGTTGTCCGATTTGCGGGCGATCTTCGATCTGGCCCGCCAGCGGGGCAAACCCGTGGTGGGCTCCATGGCCGTGGCCTTCGGATGCCCCTACCAAGGGGACGTGCCGGAGGACGATGTGTACCGGCTGGCCGACGCCTACGTCTCCGGCGGCGCTGCGTCGGTCGTCCTGGCGGACACCACCGGCATGGCCACGCCGCCCCGGGTGGTTCGGCTGGTGAAAGGCTTTGCCCGGCGGTTCCCCGAAATCCCCTATTCCCTGCATTTTCACAACAACCGCGGCACGGCCATGGCCAATCTTTATGCCGCCCTGGAGGCCGGCGCCGACACATTTGACACGGCCCTGGGAGGCATCGGCGGCTGTCCGAACGTGCCCCAGGCCGCGGGCAACCTTTCCACCGAGGACGTGGTTTACCTGTTGGAAGACCTGGGCTGCGACACCGGCATCGATCTGATGAAACTCATCACGGCCGCGCTGCGCCTGGAGGCCATTCTCGGGCGGACGCTGCCCGGGCAGGTCATGAAAAGCGGGCCCCGCGACCCGAAACTGGCAGCGGCGGTTTGCCGCACCCGTCACTGAACAGTAATACCTCAAATAACGGACTGACAGGAGAGATCTCTTTATGCCGTTGACCGGATTGAAAGTGCTGGACCTGACCCGCGTGGTGTCCGGCCCCTTTTGCACCATGCTGCTGGCGGATTTCGGGGCGAACGTCATCAAGGTCGAGGCGCCCGACGGGGACCCCTCCCGGGTGACCGGGATCGTGGGGGCGGGAGAAAACCCCTATTTTGTCAACCTCAATCGCAACAAGCGTACCATTACAATCGACATGAAGCAGGAACGCGGCAAGGAGATCGTCCGCCGCATGGCGCAAGCCTCCGATGTGCTGGTTGAAAATTTTCGCCCCGGGGTCATGGACCGGCTGGGGCTGGGATACAAGGCGCTCAGCGCCCTGAACCCTGCCCTGATCTATGCGGCCGTCACCGGCTTCGGTAAAACCGGCCCCTACAAGGATCGGCCCGCGTTTGATTTCATCGCCCAGGCGATGTCCGGCTTCATGAGCCTCAACGGCGACCGGACCATGCCGTCCTTGAGGGTCGGAATCCCCATCAGCGACACCATCGCCGGGCTCTACGCCGCCTTCGGAATCCTGGCCGCCCTGCGGGAACGGGACCGCACCGGCCGGGGTCAGGAAATTCAGACCGCCATGGTCGACGGATTGATCAGCATGTTCACATTTGCCGCCGGGGCCTATTTCAGCACGGGGCAGTTGCCTCCGCGCAACGGCAACGATCACATGGTGGTTGCACCCTACGGCCTGTTCAACGCCAGCGACGGCCCCATCGCCATCGCCCCCAGCACGGAAAAGAACTGGCAGCAGCTCTGCACCGCACTCGGGTTGGAAGCCCTGATGTCCGATCCGCGCTTCGATAGCGCCGAAAATCGCCGTGAACACCGCGGGGAAATCAATGCGATCGTGGAGTCGGTGATCGGCGCTCGCAGTCGGGCCGAGTGGATCGCGCTGCTGAACCGGGCCGGTGTCCCTTGCGGGCCGGTGAATAATCTGGCGCAGGCATTTTCCGATCCGCAGGTGCTCCATCAGGAGATGGTCATCGAATCGGCCCAGCCGAGCGGGCCGGTCAAAGTTCCGGGGTTTCCGGTCAAAATGTCGGACACACCGGCCCGACTGCGCAAACCCTCGCCCCAGGTCGGCGAGCATACCGTCGGGGTCTTGCAAGAGTTCGGATATCATGACAAAGTGATCCAGGGTCTGATCCACGATCGCGTGGTCGCGGCTTCAGGCCTGAGCCAGGGGTAACACCGGTCAAGGTGGCCGGCCGTTCAAGGTCTGAAGACCACATCATCCGCTTTATTGCAGGCAGTGGTTGGGGTGTTGTGATTCAGACCCGTATGCCGCTCCAAATGGAAACTTCACATTTCTGGGAAAGGAGGTAGTCGAGATGAGTTTGTACGGACGTTTTCTTTCAGTGGGGTTGTTTTTGGTGGCAGGGTTGTTGCTGTTCAGCGATGCGTCGCACGCCGGATACCCGGACAAACCGGTGGAGTTCATCGCCCCGGCCAACCCCGGCGGAGGGTGGGACCTTACCTGCCGCTTGTCGGCCCAGGTGCTCAAAGAAGCCGGTCTGGTCACGCAACCCATCGTGGTCGTCAACAAGCCGGGCGGGTTCGGGGTGGTGGCCATGACCGATATCACCAGGAACCGCGCCAAAGACCAGAATGTGCTGGTTGCCTTCTCGGCCGTGCTCACCACCCAGATGGCCATCAAGAAGAACCCTTTTACCTACAAGGATGT
>DATITS010000242.1:0-12813 GCA_035467535.1 Desulfobacterales bacterium
TGAAGCCACGCTCTTCATGGTTTTAATCCTTTTTTACACCCTCAGCGGCGAACTGAGCCTGGCCGCCTATTTTTCCGACGACCGGCCCATGGCGCTCTGGCAAACGGCCGGAGCCCCCCTGATAGCCGTGATCATCGCCCTCTTCATCGTTCTGCTGACGGAAAATTCCCGGGTCCCGGTGGATGACCCGACCACCCATCTGGAGCTAACCATGATTCACGAGGTCATGGTTCTCGATCACAGCGGGCCGGATCTTGCCCTCATCGAGTTGGGCGCTTTCTTCAAGCTCTTTTTCTATTCCACTCTCGTAACCCGTCTGATCTGCCCGATTACGCTCAACCACCCGGCCGCCGATGCCATGCTGTTCCTTGGCGCGCTCGGACTGGTGTATGCCGCGGTCGGAGTCACGGAGTCGGTCATGGCGCGCTACCGCATGGACAAGGTCCCCCAGTTTGTACTGACCTCCTTTGCGCTGGCCTTTTTTGCAACCGTCATCACGCTGGAGTTTCTGAAATGATCCACCCGGTCGACACGATTCTGGCCCTGGCGCTATTGTCGGTATTGAGTTGCTTCGGTTCCAGCCGGCTGCCGGCGCTGATCAAGACCGTCGCCTTCCAGGGAGTGGTGGTCTCGATCGTGCCGTTTTTCATCGGCCACGGGCTGACCGGCGGCGGGGTCGTCTTCACCCTGGTCACCCTGGTGATCCGGGGGATCGCCATCCCGCTCTTAATTTATATGGGGATCAAGAAAGTGGCGATCCACCGGGAGGTCGAACCCATCATCGGCTACCATGCCTCGCTCCTGGCGGGCCTCGTTTTGATTGTCGCGGCGACCTTTGTCAGCCCCAAATTCAATCTGCCCCAGACTGCCGGAATCGCCCTCCTGCTGCCGACCGCCATCACCCTGCTGGCTGCGGGCATGTTCCTGCTCATGGCCCGGCGCAACGCCATCGCCATGGTGCTCGGCTACATCGTGATGGAAAACGGGATCTACCTGGTAGGGACCGGTTTTTCGATGCGCACCCACCACATTGTCGAGTTCGGCATCCTGCTTGACGTGCTGGCGGGGGTCATGATCATGGCCGTCATCCTTCAGAATATCAATCAGGCCTTCGATGAAGTGGATACAGCGCTGCTGCGGACTTTGAAGGAATAGGGCTCCACCATGGTTGAAATCGTTTTTCTGACCCCGCTCGCAACCGGTATCCTGGCCTTCTTTCTGCCGCGGACCAGAGGCCGGACCCTGCTGCCGCTCACCGGAGCCGTTCACCTGGTATTGTCGATCCTGCTGTGGGTCCGGCATCCGGAGGCGCTGTTTGAGGAATATTTCGCCGTCACACCGGAAGGCCTCCTGTCGCTATTGGTCATATCGCTGCTCTTTTTTCTGATTTCGATCTACACCACGGGCTACCTTGAAGCGGCCAACATCCGCTCCGAGCGTGTTTTCACCGGATCGATGCTGGTGTTCCTGTCCACCATGACCATGGTGACGCTTTCGGACCACATCATGGTCATGTGGATTGCGATCGAGGCGACCACGCTCGCCAGTGCACCGTTGATTTACACGCACCGTTCCGCGGCAACCCTCGAAGCCACGCTGAAGTATGTGTTGATCTGCTCGGTGGGCATCGCTCTCGCTCTTCTAGGTTCGGTGCTGATTGCGCTTTCCATGGATGTCGGCGGGGTGAATGCGCCGGTGGCTTTTTCCGCACTGACCGTCGTCGCCAAACGCCTGGATCCGTTGTGGCTCAAAGCCGGGTTTGTCTTCATTCTGGTGGGCTACGGGACCAAGATGGGGCTGGCGCCGATGCACACCTGGCTGCCGGATGCCCACAGCGAAGCGCCGAGTCCGGCCTCGGCGCTTTTATCCGGCGTTTTGCTCAACTGCGCCTACCTGGGGATTTTCAAAACCAACAAGATCATGCACGCCGCGGGGTTGGGGCATTTTTCCGGCACGATTCTGATCGTCTTCGGGTTGGCATCCATTCTGGTGGCGGCGACCTTCATTCTCAAACAGAGCGAATACAAACGAATGCTGGCCTATTCGAGCATCGAGAACATGGGGATCATCGCCTTCGGCACCGGTGTCGGCGGGTTGGGTGCCTACGGTGCCGTGCTGTGTCTGATTCATCACAGCCTGATCAAGTCATCCCTGTTCTTGTCATCCGGCAATATCCTGCTGGGCTACGGCAGCCGCCTGATCGAGAACACCGGGGCGCTCGCCCGGCGGATGCCCCGAACTTTCGTGGCATTTTTCAGCGGCTTTGCCGGCATTTCCGGGTTTCCGCCTTTCGGGCTTTTTCTCGGCGAGGTGTTCATCCTCATCGGCGCTTTCCGCGGCGGGCACTATGTCGGGGCAGGGATATTCATGCTGAGTCTGTGTGTCATATTCGCCGGATTTGCCAACCACGTCATGAAGATGTCCTTCAGCGAGGCTGGGGCCGTCGACCGGATCGAAGAAAAATCCGCCATGGTGTGGCCCCAGTATGTGCTGCTGTTGACCTCCCTGGTGCTCTGTTTCTGGGTTCCGGAGTCGTTGTACGAAACCATTGTGCATGCCGTGAATTCGATTGGTGGGGGACTTTAACCATGGCGGATTTTGAGCCGATCGGAAACGGAGAGGCGACCCCCAGAGGGCGAGTTCCGCACCTGACCTTTGACGATTTCCGCTGCCGGGCGCTGGAGCTTGCCGGCGGCGGCGCCAAGGTGGTGCAGTATTTCGCTTACGCTAACGGCGGGGACGTGAAGCTCTTAGCGGTGCTCAGGACCGACCGGCTGCTGGCCGCCGGCTGCGATGCGCCGGAGGCCTATCCGGCGCTGACGGCCCAGTGCGAACCGTTTCACCTGTATGAGCGCGAAATCGCCGAGCAGTTCGGCATTCGGCCCGAAGGCCATCCCTGGCTGAAGATGGTCCGCTACCACCCCAACCAGCGCAGCCTACCCGATGTGTTCGGAAACGATTACGCGGAAGAGATCCCCGGTAGATACCCCTACTACGCCGTTGAGGGCCAAGAGATTCACGAGGTGGCCGTGGGGCCGGTGCATGCCGGCGTGATCGAGCCCGGCCATTTCCGCTTCAACTGCATCGGCGAGCGCGTGCTGCACTTGGAAATTCAGCTGGGCTACCAGCACCGGGGAATTGAAGCGCTTTGTCTTAAGGCCGATGCCAAACGACTGCCGATCCTGGCCGAAGGCATCGCCGGCGATACCGCGGTCGGCCACAGCCTGTGCCTGGCCCAAGCCATGGAGGCGCTGGCCGGCATCGAAACCGACGCAGGCGCCCGCGTGATCCGGACCATTGGCCTGGAACTGGAGCGCATCGCCAATCACGTGGGCGATCTCGGCGCCCTGAGCGGCGACGTGGCCTTCCTGCCGCCGGCCAACTACTGTGGACGCATGCGCGGCGACTTTCTCAACCTGACGCTGTGGATGTGCGGCAACCGCTTCGGCAAGGGGCTGGTGCGCCCCGGAGGGGTACGCTTCCCCATGACCGACGAGGACCGCCGCACCTTGAACGGCCGAATCGCCGAGCTGAAGACCCAGGTTGAGCACGTGACGGATCTTCTGTTTTCAACCTCCAGCGTCCGTGCCCGGTTCGAAGGCTGCGGGACGGTCAGCGCGGCGGATGCGGAAAAGCTCGGTTTGGTGGGACCGGCTGGCCGAGCCAGTGGAATTTCCTACGATGCCAGACGCGTTTTTCCCACCGAGCACTATCGCCGCCTGGACATCCCCGAACACGCCGAGTCCAGCGGTGACGTATACGCTCGGGCCAAGGTGCGGGCCGACGAGGTGCTGCAATCCATCGGAATCATTCAAACGCTGCTATCCGACCCGGTTGAAACCCGCTGCGTCGAGAACGCAAATTTCACCCTGTCACCGTCTTCTCTGGTCGTGACCGTCAACGAGGCTTGGCGCGGGGAGGTTTCGCACTGCGTGTTGACCGATGCCGCCGGAAAGATCCTGCGCTATAAGGTCAAAGACCCGTCATTTCACAACTGGAACGGACTGGCCATGGCGCTAAGGAATACGGGGATCTCCGACTTCCCGCTCAACAACAAGAGCTTTAACCTGTCCTACTGCGGATTTGATCTTTGATGACTTACGAGTTTATCAACCCGTAATAACAGCGAAGTTGGCCCATCATGCTCAAAGTGCTGAAGAACAGATTGGAACAGGGCTGTCGGACGAGTGCTTATCCGAAGGTGAAGATCGAATTGCCGGCGCGCTACCGCGGGCGGCCGCAGGTCCATGCGGACGCCTCACCGGAGGTGGTCGCTCTTTGCGCTGCCGCCTGCCCCCAGGAGGCCATCGATGCCGGCCGCAGGCTGGTCGACCTGGGGCGTTGCGTCTTCTGCGGCACGTGTGAACGGCTGTCGGAGGGCCGGTTCATCTCTTTCAGCCGGAACTTCGAACTGTCGGTGGCCGCCAAGGAACACCTTTTGACCAACGGCGGGCTGCCTTCCCTGGCCGAGCACGGCAAAACCCACTTTAAAAAACTGTTCGGCCGCTCCCTGCAACTGAGGCAGGTATCGGCCGCCGGCTGCAACGCGTGTGAAGCGGATCTGAATGTGCTGGCCACGCCGTTCTTCGATCTGGCGCGGTTCGGAATCAATTTCGTGGCGTCCCCGCGCCACGCGGACGGTATCGTGGTGACCGGGCCGATCTCCCGCAACATGAAAGCCGCCCTGCTTTCGACCTATGAGGCCACCCCGGCCCCCAAAGTTGTCATCGCCGTGGGCAGCTGCGCGCTGTCAGGCGGGCCCTTCAGAGGCAGCCCCGAAGTCGCCGAAGGCTTGGACAGCCTGCTGCCGGTGGATTTGTTCATTCCCGGCTGCCCGCCGCACCCCCTGACCAACCTCCACGCCCTGCTCAACTTCTTCAAATAACCTCAGGGCTCAAGGTTGGATGATGATGGTCGGGTATAGCCCCTCCTGATCGCCGTCCGGATAAGGCTGAATCGTGTTGAAGGAGATCCGTTGGTTGCGCTGCGCGTGCCCCCTTTTGGAGGTGCCGTCGAAGAAAGCCCCGTTCGCCTCCAGGATGTGATTGATGCGCTCGCGGAAGGCGGCGACGAACCGGGCCCCCTGTCCCTCAAAGACGAGACTGCCTTGAACCAGTTCGCCGTCGATTTTGGAAAAGTCACTAAAAGCCATGCTGTTAGACGCCAGATCAGCCTGATTGTTGATCAGGCCCCAGACAAAATGCTCCGGGGGAACGGCCAGCGGTTTTCGGATGTCGATAATGGTGTGCGGCAGCACGATGCTGTCCTTGCCGATGGTCAGGCGGCAGTCCGGGCGTCCGCGCAGAAAACTGTTGAAGCCGACAAATACATTCGGTTCCATTTCGGATTCGATGATTTTGGCCCCGTGGGCGGTGACATTGTTGCCGGCGAGCCGGGAGTTGACGATGTAGCAGTTTTCCTGGGCGTTCGAGCCCTTGCCGAGCGAAGCATTCTGGAGATAGGCGCGCTGGGCGACCAGGACGTTCTCGCCGATCTGGGTTTTGGGCTTGATGACAGCGTACCGATCCAGAGAAGCGCTGCTCGGAACCGGAACGGAGGTTGCGATGTTGACCACATCGAAGATTTTCTGAAAGGACTCTTTGCGGTCCTCGACGAAATCGACGATGAAGCCCTGGGGGGTCCGTCCGGCTGAGAAGCTGACGTAATCATCCAATTTGTGCAGAGGGTGGCGGTACAGGAAGTTGAACTCCCCGGGGCTTCTGATCCATACGATTCCGGGGCCGATGTTGAGATGGGCGATTTCTCCGGCCTGGACGTAGGAAAACGCTCCGATGATGCTGTCGTGCATGGTCGTCAGATCGACGGTGGCCAAAGGGCCCAGAAAGCACCCGTCGCAGGGCGAGCCGTGGATATTGGCGTAATGAGCGGAAACGGTATCTTTGATGAAAAACCGCTCGAGCGTCTTCGGGTCGTGCGAAAAGTTGTGGACCAGGGTTTTTATCAGAAAGCTGTCTTCGATTTCGATGCCTTCGTCCATTAAAATGGGAATCTCGAAATTCTTGTACCGGAACACATCGCCCTCTTGCTTGAGCTCGTCGCCGCGGATGTCGCTTTTGTAGAGAATCGAATTGACCACTCGACATTTTCCGAGGAAATAGCTTCCGGCAAGGCTCGAGTGCCTGAAATGAAAATCGAGCGGGTGATGGGGGGTGATGCCGTAGAAAGAGTAAAATTTCACCATTTGATCCAGAGGCACGAGCTTCTTGATGTGCGGCAGCACATCGAAATCGAGATCGCGAAGATTGATGTTGGCTCTCTGGCCGATTCGGTCGAGGAGGGTAGTCAGCTCTTTCATGGCCTTTCCTCACGCTGTCGGTAATTCACATTCTTTGGCGGCGTGGAATACCGCCGCGAAGACGTCCGTCATGCGCAGGACGCCGACGATTGTCTGCCCCCGGGTCACCAAGAGCGAGAGCAGGTGGTTGCCCACCACCATCTGTTGAATGGCGACCTCCAGCGACGCCTCCTCGTCGATAATCTCTCCTTCCGAGAGGGTCTGCATGAAATCCTCGACCCTCAGTTTAGAAACGGTCCGGCACAAGTCCTTGATCGGAGTGGCGGCCAGCCGCTTTTGCTTGCGCCGGTTCCTTATGAAAGCGGCGCTGAAGCCGAATTGGCCGAGGCTCTCGATCTCGTCGTCATCGTCCTTCTTGGGTTCGAGGGCGCGCAGGACATCCATCTGGCCCAGCTTCCCGATGACCCCTTTTTCCTTGTCGATGATCACTATCCCCCGGTGGCGGTGCTTGTTGTGGATAAATTCCTCTTGGGCCTTCTCCAGGGCTATCATCGCTTCCAGCAGGGTTGATCCTACAGGGACCGTGGCATATTCCGCTAAGGGGACCATAATCTCTTTTACGCTATGATAGGACACGGCAATCCTCCCGTCTCGATATTGTCCACGCACTAAAATATGCTTGACCGGCCATTGGAGTCAATTGTTTTTTAATTTCAATGATGGTATGGATTACCACAGTGCCGCTGTCGATGGTCACCCAGCAACTCGTAGGCCCTTGAGAAAATGAGCCGGTCAAAACGTTTTGCGAATAACGGGTTTTGCGAATATGCTCTTTGACGTCATTCTGCATAAACTGCTGCCCCCGGATCTGACGCGCACCCCCTACTACCGGTCTCTGCTCCGGAATATCCTGCTGACAATCATCATTGTTTCCATGATCCCCATGGTGGTGGTGAGCAGCACCCTGTATCTCCAATTTCGTCAGTCCTACCGCGAAAAAGTCAACGATCACCTGCGCGAGCTGGTCCAGAAACACCAGCAGAACATCGACAATTTCCTGCAGGAGCGTTTGACCGACATCCGCCTCATGGCTGCCCGCAATGGGCATGACCGATTGAAGGATGAGTCTTTCCTGCAACGCACCCTCGACCTGCTCCAGCAGGAATACGGCAGTGTGTTTGTGGACCTGGGGGTCGTCAACGCCGAGGGCAACCAGGAAGCGTATGCGGGACCATTTAAACTGGCCAAGGCTCATTATGGCGACGCGGATTGGTTTCGCACGGCAGTTAAAACCGATTTTGTCATCAGCGATGTCTTTCTGGGACTGCGCGGTTTGCCGCATTTCATCGTGGCTGTGCACAGCTCCGCCAGCCAACCCTCCTGGATCCTGAGAGCCACCATCGACTTTGTCGCCTTCAGTGATTTGGTGAACAATATCCGCATCGGCAGAACCGGCATTGCGTATATTTTAAATCGGGAGGGGAAACTTCAAACTTCGCCGGGCACACGGCCCATGCCGGCCGATATCCCCGACCCACTCCTGGCCAAAGCTCTGTGGGACAGCATGTCCGCCGGCGGCGACGAGGTTCGGATCGTTCTTAAAGCAAACAGCTCGGGACAGGAAAACATTTATGCGGGGGCATTCCTGAAAAACGGTGACTGGCTTCTGATCTACCAGCAGAGCGCGGAGGATGCATTTGCCGATCTCGACCGGTCGTTTTTCATCACCACCGTGATCATGACTCTGGGCACGGCCGCGGTGTTTCTAATGGCCTTTGCCCTGTCGCGCATGATCGTGATACGGACCGCCAAGGCCGACGAGGAAAAAAAGCTCATGGGCCAGAAGGTGGTGGAGACCGGGAAGCTCGCCTCCATCGGTGAGCTTGCGGCCGGTGTGGCGCATGAGATCAACAACCCGGTGGCCATCATGGTGGAGGAAGCCGGGTGGATCGGGGATCTGCTGGAGGAGAAGGAATTCCAGGGCAGCAAAAACCTCGATGAGTTCAAGCGGGCGCTCGCGCAGATTCAAACCCAGGGGCGGCGCTGCAAGGACATCACTTTCAAACTCCTCAGCTTTGCCCGAAAAACCGCCGCCAAGGAGCAGGACATCCAGATCAACTACGTGATTGAGGAACTGGTGGCACTCTCCGCCCAGCGGGCGAAATTCAGCATGGTGGAGGTGAAAACCGAGTTGGGCGAAGGGCTGCCGATAGTCCGCGTGTCCATTTCAGAACTGCAGCAGGTATTTTTGAACCTGATCAACAACGCGATCGACGCCATGGGACATAAAGGGGGGAAGCTGACCCTCACGACCCGCGCGCAAAACGGCTTTGCGGTGGTGGATGTGACCGATACCGGCAGCGGCATCCCGGCCGCGAACCTGAACCGCATCTTTGACCCCTTCTTCACCACGAAGGCGGTCGGCAAAGGCGCCGGTTTGGGTCTTTCGATCTGCTACGGCATCATCAATAAGCTGGGAGGAAGAATCGAGGTCGTCAGCACGGTCGACGTGGGCACCACGTTTTCGGTCTATATTCCGGCAGCCGCAGGCGATTGACATCGGTGCGGTTCAAGGAGATGATACTTCCATGGTGTTTTTAACAGAAGGAGCGAAACGATGAGCATAGCGAAGGTACTCTTTGTAGATGATGAGGTTCCCTTTGTAGAGGCGCTGTCCAAGCGCCTCACCAAACGCGACCTTGAGATCATTCCGGCTTACAGCGGGGATGAGGCTTTGAAAAGGCTCGCTGAGCAGACGGCGATCGAAGTGGTAATTCTCGATGTCAAAATGCCGGGCATGGACGGGATCGAAACCCTGCAGGAAATCAAGAAAAAGATCCCGCTGGTGGAAGTCATCATGCTGACCGGCCACGCCACAGTGGAATCCGCGATTGACGGCATGAAGCTCGGCGCGTTCGATTACCTGATGAAACCCTGCGAAATCGACGTGCTGGTGTCCAAGGTCTCCGCGGCGGCGGCTAAAAAGCGCAGCCACGAGGAGAAGATCATGCAGGCGCGCATGAAGGAAATCACCATGCGGCGCGCATGAGGAGCGGGTCCTCATGGTCTCGGAAACACAGAATGAAACCGGGCGCCTCCGACTGCTTCTGGTGGACGATGAAGTCGGATTCGCCACGATCATGGCTAAACGCCTGACCCGCCGCGACATGGTGGTCACCACGGCGTTTTCCGGAACCCAGGGAATCCAGGCCCTGCGCGCAAAACAGTTTGACGTGGCCGTCCTGGATCTCAAAATGGAGGACATGGACGGCATCGAGGTGCTCAAGGTTTTCAAGATTATGGACCCAAACATGCCGGTCATCATGTTGACCGGGCATGGTTCGGAGGAATCCGCAAAGGAGGGAATCCAACACGGCGCCTATGATTACCTCACCAAACCTTATGAGTTTACAGAACTCCTCGAAAAAATCCGCGAGGCCGCAATCCGCGTAACAAAATGAAACGCGGGGAAGCTCAGTGGCCAGGAGGCTGGGAAGGAGACAAAAAGTGCCGGATCTCCAGGTCGATGTTGTTTTCAGCGGCATCTGGCAGATGACCAGCACCGTCATCGCAAGCGACCGGAGCTGCCTCGTGGTCGACCCCGGCTACTTCCCGCGCGAGCTGGCCGACATTGCCGCCCGCATCCCCAAACGCGTGACCGTGGAAGCGCTCTGCTTCACCCACAGCCACTGGGACCATGTGGTCGGGCATGGGTTTTTTCCCGCAGTACCGGTGTATGCCAGTTCGGTACTGGCATGTTCGGTCGCTGAAGGCGGGGCACTGGCGGTCAACGGCATGGCGCAGGCGCGGGAATTTGACTCCCAGTGGTACGTCGAACGGCCCTGGGGGTATGCCTGGCCCCAAGATCTGCGGGGACTGGACGACGGCGGCTGGTTCAACGTCGGCGATCTCGACATCGAAGCGTTTCTGATCCCCGGTCACGCCCCGGACTGCATGGCCATCCGCGTAGAGGACCACCTGCTGGTGGGTGACTATCTCTCGCCCTGCGAAATCCCCTTCGTGGACAACCTGGCCGACTACCGCCGCACCCTCAAGCGCCTGCTCAGTCTCATCTTGCCCGCCGTCGATACGGTGATCCCGGGCCACGGGCCGGTGCTCTCCGCGGCCGACGCCCGCCGCATCGCCCGCGAGGATCTCGGCTACCTCGACGGCATCGCCCGCTGCGCCGAGCGCAACGACACCGCCGCCGCTCTGAAGTTACCGCTCCCGCGGGCCGCGGACGTCGCCGGCATGCGGGAGCATCACACGGAAAACTGCCGCAACCCCGGCCTCGTCACAGCGCCAGCATCAGGCGCTTAAACTCAGAGTCCCGGGCTCGTGGATTAAAAAACTTGAAACAATGGTCTGATTTGGCCAGACCATAATAAAGGAGGCACGATCCCATGCATATCATCGATATTTCAGAGGCCAAGGCGCAACTGTCATCCCTGGTCGAAAAAGTGCTCGCCGGCGAAGAGGTGCTCATCGGGAAAGCAGGAAAGCCCGTGGCCAAGCTCGTCCGCTACGAGCGCAGCGATAAGAAACGGATCCCGGGAGCCCTGAAGGGCAAGATCAAAATCGCTGATGATTTTGATATCTTGCCGAGAGACATCGCCGAAGCGTTCGGAGTATTGGACTCATGAAGGCTTTACCGTTGCTTCTCATGATTCCATTTTCCGAAATTACAAGATTCCTGTCATATCGACCTGAACCCTACCCCTCCTGAATCGTCCTGAGAAAAAATTCTCCGTACAGCTCCAGTTTTCGTTCGCCGACACCGGTGATCCCCAGCAGCTCGGCCGGAGTGCAGGGCCGGACAACGGCCATCTCTTTCAGGGTCTTGTCGTGGAAAACCACATAGGGCGCCACCCCCTGGCGCTGGGCGATCTCCAGCCTCAGGCGGCGCAGCTTTTCGAAGAGCGACTGGCCGCCCTCGTCTCCGAGGTCGGCTGCGGGCCTGGAGGCCGCCACCCGGGCGGCCTTCGCGACTTTCAGCGGCTGAGCGTCTTTTCGGAACCGGACGGGCTGCGCCCCCTTGAGGACCGGCCAGCTCTTTTCCGTGAGACGAAAACCCGAAATTTGCGCCATGTTGACCGACAGCAGGCCGCTGGCCGCCAGCTGCCGAAACACCGAACGCCACTCGCCGGGGGGCAGTTCCTGCCCGGCGCCGAAGGTCTTGATCCGGTCGTGACCGTGCCGCAGGACGGTCGCGCTGCCGTTGCCGACCAGAATGTCGGTCAGATGGGCGGCCCCGAAACGCTGCCCGGTTCGATAGACGCAGGAGAGCGCCTTTTGGGCGGCCACGGTCCCGTCCCAGGTCTCCACCGCCTGCAGGCAGTTGTCGCAGTTGGGGCAGGAGGCCGGGTAGGCTTCCCCGAAGTAGCCCAGCAGGACATGGCGGCGGCACTCGACTGTTTCGCAGTAACCGAGCAGGGCATCCAGCTTCCGGGCCTGCAGGCGTTTGAAGGCGTCGCTGCCCTCCGATCCTTCGAGCAGCATGCGGGTCGCCACCACATCCGCGAGCGAGTAGGTCATCCACGCGTCCGCCGGCTTTCCGTCGCGACCGGCCCTTCCCGTTTCCTGATAGTAGGCCTCCATGCTCGCCGGCAGGTCCAGGTGAGCGACAAATTTGACATCGGGCTTGTCGATCCCCATGCCGAAGGCGATGGTCGCCACGATGACCACGGGCTCCCTCAGAAAGCGCCGCTGCCGCGCCAGGCGCACGTCCGGTTCCAGGCCGGCGTGGTAGGAAACGGCTTCGGCCCCCTGGGCGGTCAGCCAGGCGGCGACCGCATCCGCCCGCTTGCGGGTCCGGACGTAGACGATGCCGGACTCCCCCGGGTGCTCATCGCGCATGAAGGCCCGCAACTGCTTCTTGTCGTTGTTCTTCAGCTGCACCCGGTAGCGGATGTTGGCCCGGTCGAAGCTGGACACAAATTGAGCGGCCTGCGACAGCTCGAGCTTCTCGATGATGTCCTGACGGGTGTGCTCGTCGGCCGTGGCCGTCAGGGCGATTTTGGGGACATTGCCGAATCGCTTCGTCACCTCCGCAATGCGCAGGTACTCGGGCCGGAAATCGTGCCCCCACTGCGACACGCAGTGCGCTTCGTCGATCGCGAACAGGGCAATGGGGATTCTCTGGAGCAGCCGCTGAAAGCTTTCGGTCATCAGGCGCTCCGGGGCGACATACAATAAGTCGACCGCACCGGAGACAACCCGCCGTTCGACGCCTCCGACCTCATTCGCGGCAAGGCTGGAGTTCAGGAAGTCGGCGCGCAGGCCGTTTTGCCGCAGGGCCTGGACCTGGTCCTGCATCAGCGCGATCAGGGGCGAGACGACCAGCCCCACACCCGGCCGCAGGACCGCCGGGATCTGGTAGCAGATGGACTTCCCGCTGCCGGTCGGCATCAGCACGAACGCGTCCTGCCCGCGGATGACACTTTCAATGATGTCCAGTTGGTGGGTGCGGAAGGAGCGATAGCCGTAGTATTTGCGAAGGATATCGTGCGGCGTCATTTTCGCGGAGCCATCCCCCATGGGGTTGACGTCAGTCTTCC
>DATITS010000243.1:0-8788 GCA_035467535.1 Desulfobacterales bacterium
AGGGCAGGACGATGGCGAGCAGACTCAGCGTGAAGGCGGCACCGAATGAAACGCCGGCCCACAGCCGGACCGCCGTCGACAAGGCTTGCCCGTGGAGGTCCGCCATGAAGATCCGGTACACGGGGCCGGCTTCGAGCAGGACCACCGCTCCGATGTAGAGGGCGCAGGCGATCATGAACATCAGGCCTCCGAAGCTTGTCACCGTCTGGGCCGGGTTTTCCACCTTGAAGTCCGGGAAGGCGGCGCCGAGGCCGATGCCCATGGCGACGATTCCCGGCACGACGAAAAAAACGGTGACGGTCGAAAGTGCCATCATGAAGGGGGTCACCTGGAGCAGGAGGTTGGTGGCGACGATCAGCACTTCGGTCAGCACCAGCAGCGGCAGGTAGTAGATGAAAAACTTGATGCGCAGGAACGTGCGCAGGGAGACCGGCGCGGTTTTGACCAGCCAGAAGGCCTCGCGTTCCAGGCTCACGGCCGGGTAGGCGAAGCGGGCCGTCACGGCCGTCAGCACGAAGAGCGCCAGTGCCATGTTCAGAAAGGAGAACAGATTCTGCAGGTAAACGGTTCGGATGGGAGAGCTTTCCAGCGGCAGGGCCGCGAAGTTGTAGACGTAGATGACCACCAGGGCGGCGATCAGAAAGAGCTGCGACCACTGGGTCTGGTCGCGGAGGAAGGTCTTGATTTCCTTCACCGTGAAGGATCGGGCCGGCCCGGGCAGAAACCGGAACAGGCGCTCGCTGATCCCGTCGCGGCGGATGAGGCGGGCGGAGGCGGCCTGGGTGCGGGAGAAGCCCTTGAAGTACAGGGCGTTGGCGGCGAGGACCAGGACGCAGATCAGGGTGAGAGCAAAGCTTGCACCGAGCGCTGCGTGGAAGAGGCTTTTCGCGGTGAAGCCCGCGAGCGCCGACTGGATGCTGTCGTAGGCCCAGGTGCTCGGCAGCAGGGGCGAGACCGGGGCCTGCAGCGAGGCGACGTAGGCCATGACCGTGTCGAACACCTCCGGGTTGACCAGTTGCTCCGGCCGGGACAGGCGGATTGCCAGGTAGAGCGCGACGAACAGCAGCACCCCCAGAATGACGACGATGCTGCGCATCCGGCCGGCAGGAACGAGCATGACGCCGGCCATCACCGCCAGCGCGCTCAGCGCCGAGGCGATGGCGGCCAGCACGATCAGGGAGATTAGTGCCGCCGCGTAATAGCCCGGCCCGGCCGCGAACGCGATGCCGTAGGCCAGAAAGACGGGCAGGGTGAACAGGATCACCATCCAGCCGCTGTCGGCCGTGCTGTCGATCCAGCGGGCGAGGAAGACCCGGTGGCTCGCGACCGGCATGGAGTGGACGAGCAAGAGGTCCCGGGAGAGGTAGAGCGTGGAGAGGCAGGTCAGGATGCTGCTGAAAAGCAGCAGGGCGAAGCAGACGATCAGGATCATCGACAGCAGCTTGAAGGCCAGGATGTCGCCGATGTCCTCGATGCCCTTGAAGTATCGCAGGACCCGCCAGGAGACACCAAAAAGCCCGCACCAGAAGGCGGCTCCCACCACCCCCAGCACCGCGAGCCGGGCCGCACCGCCGCCGCGGGACCTCCGGGGGCGGCCGCGTCTCAGGACCGGCAGCAGCCGCGGCCTCAGCAGCACTCCGATGTCAGCGAACAATCCGTTCATGATTCGGAGGCGGGCCCACCCGCCGTCAGGTTCAGAAAAACCTGCTCAAGGTCGGCCTCGGTCGCGTTGGCCTCGCGCCGCAGGTCGGCGGCCGTGCCGTTGGCGATCAGCCGGCCCCGGGCGATGATGCCGATGCGGTCGCAGATGTCTTCGGCGACCTGCAGCGTGTGGGTCGACATGAAAATGGTGACGCCGCCCGCCGCGAGATTCCGGAAGAGCTTCTTGACCATGATGATGGCCTGCGGGTCGAGCCCCACCATGGGCTCGTCCACGATCAGCACCTCCGGGTCGTGCAGCACGGCCGAGGCCATGATGAGGCGCTGCTTCATGCCATGGGAGTAGGACTCGATGAGCTCGTTGGACCAGTCCGAGAGGGCGAACATCTTCAGGGTGGCGGTTGCTTTCGGCTGGAACTCGGAAACCGGCACGCCGTAAATGTCGGCCGTGAACCGTAAAAATTCGAGGCCGGTGAGCTTCTCGTAGAGATAGGGGCGGTCCGGTATGAAACCGATCTTGCGCTTGGCCTGCTCCGGCTCCGCCTGCAGGTCGATGCCGCAGATGGCGACCGAGCCTGCCGTCGGCGCCAGCACGCCGCCCAGCATCTTGATGGTGGTGGTCTTGCCGGCGCCGTTGGGGCCGATGA
This sequence comes from Desulfobacterales bacterium, assembly GCA_035467535.1. GTDB lineage: Bacteria > Desulfobacterota > Desulfobacteria > Desulfobacterales > SpSt-501 > SpSt-501. The sequence continues at coordinate 2,307 of DATITS010000243.1, forward strand.
ACCCGAAGATTTCACCCCGGCCGACCCTCAGGGTGAGGCGGTCGACGGCGGTGAAGCCGTTGTAGGTCTTGGTCAGCTGGGTCAACTCGATCATGGGAGCGAGGTCGGCCGGGTGCCCGATTCCCGGGGCGGGGCAATCGGATGCGGGTTTGTGATCGAAGCGTTCAGCTTCAGGCAATAACCGATCGGTCTTAAGCCGCTCATTTTCGATTCCTTTATTATAGCACATCGGAGGCGCGTGCCAAGGCGGACCCCGGGGAAGGCCTACTCCCGGCGCGCCTGCGGCCACCGCGTCATTCCTGGATGGTAATGGTCAGTCTCCCCACGAGCCCAACCAGGTCGAGCGGCTGCTGCATCGAGCCGGTGGCGAACCGGAGGTGCGTCACGTCCGCCGGGAGTTGGTCGAACAGGGCATCCGCCGTGATCCAGCGTCCCAGGTACAGCAGGTTCCAGGCGTGGTAGTAGAATCTGCCGCGCAGGTAGACGACGCCGGCCTCCACGCGGGCCGGGATCCCGGCCGCCCGCGCCAGGGCCGCGAACAGCACTGCGTGCTCGTTGCAATCGCCCATGCGGTGCTCGAGCGTGGCCACGGCATCCGGCAGGGACAACACCGGCCGCCGCTCGATGTTGTCGCGGATCCAGTCCATGAGGCGTTGGGCCTTCAGGAGCGGCGGCATGTGGGAGGGATCGCCGAGGATCGCGCGTACCTGGGCGCGAATCTTCGCGTGATCGGACTGGATGAACGGCTCCGGCTTCAGGTACACCCGCTCGAGGGTGGGCAGGTTCTCCTCCGTCAGCACGTCCGGCAGCTCGGCGAGCGACTCCTTGCGCACGGTGAGCACGCCGCCGGAAACCCGCTGGCGCCCGCCCTGCAGCTGCAAGCCCGTTGTCGGGGCGCCGCCGATCGCAACCCGCAGCACCTCCAGGGTCTCGGGGCTCCCGATGGGCCGATCGGGCGTGATCGCTGCGAGTTCGGTCAGGTCCTGGCTGGCGGCGAGCCCCAGATCGTCGAGGGCATCCGCGCGCGAGGTTTTTTCGAGGCGCATGCCCAGCAGACCGCGTTCCCTGAGCAGGTCGCCGTTTTCACCGATCCAGGCGGTTTGGATCATCCCCCGGAAATTCAGGGTGACCTTGGTGGCGGGGAGACGTTGCCCTGTTACCGTCACCTCCTCCGGCCCGATGACCTCGACCAGCACGGGCATCTGCGCCAGTGCCGCCGGGTCGAAGACATCGAACGTGTACCGGCTGCCGGGTTTGAGGTCCGCCAGCGCCAGGGCGTCGATGACGGCTGCCGCGGGCGTGACACCCTCTTGGACGGGCACCTCGATGCTGCGCTTCTCGCCGGCGGCCTCGGTGCGCACGGACAGGACGCCGCCGGATGCCTCGCCTTGAGCGGAAAAGCGGAAACGGCCCGACGCGATCCCGAACTCGAAGCGCTCCAGGGCGAGGTTCCGGTTCAGCCGGGAGCGGGTCTGCAGGCGAAGGTCCTGGATCATGCCCATGGTGTTGATTCGCATGGCCACCTTTTCCTCCAGCTCATAGCCGGTCTCCGTAGGCTGCAGGCGGCTGTGGGCGAAGCCGATCTTGCGGTTGTTCTGGAAAATGCTCATCCAGGACTCCCGGGGCCGGGCGCGCTCACCCGCGTCGGTCGGCAGGGACCGCGGCCGTGCAGTGAAACTCTCCCAGACATCCAGCCGGATGCCGAGCAGAACAGCGAAGACAACGGCGGCGGCGATTCCGGCTACCCGGAATCCGGTCATGCGATGATCCGTCACGGCAACAGTCTAACATGGCATCTCCCAAAAAGCGAAAAACCGCGCAAGGCTTTGCCTGTTCGAGACCTGGGCGCGGTATGGAGTTGACCTAACGCAAGACCCTTCTATAGAGATGGCCGATGGACCAAAGCACAATATGTGGGGCCGATGGGAAATCCTATATTTTCCGAGGGATTCAGCCAGTTTTTTTATTGACAACCCGGTCATTTTTCTGGATAGTCAAATCACGTTGAAGTTGCTTGACATTGGTACTCGTGGTGAAGTTGTTTTGTGAGATCCATCGGTTTGCCATACTTTCTCATTCGTGGTGAGGCTTCTGAAGCAGGGCCAGAAATGGTTCTGCTTTTTTTTGTTTGAGGGTCGCGTGGGGAGTCAACTCAACCAACGGGAGGAGGAGCGTATGCCGGAAGGAGTCGTCAAGTGGTTCAACGAGAAAAAAGGGTTCGGGTTCATTAAAAAGGAAGACGGACAGGATGTTTTCGTCCACTACTCCGCCATCAAGGGCCAGGGCTTCAAGTCGCTGGGGGAAGGCGATCGCGTGCGATTTGAAGTCCAGCAGGGTGCCAAGGGCCCGGCGGCGGCCGAGGTTGAGAAACTCACCTGAAAAACTGTCGGTATGCCCCATCGATCCCCCGTTCACGCTTCGGCGCGGCGGGGGATTATTTTTTGAGCAGCTCCCGGGCGTGCTCGAGCGTCACGTGGGTGATTTTTTCGCCGCCGAGCATCCGCGCGATCTCGCGGGTGCGATCGTCGGCGGAAAGCAGCGTGATGGCAGTCCGGGTGCGGCCGGCGGCCACGTGCTTGGAGATCTTGAAGTGGTGGTCGCCGAACTTGGCGATCTGGGGCAAGTGGGTGATGCAGATGACCTGATGGTGTCGGGCCAGGCTCGCCAGCTTGCGGCCGACCACCTCGGCGACGGCCCCGCCGATGCCCGCATCGACCTCGTCGAAAACGATGGTGGCCACGGACTCGCTGGCGGCGAGGATCGACTTCAGCGCCAGCACCACCCGGGACAACTCCCCGCCCGAGGCGATGGCGACCAGGGGCTTGAGCGTTTCGCCGACATTCGGCGCGATCGTGAAAACGGCACGGTCGATTCCGTTCTCGGAGACCGCGTGCGTGCCGACGACGAGGTGCGGGTCGGTGTCCGTGTCCGCCGGGGAGGCGCTCAGGGCCACGGCGAATTTCGTGTCGGCCATTTTCAACGTGGACAGCTCGGACGCCACGCGCGCGGCGAAGCGCTTCGCGGCCGCCTCGCGTTTTTTCGAAAGCAGCGTGGCCTGTCGAGCGGTTTCAGCGTGCCGCTCGCGCAGCCGCGCTTCCGCCGCCGCGATCTCGGTCGTGATGTTCTCGATGGCGGACAGCTCTGCCGTCGAGCTGGCGAGCTTCTCCAACACGGCCGCAAGCGAGCCGCCGTATTTGCGCTTGAACCGGTTCAGCGCGTCCAGCCGCTCCTCGACCTCCTCCAGGCGGCGGTCGTTGAATTCGACCGACTTCAGGTAGGCGCGCAGCTCCTCCACGAGGTCCTCGACCCGGTAGGCGATTTCGGCGCAGGCCTCGGCTTTGGCCATCACCTGCGGGTCGATCCGCCCCATCCGCTCTAAATTCCGGCGCACCTCGGTTAAGCGCTCCGCTACCGATCCGGTCGCACCGTAGAGGGTGTCGACTCCGCCCTGGACGGCTTCGACCAGGGCGCCGGCGTTCTTCAGGCGCGTCCGCTCCTGCTCGAGCTCGCGGTCTTCCCCCGGCGCGATGCCCGCGGCGGCGATCTCTTTCTGCTGGAACTCGAGCAGCTCCGTGAGCTCGGCCTGCCGGGCCTGCCGGAGCCGGAGTTCCCTGAGGTGCTTCAGCTCAGGGATGATCTCGTGGACCAGGGCGGAAACGGACTCGCGCTGGGCCATCAGTCCAGCGAACTGGTCCAGCATGAGCAAGTGCTGGTCTTCCTTGAGCAGCCCCTGGTGGGCGTGCTGGCCGGAGATGCTGGCCACGTTTTCGGTGATGGCGGAGAGCACCTGAAGGGTTGCGAGGCGGCCGTTGACGTAGCTGCGGTTGCCCTCCGCACGCGAGATGACGCGCCGCACCAGGAGCCCCTCCGTCAGGCGGTAACCCATGTCGGCCGCCGTCTGCGCGGTCCGGGAGTGCGGGGCGATGTCGAAGAGCGCCTCGAGTTCCGCCGATTCGGCGCCCGTCCGCACCATGTCCGTGGACGCGCGGCTGCCCAGAATCAAATTGACGGCGTTGATGATGATGGATTTGCCGGCGCCGGTTTCGCCGGAGAGAATCGTCAGCCCCGCGTCGAAGCGGATGTGGAGGTCGTCGATGATGGCGAAGTTGCGGATCGAAAGTTCTTTCAGCATAGGCCGCCTGGGGTGAACGGTTGCGACGGCGGTCATTATACACAGGCCGGGCATGTTGTAAAGATGCAGGATGCGTGTTTCCGAAAAACCTTGAATGATGAGCGCAAAGCACCTAATGTGGCTGGCATGCGCCGGTCGGAACCCGGCGCCGTCAACCCCTGTGAAAGCGAGAGCGCGCACCGATGGGAAAGTTGCCGATTCTGGTGATGGCGACACGGAACCCCGGCAAGACCGCTGAAATTCGCGAGCTGCTGCAAGGGTTTCCGGTCGAGGTCAAGAGCCTGTCCGATTTCGGGCCGATTCCCGAGGTCGAAGAGGACGGAGAGACGTTTGACGCCAATGCTTACAAGAAGGCGAGTTTCACGGCGCGCGTGCTCGGTTTCCCGGCGATCGCCGACGACTCCGGGATATGCGTGGAGGCCCTGAACGGGGCGCCGGGGGTGCATTCGGCCCGCTATGGCGGGGAAAACGCCTCCGACGAGGACCGCCGCCGCAAGCTGCTCGCCGAGATGGACGGCCGGACCGATCGCAACGCGGCCTTCGAGTGCGTGATCTCGCTTGCCGTGCCCTCGGGGCCTGCGCTCACCTATGAGGGACGCTGCGAGGGGGTGCTGGCGGAGACGCCTGCGGGCGCCAACGGTTTCGGCTACGATCCGATTTTTTACTACCCCCCGCTTGAGAAGACCTTTGCCGAGCTCACGCGCGCGGAGAAAAGCCGGGTCAGCCACCGGGGAAAGGCCCTGCGCGAGCTGCGGGGCGAATTCGACAAGGTGCTAACATGGGTCCGGCAGCACATGCCGCCGGAGGACCCGTGGAACTGGGAAAAATGACGGACACTTGTGCCTTTCACGATCTGGTCCGGAGAACCCGCAGCGTGCGGCGGTTTCAGGAAGATCGCGCTGTCGATCGGCAGACGCTCGTGGAGCTGATCGATCTGGCGCGGCTTTCGGCCTCGGGCGCCAACAAGCAGCCGTTGAAATACATTCTGAGCTGCGCGGAGTCCATGAACGCCCGCATATTCGCCTGCCTGGGCTGGGCCGCCTACTTGAAGGAGTGGCCGGGGCCCCGGGAGGGTGAGCGGCCCGCGGCTTACATCGTCATCCTCGGAGATACCGCGATCCAGACCGACTGCGACCGGGATCTGGGGATCGCGGCCCAGAGCATCATGCTGGGGGCCACGGCGGCGGGACTGGGGGGGTGCATGCTGGGTTCCATCAACCGGCGCGAGTTGCAGCGCATTCTCGGGCCGTTGCAGGGGCTGGAGATCCTGCTCGTGATCGCCCTGGGCACGCCGCGTGAGGAGGTGGTGATCGAGGCCGTCGGGCCGGACGGAGAGATCCGGTATTGGCGGGACGCCGAGGGCGTGCATCACGTTCCGAAGCGGCAGCTCGAAGACATCATCGTCGCTTCTTTTCCACCCTAACAGCGTTGCACGACGCCTGCGGCGGCGTGCAACGCTGTTAAAGAACCCGTCCTCAGCTGTTGCAGTTGAACTGGTCACGAGGAGCCCTTGCCTGAGCCTAAAAAACCGGTCGTGGCGATACTTTTCAGCCGTCGGATGATCGTTGCTCTTCTGATGGGCTTCTCCTGCGGCCTGCCTCTGCTGCTGACGCTGGGCGTCCTGCAGGCCTGGATGACCGAGGAGGGGGTCGATCTCACCTGGGTGGGCATGATCACCCTGGTGCAGAGCCCCTATTCCTGGAAGTTCCTGTGGGCCCCCGTCCTGGACCGGTTCACACCGCCCTTTCTCGGCCGCCGGCGGGGATGGCTGCTGGTCGCGCAGCTGGCGTTGATGGCGGCCATCGCCGTTCTGGCGTTTGCCGACCCGGTTAAGCGCCCGGTCTGGATGGCGGCGGCCGCCGTCCTCGTCGCCTTTTTCAGCGCCACGCAGGACGCGGTCGTGGATGCCTACCGCCGGGAGGATCTGCCCGATGCGGAACTGGGGCTCGGCTCCTCCATGTATGTCTACGGCTACCGCATCGGGATGTGGGCGGCCTCGGGGGGCGGCCTCATCCTAGCCGATTACATCCCCTTCTCCCAGGTCTACCTGGTGATGGCCGCGGGCATGCTGCCCGGCATACTGACGACCCTGCTCGCGCCCGAGCCGCGGTCTGAAAACGCTCCGCCGCAGTCGCTGCGGGCGGCCATATTGGACCCTCTCGCTGATTTTTTCCGGCGTGGCAGCGCCTTGTGGGTCCTGGCGTTCATTCTGCTTTACAAGGTCGGCGACACCATGGCCGCCGCCGTCAGCATCCCTTTTTATCTCGAGCTCGGTTACTCCAAGTCCCAGATCGGCACGTTGGTCAAACTCTTCGGGGCTTGGGCCGCCATCGCCGGCGGTGTGCTCGGC
>DATITS010000244.1:0-27685 GCA_035467535.1 Desulfobacterales bacterium
TATTCGGGTTCAAGCCCAGGGTCTAAAGGGCACTTTTATGGCTGCCGTTCTCGGAGCGGCAGCCTGATCGAGCACCAACTCGGTAAACTGGCAGACCGGCCTTAATCGCCGGCTGAAAACGGGGCCAACACGCACTTCGGCCCCAAAAGACCGCCGATGACGGCGGTACGGGCAATGCCACCAACGCGCTGGATCAGAATGAGCGCATGAGTTTCATCCAGAAGCAGGTGGGGCACACCACGACACGCATGATCGTGGACCATTATTACCGGCACGTGCCCGCACCGGACGATGGTGATAGGCTGGAAGGTGCTTGGAATTCTACCACCTTTCTACCACTCTTAAAGGATGCCGATTTTCAAGTGTCTTAAAAAACAGGATAAAAATGGTGGAGGCGGCGGGAGTCGAACCCGCGTCCGAAAACATTCCACTCAAGCATCTACATACGTATCTTGGAGTTTGAATCTCGCCTCTTGCGACTCCTCCAAGCGGGATGCGCAATCGGCCAGCCCACTGACATTCGCCGATCCAGCCGCAGGCACTCTGGATCAACTATCCCGCTAGTCGACGCCCTTTACCGGATCTGCAGGAGAAGAACCGGCAGGACGGTAGCTGCCTTAGGCAGCTACGGCGTACGCATAATCGTCTGCGATTATGTTTAGCCCCATCAGGATTTACGAGCCGACAGGACGCTCGGTATGCAGCTTGAATTTCATTGTCCCCGTCGAAACCGTATCGCCCCCAAAATTGAAGCGCAGCGCTTGACGCTGAAAGCTCAAAGAGAGGAAAAAATGTTTGAGCTGACAGCAAATGGGAGGGTATTTAAAAGAACGTATGCTGAAAGATAAAGGATATCGGGTGGTTTGTCAAGATCGGTGCTTGCGTGCGCGGTCCATCTCCCGCTTCTGCTCGCGCTCGCGGATGTTTTCGCGTTTGTCGAACTCGCGCCTGCCCTTGACCAGGGCGATGACGACCTTGGCCTTGCCCTGCTTGAAGTAGATCTTGAGCGGTACGATGGTGTGCCCCTGCTCGTTTGACTTGGCAAACAGGCGCTTGATCTCACGCTTGTGGAGCAGGAGCTTTCGCGTGCGCAGCGGTTCGTGGTTGTTGTAGTAGGCAAACGGGTAGGGGCCTATGTGCACCTGGTAGAGAAACACCTCGCCGTTCTTGACCTTGGCGTAGGCGTCCTTCAGGTTGGCTTTGCCCATCCGCAGGGACTGCACCTCGGTGCCCGTCAGAACGATCCCGGCTTCGTATTGGTCGATGACGGTGTAATCGTAGCGGGCCTTGCGGTTTTCGGCGACGATCTTGATGGGGCCGTTTTCCATTTAGCCCTTCAGCGCCTGTCGGTGATTGGTCACCAGCTCCCCGTAGGCTCCCCGCAAGACTGCCAGCACCTTCAGAGCGGTCGGCTGCTTCAAGACTTCCTTGACGACCGCCTGGGTGTCGGCGATCCGGACCAAGCGGATCATGCGTTTGACCACCGGGATGGCCTGTGAGTTCATGCTGAGATCGTGCAGCCCCATGCCGAGCAGCAGCGGGGTGTACAGCGGCTGGTTGGCCATTTCGCCGCACATGCCCACCGTGATTCCGTTTTCTTGCGCCACATCCGCCGTGCGTTTGATCATGCGCAGCACGGCCGGATCGAGGGGCTGAAACAGATGCGCGACCTGCTTGTTGCTGCGGTCGATGGCCAGTGTGAATTGAATCAGGTCGTTGGTGCCGATGCTGAAAAAGTCCACCTCCCGGGCCAGCAGGTCGGCGATGACCACGGCCGAAGGCACCTCTATCATGGCGCCCAGCGGGATGTCGCGCTTGTAGGGCAGCCTGTCTTTTTCGAGGGATTCGGCCGCCTCGTCGAGCAGGCGCTTGGCCTCGCAGATCTCGAAGTGGATCGAGATCATGGGAAACAAGATGCGCACGCTGCCAAAGGCTGCCGCCCGCAGGATCGCCCGCAGCTGGGTTTTAAACACCTCCGGTCGCTTCAGGCAGTAGCGGATGGCCCGCAGCCCTAAAACGGAATTGTCTTCCTCGTAGCCGGTGTCGATGGCCATGGCCTTGTCGCCGTTGATGTCCAGCGTGCGGAACGTCACCGGCCGGGGAGCCACCACCTCGATCACGTCCTTGTAGTTTTCGAACAGCTCGTTCTCCGAGGGGAAGCTGGTGCGGTTGAGGTATTGGAACTCGGTACGGTACAGGCCGATCCCGTCGCCGCCGTAGTTCAGGACGGCCACGACTTCCCCCGGCAGCTCGATGTTGGCCATGACATCGATGCGGTGCCCATCGAGGGTTTTGGCCTCCAGGTGGCTGTCGCGCGTGAGCACGGACCGGTAGCGTTCATAGCTGGCCTGGCGCTCCACGTACTCCATCAGCGTCTGCTCGGAGGGCTGCACGATCACGGCGCCCGTCGTGCCGTCGACGATGACGAGGTCGTCGTTGGCGACCATGCGGGTGGCCTGCTCCAGCCCTACGACGGCCGGGATCTCCAGGCTGCGGGCGATGATGCCGGTGTGGGAGGTCTTGCCGCCGAGGTCGGTGATGAAACCCTTGATGCGCTCGAGGTTGATCTGGCTGGTGTCGGCCGCCGACAGGTCGCGCGCCACCAGGATCACCCGCTTGCCAATCGCACTGATGCTTTGCGCCTCCGCCCCCACCAGGTTGTGCATGACGAGATTGGAGACATGGATGATGTCCGACACCCGTTCCTTGAGATAAGGGTCGGGCATTTCCTGGAACACGGCCTTGATTTGATTGACGACGGTCTTGAGCGCCCACTCGGCGTTCACGCGCTCCTTCTCGATGGCTTCGATCGTGCGGCCGTAGAGCAGCTTGTCGTTCAGCAGCACCACGTGGGTCTCGAGAATGTTGGCTTTCTGCAGCTCCGCGGGGCTGTTTTCGATGATGGCCCGCAGGTCCTGCTTGGCGTTCTGGACTGCCGACTTGAAGCGCTTGACCTCGTTTTTGACGCCTTTTTCGGAGATGGCATATCGGTCGACCACGTCCACCCCTTCGCGGTCGACGAGATAGGCCTTGCCGATGCAGATGCCCGGGGAGGCGCCGATGCCCCTTAAAACGATTTCTGTCGAACTGGACTGTTTCATTCGCCGCTATTCCTCGAACCCGTTCTCGACCAGCTGCACCAGCGCCTCGAGAATGTGACGATCCGCCGGATCCTCAGCGGTAAACGTCAGCGTCGTCCCCTTTTCGCAGGCGAGTGCCAGGAGTTCCATGATGCTGGATGCGTCCGCTTGCTCCGGGCCCCTGACGACCCAGACGGTGGCGGCGGCGTTGCGGGCGATCCGGGCGATCTTGGCCGCCGGCCGCGCGTGCAGCCCGAGCTCGTTGACGATGGTGACCTTTCTCGTGAGATCGCTGCCTGATGCCACGCCGGTGCCCGCTTCCTCAGCAGGGTGTTTAAAGACTGCGCCTCGCGCCGGGAACCGGCGTTGTGCGGCTTTTGTAAATGCTCACATGCAATCGGATAAAAGCTGGAGGCTCGAAGCTGGAAGCCTGGTTGGCGGCGGTTAATTTGTTTGAGCTTCGAGCCTCAAGCCTCTTGCCTCAAGCTTATATCTGCCTTGGCTGACGGCCGGATCCTTGTTTTTCAACACCCTGTTTGATGTGGTCGCATCGCAAATTGAAATTTATAGACCAATCCGTGTGCGTTGACAAGACCAGAAACGACTGGTAGGTGTTCACGATCGGCAGGCAGTGCCGCGCGCCTTAAAGAGCAGGCCTGCTGGCGCGGGACTTTGAGAATCTGCGCGGTGTGCCTTGAGGCCCTCCCCTTTCGAGGAGTCAGGCTATGGATGACCGGGTCGTTATTTACGGGAAGCAGCGCTGACCCTACACCCAGGCAGCTCGTGAAGCTTATGCCAAGAAGGGTCTGCGGGTCGAATACGTGGATGTCATAGACGATGCGGCCCGGCTGAAGGATATGCTGGCCTATTCCAAGCAGGAGCGCCGGATACCGGTGATTGTCGACCGTGGGCAGGTCACCATCGGCTTCGACGGCGGATCCTGAAGGGTGTGACCTTATTCGGCTGGACGCCGAAGCAACGGAAAAGAGGCCGACGTGGCGGCGACCCCTTCGGAACGAAACGCCCGGCAACGCCGGATGGAGCAACTCGAGGCGGACCGGCAGCGCCTCGCCGACGAGACGGCCGCCCTGCGGCGGCAAAACGAGTGCCTGGCGGCCCTGCACGCGACCTCCCTCGGCCTGATCGACCACCTCGACAAGGAAGAGCTTCTCGAAGCCGTTCTGCACCGGGCGGCGCGCCTGACCCGCACCGAACACGGCTACATCTACCTGCTCGAGCCCGACGCGGCCGCCATGCAGATGCGGGTGGGAATGGGGTTTTTCAAGCACCAACTGGGGCTGCGCGTGCGGCGGGGGGAGGGCATGGGCGGCCGGGTCTGGCAGAGCGAAACCTTCCTGCTGATCGACGACTACCGCACGTGGGCCGGCCGGCTGGCGGACACATCCCTGGATGCGCTGCGCGCCGTGGTGGGGATCCCTTTGAAGTACCGGGGCCGGGTCGAAGGTGTCATCGGTCTGGCACAGGTGGAGGCCGGCAAAGGGTTCCAGGCCGAGGACATCGTGGTGCTCGAGCGTTTCGCGGAACTCGCCACCGTGGCTCTCGACAAGGCCCGGCTTTACGCGGAGGCCCTCCGGGAGTTGGCCGAGAGAAAGCGTACCGAGGAGACCCTCCGGGAGAGCGAGGCGCGCTACCGGCTCCTGCTCGAGTCCTCGCCAGACCCGGTCGTACTCTACGACGTTCAGGGGGCGGCCCAGTATGTGAACCCGGCCTTCGAGCAAACCTTCGGGCTCAAGCGGGATGAGCTTCTCGGCAAGCCGATCGATTTCGTGCCGGAAGAGAGCTGGCCCGAAACCCGCGCGGCGATCGGCAACATGCTGAAGGGCGACAAGATCCAGCTCTTCGAGACCCGCCGAAAAACCAGGGACGGACGCACACTGGATGTGCAGCTGAGCTCTACGCTGTTCTTCGACCGGGACGGCCAGCCCGCCGGCAACATCGTCACCCTGCGCGACATCAGTGCCCGGAAACACGCGGAGCGGGAGCTTTTAGAGTATCAGGATCAGCTGGAAGAAAGAGTCGCAGCGCGAACGGCGGAGCTGGCCAAGGCCAACGCCCGGATGGCCCAGGAGGTCGAGGAGCGTAAAAAAGCCGAGGGCCAGCTGAGGAAACGCGAAAAGGAGCTCAAGGCCCAGTCGCTGCACCTCCAGGAGGTCAACACCGCCCTGAAGGTGCTGTTGAAGCAGCGCGAGGACGATAGGAAGGAGTTCGGCGAAGTCGTGCGGTCCAACGTCAAGGAACTCATCGGGCCCTATCTGGAGCGCCTGAAGCGAGGGCGCCTGAGCGCGGTGCAGAAGGCGCTGGTGGACATTCTCGAATCCAATCTCGACAACATCGTATCCCCTTTCATTAGCAAGCTTACCTCAAAGTACATCAGCCTGACTCCCACCGAAATCAGAGTGGCGAACCTGGTGAAAGAAGGAAGAACCAACAAGGAGATTGCGGAATTGTTGTGTCTCTCCAAGAACACGATTCTTTTCCACAGACAGAACATGCGCACCAAACTGGGGTTGAGAAAATCGAAAAAGAACCTTCGGTCTCACTTGCTCTTGCATGAAAAATAGCTGGTAATACCCGCTATTTTTTAGCTGATTTATAATTACTGCAAGGGTATTGACTAAACGGGTTATATCCCGTAGGTATGGTTTTACGAAATGAATTTAATTCATATTTTTGACAGCTAAACGGTTTCCGCGGATTTGGCCTCCACAGCAGCGGACAGGCGGTAGGATGCAGCCACTTCAGGACAATCAGCTCAAAGTCTCTGACGCAACGCTTTCATTCGGCGGGTTGAATGCACTGACCGGCGTTACCATGGCCATCGCGCCGGGTTTGATTACCTCCATCATCGGGCCGAACGGCGCCGGAAAAACCAGTTTATTGAACTGCATATCCGGATTCTACCATCCGACGACTGGTGAAATCCATTACGGCAGCAACCGCCTGACACGCTCCTCACCGCATGAGATCACCAGCCTCGGGATTGCCCGGGCGTTTCAGAACATCGAGCTGTTCCGGGGCATGACGGTGTTGGACAACCTGATGCTCGCGCGGCACCAGAACTTAAATTACAACATCCTGCAGGCCGTTTTCTTCTTCGGCAGGGCCTCCCAGCAGGAGGCGGATAATCGCTACTACGTGGAGGACGTCATCGACTTCATGGAACTGGAGCCCTATCGCAAGCGCATGGTGGGCAGCCTCGCCTACGGCATCCAGAAGCGGGTGGAGGTGGCGCGCGCGCTCACGCTGGGCCCGAAGCTGCTGTTGCTGGATGAGCCGATGGCCGGCATGAACGTCGAGGAGAAGGAAGACATGGTGCGCTTCATCATGGACATTCAGAAGGAGCGCTCCATCACCGTGGTGCTGGTCGAACACGACCTGGGGGTGGTCATGGACATCTCCGACCAGGTCTACGTGCTCGACTTCGGGCAGCTGATCGGGGCCGGAAAACCGGCGGAGGTCGCTGCGGATCCGAAAGTCATCGAGGCTTACATCGGGGAAGATTGATCGGGTATGGAAGACAGAAATCAGTTGTGCGAGAACACCATCCCCCAGTTGCTGCGCTGGCGCGTGCGACACTCGGCCGACAAGATCGCCCTGCGGGAGAAGGATTTCGGCCGCTGGAAGAATTACACCTGGGCCCAATACTACGAGCAGGTCCGAAAGACCGCCATGGGGCTTCGTGAGATCGGCTTCAAAAGAGGCGACAGGCTCGCCGTCATTTCCGACAACATCCCCGAAATGCTCATTGTGGCCATCGGGGCCCAGGCGCTTGGGGGCATTTCCGCGGGCATCTACCAGTCCAGTCTGCCGGATGAAATTGCCGCCATCCTCGACTACATGGACGTCAGCATGGTTTTTTGCGACGATCAGGAGCAGGTGGACAAGCTTCTCGAGGTGCGCGATCGTATCCCGAAAGTCAAAAAGGTTTTTTTCGAGGACCCGCGGGGGATGCGCAACTACCGGTCGGACGACTGGTTCATGTTCATCGAAGACCTCTACCCGCTGGGGGAGCAGGCCATTAAAGAAGCCCCGGAGCTGTTCGATCAGCTGGTCGACGAGGGCCGCCCGGACGACGTCTGCCACCTGTGCCAGACCTCGGGCACGACGGGTCTGCCCAAGGGCGCCCAGATGTCCCACCGCAACTACATCAACATGGGGGTGCAGCTCACCAAGGTGGACCCGCTGGACGAGGGTGACGAATACGTCTCCTTCCTGCCCTTTGCCTGGATCGGCGAGCAGATGAACTCCTTCGGCGTGGCGCTGGCCGCGGGGATCACGATTAATTTTCCGGAGTCCGTCGAAACCGCCATGGAGGACCTGGCGGAGATCGGCCCCCACTTCATGTTCGGGGCGCCCCGGATCTATGAAGCGCTGCGTTCCCAGATCTGGCTGAAAATAGACGATTCCTACTGGATCAACCGGCGGCTTTACGGGTATTTCATGAAGGTCGGCGAAAAGGCGGCCACCTATCGCATGTCCGGCCGGAAGATGCCGCTCGGCCTGCGGTTCCTGGCCTGGATCGGGAAATCGCTGGTCACCCTGCCGCTGATCAACCAGATCGGCATGCTGCGGCTGCGGCGCGCCTATACCGGCGGTGCTGCGCTCGGGCCCGATCTTTTCACGTTCTACCAGGCCCTGGGCGTCAACCTGAAACAGATCTACGGCCAGACGGAGATCACGGGCATCGCCTACATGCACCGCGACGGCGACGTGCGCCCGGACACCGTCGGGATCCCGCTGCCGGAAACCGAGTGCCGGATATCGGAGAAGGGCGAAATCCTCTCCCGCTCGCCTTCGGTGACTCGGGGCTATTACAAGATGCCCGACAAGACGGAGGAACTCCTGGAGGGCGGGTGGCTGCACTCCGGGGATGCCGGCTTCATCGACGAAAACGGTCACCTGGTGGTCATCGACCGGCTGGCGGATGTGATGCACACCCGTGAGGGCGATATGTTCAGCCCCATGTTCCTTGAAAACAAGCTGAAGTTCAGCCCTTACATCAAGGAGGCGGTGGTGTTCGGCGACCAGCGGGACTTCATCGGGGTGCTGATCAACATCGACCCCATCGTGGTCGGCAAATGGGCCGAGGGCCGCAGCATCTCCTTTACCACTTTCATGGATCTCTCCTCCAAGCCGGAGGTCGCCGAACTCATCAAGAAGCAGGTGGCGGAGTTCAACCGCACCGTGGAAAAACCGCACTTTAAAATTCGACGGTTCGCCATTCTGCACAAGCTGCTGGACGTGGACGACGGGGAGCTGACCAAAACCGGCAAGATTCGCCGCCCGTTTGTGCGCGAAAAGTACGCCGAGTTGTATGACGCCCTTTATGCCGAGGACGTCTGCGAGACCTGCATGGAGACCCTTTTCCAGTACCAGGACGGTCAGACGACGTCTGTTCAATGCACGATCCAGTTCCATACGATGGAGTGATGCGGTATGACCTATTTTATGCAGTTGGTGGTGAGCGGCATCGTCGTGGGGTCGATTTACGCGCTGTCGGCCCTCGGCTTCGTGCTGATCTATAAATCGAGCCGGGTACTGAACATCGCCCACGGGCAGCTGATCGCAACCGGGGCGTTCATCACCTACGCCCTTGCGGTCTGGCTCGGGATCCCGATCGCGCTCGCGTTCCTGTTGAGCATGGTGGTCACCTTTTTCATCGCCATGAGTGTGGAACGGGTGTTCCTGCGCCGCCTGATCGGGGAGCCGATCATCTCGGTCATCATGGTGACGATCGGGCTGATGTCCATCCTCGACGGCCTGATCTATCTGACCCCCTTCGGGACCTATAACTTCTCGTTTCCGGAATTCCTGCCCACCACCCCCATTCAGCTGGGTGGGGTGTCGATCTCCTGGACGCAGATGGTGGGCGTGGTCATCACCGTCATCCTGATTTCCGGCTTTTCCTGGTTTTTCAAGAAATCCACCCTCGGGATTTCGATGCGGGCGGTCTCCGACGACCAGTTGGCCTCCATGTCGATCGGCATATCGATTCCGCGGGTGTTCGGCCTGGCGTGGGCCGCCGCCGGGTTAAGCGCCGCCGCCGCCGGCGCCATCATCGGCAACATCACCGGGTTGAACTTTGAAACCCTGCATGCGTTCGGCATCACCGTGTTCCCGGTGGTGATCCTCGGCGGCCTGGACTCGATCTTCGGCGCCGTCGTGGCGGGCATCATCATGGGCCTGATCCAGCAGTTCGCCGCCGGCTACCTCGACGGGCACTGGGGGCTCAACGGCACGGCCAGCCTGCTGCCCTACATCATCCTGTTGGTCATCTTGCTCTTCAAGCCGCACGGCTTGTTCGGTATCCACGAAATTGAACGGGTGTAGTCATGGCTGTTAATCGATGGTTGGCAACCGGTAATTTCTTCACCTCCTACAGGGAAGAGCAGCGCATATTCCAAACCCACCTCGACCGGCTGGCGAACGTCGCGCTCCTGGCGGTCGCCTTTGCCTGGCCGCTGTTCTTTGACGTCGGCAACAAGTACATGCTGGTCATCGACAACATCCTGATCGCCGTCATTGCGGTGCTGGGGTTGAACCTGCTCACCGGCTTCGCCGGCCTGATCTCGATCGGGCATGCCGCCTTTGTCGGGGTGGGGGCTTACACGGTGGCGTCTTTTTCCAGGGTGCTGGGCGATTCGCACGTCATCATCACACATGCCTGGCCGCTGGTGCTGCTGGTCGCCGGCGGTGTCGGGGCCGTCGTGGGGGCCTTCGTGGGCCTCCCGGCGCTGCGGCTGAAGCACCTCTACCTGGCCATCGCGACCCTCTCGTTTCAGATGATCTTCCAATGGGTCATCAATTTCATGACTTTCTTCAACCAGGGGCAGACCATTTTCGTCGGCCGCGCCGTCTGGGTCACCGGCAAGGTGTCGCGGGAAGGCCATTACCTCTTCTGGTACTACGTGATGCTGGTCATCGTTGTCCTCTGCGGATTCGGCGTGCGCAACCTGCTGCGGACCCGCTACGGGCGCTGCCTGGTGGCCGTGCGCGACAACGACCGCGCCGCCGACGCCATGGGCATGCACCCCGGCCTCACCAAGGTGTACGCCTTCGCACTGGCCGGGTTTTTCGCGGGCGTTGCCGGGGCCCTGCATGCCTACCTTTACCGCGGGGCCGGGTTCGAGTCGTTCACCCTGCACCACTCCATCACGTACCTGGCCATGGCCATCGTCGGGGGGTTGGGGACGCTCGTCGGGTCCTTTTTCGGCCCCGCGGCGATCATGATCTTGGATTTGCAGGTGGAAAGCCTGTCGGAATATGCGGGAACGGTTTTTTCAGGGGCAATGAACCTGGCGACTGCACTGCGGCCGCTGACATTCGGCATTGTGATCGTGCTTTTTTTGATGTTTGAACCCCGGGGGATCGCCAACTGGTGGCGCATCGCGCGCAACTATCTCAAACTCTGGCCGTTCCGGTACTGAGCGGAAACCTTTTTGCAGTGTTCCCGCAGGGTGCGCATGCCGGCCGGCGGCCGTCTTGAAGCAGGACGAGGTAATTTACGAACACCCAACCAACCCACAAGAGGAGGGACGCATGAAAAACAAACAATGGATGCTTTTTCCGATGGTGTTGACGCTGGTCTTCATCATGGTCTTTGCCGTGAACGCCCAGGCGGCGGGGAAAACCTACAAGATCGCATCGTCCCTGGCCATTACCGGCCCCACTTCGGATGCCGGGGCGCCCTATGCCAAGGGCGAGGAAGACTACATCCGCTATGCCAACGACGAGAAAATGCTGGGCGACGACAAGGTGGAGATCACCATCCGCGACGACCAGTACAAAACCGATGTCACCAAGCGCAATTTCGAGGATTTTCTCGGGATGGGCATCGTCCTTTATCTCAATTACTCGACGGGCAGCACCCTGGGGCTGAAAAAGGATTTCGAGGAGGAAAAGATGCCGACGGTCCCGGCCTCCTTCCACCGCGGAAACCTGGACGACTCCAATTACATTTTCCTGCCGATCCTTTCATATTCCGGCCAGTGCATCGGGTTGGCGGAATACCTGGTTAAAAACCACAAGGGCGGTGTGCCGAAAGTCGCCATGTACATTCACCCGTCCGCCTTCGGGCGCGGACCGGTGGACGACGTGAAAAAAGCGGTTGCGGCCGGCCTGAAAATGGAAGTCGTCGAAGTGGTCGAGCACGGCACGGACCTGGACAGCACCGCGACGCTGAAGCGCCTGATCAGCAAAGGGGTTCAGTACGTGATCTGCCAGACGGTGCAGTCCCCGGTGGCGACTTTTCTGAACGACGCCCAGCGCCTGGACCTCATTGCCAAAAGCTTCGGGGAGCCCGGCAAAATCACCTTCATGGGGGCGCACTACACCGGGGGCAACGACCTGATCGACCTGGCCGGTGCGGCGGCCGAGGGCTTCTACTGGACCACTTCCTACAAGCTGACCTCGGAGCCCGGCGACTGGACCAAGCAGCAGTTGGCACTTGCCAAGCGCTACGGCCGTGACGACAAGACCGCCAACTCGCACAACTACACCAACGGCATCATGGTGGCCCAGATCGCGGTGGAAGCGATGGTTCGCGCCAAGAAGCACGGCAAGGCGATCAACCGCCAGACCCTTTACGAGGAGCTGCTGGCGATGAACGGCAATGGTGCCTACGATCCCCACAGCACGGTCGGCCCGGTGACGTATTCGAAAACCGACAAAGAAGGTGTCGACACGCTTCAGCTTTACGTGGACAAGGGCGGTGTGTTCAAGGCGGTCGGCGCCCCCTTCACACCCGAGTACTACAAGAAACTATACGGCAAGTAGGCCGGTCCGGGCATCCGGCGGAACCTCGGTCTGCCGCATGCAGCGGAGGCAGGGCGGCTTTTCTGGGCCGCCCGCCTCCGGAGCCGGTCTGCGATTGAAATTGGGTCTCCACCTACCGACAGCAAACAAGGGTAAAGAGCCGGTCATATGGATTCAGTGGAAAAAAGCGCCAACCTGCTCGAGGTCAACAACATCGAGGTGGTCTACCACGATATCATCCAGGTGCTGCGCGGGGTGAGCTTGAGCGTCGCCGAGGGCGCCGTCGTGGCCCTGCTGGGCACCAACGGCGCCGGGAAGACCACCACCCTGCGGGCGATCAGCGGACTGCTCAAGCCGGAGAACGGTTATATCAAGGACGGGTTCATCCGTTTCCGGGGAATCGACATCACCAACCGGCTCGGCACCGAGGTGGTCCGGCATGGAGCCGTCATGGTCCCGGAAGGCCGCCGGGTGTTCAAGCACCTGAGTGTTGATGAAAACATCCGCGCCGGCTCCATCACCCGCAAGGACGGCGGTGCCGGCGTGCGGCAGGACCTCAAGCTCATGTACGAGCACTTTCCCAGGCTTGCGCGGGTGACGCATCGGTTGGCCGGATACTGCTCCGGCGGTGAACAGCAGATGGTCGCCATCGCCCGGGCGCTGATGGCCGCGCCCCGCATGCTGATGCTGGATGAGCCGTCTCTCGGTCTCGCGCCGCTGTTGGTCAAAGAGATCTTTGATAATGTGAAACGCATCAACCAGAATTTGAAAACCACGATTCTCGTGGTGGAGCAGAACGCCAAAGTCGCGCTGGAGATATCCCAGTACGCCTATATCATGGAGTCCGGGAAGATCGTTCTGGAAGGGCCTTCGGAGGAATTGAAAAAGAATCCGGACGTCAAGGAATTCTACATGGGCATTACCAGGGGAGGGGGGCGCAAGTCCTTCAAGGAAGTCAAATCGTACAAGCGGCGCAAACGCTGGATGTAGTCCGATCCGGTCGGAGACGGCCGACGGTCAATCAGCAGAAACGTTTCAAAGGAGCGAGGGATGAGATTTCTGGTCGCTTACAACGGGTCGAAGGAGGCCAAATCGGCCCTGGCGCTGGCCCGCGGCTACGCAAAGCTGTTCCATGCGAAAATCATCGTGATGACCTCCATGGAAGGGGGGGCCGGGGAGAAGGCCGACGAAGTCGGCAAGGCCGAGTATGAACTGAACTGGGCGCGGAATTTTTTGCTGGAAGAGGGCATCGAGTGCGAAGTTCAGAGCTTTGCCAGGGGTCTGCTTCCAGGCGAGGATATCGTGCGCTACGTGGAGGAAAATGGAGTCGACCAGGTGTATGTGGGCATCGAAAAGAAATCCAAGACCCGCAAGCTCTTTATGGGATCGACGGCCCAGTATGTCATCCTGAAAGCACCCTGTCCGGTCATCTGCGTCAAATAGGCTGCCATCGACGGTTTAAAGGGAGACCCCATGGCCCTGCACGATTTTACGTTTTACGATCTGATCAACCGCAACGCCGTCTGCTTCAAGAACCTTCCGGCTTGGCTCGAGGCTGACGACGGCCGCCGCCTGTCGTTTGGCGAGTTCAAGGATCACGTCGATCGGTTGGCGGCAGGGCTCCGGCAGGCAGGGGTCCAAAAAGGTGACCGGATCGGCGTGCTGGGAAAAAACAGTCTGGAATATTTTATGCTTTACGGGGCCGCCGCCGCCATCGGAGCCATCGTGCTGCCCATCAATTGGCGGCTATCGGCCGAAGAGGTGATTTTCAATCTCAACGACGGCACGCCGAAGCTTCTGTTCGCGGATTCCGAATATCAATCCATGACCGGCTTGGCCAAAGAGCGGCTGCCTTCGGTTCAACGGTATTTCAACCTCAAGCCCCCGGGTGGCGGGTTTGACGATTTTAATGGCCTTTTGAAATCCTCGGCCGGCTTCCGGCCGGCCGACGTTACCGATGCGGACGGCCTGGTCATCATCCACACGGCGGCGGTCGCCGGGCGGCCGCGCGGGGCGCTTCTGACCCACCGCAACCTCATCAACGCCAATGTGCATCTGAACCTGCTCATGCATCTGTCGCTGGCCGACGTGCATCTCAACATTTTGCCGCTCTTTCACGTGGGCGGGCTGTTCATGGCCACCATGGCCTTCCACGCCGGCGTGCTCAACCTCAACATGAGCAAGTTCGACGGGCCCCTCGCGGCCGAGTTGATCGAGACGAAAGGGGTCACGGTGATGTTCGATTTTGCGCCGATCCTGGGCGCCATCCTCGAACAGCAGGAAAAGACCGGAAAGCGTCTTGACTCTCTCAAGCACGTGATCGGCCTCGAAGCGCCTGCGACCATCGAGAAATACCAGAAACTGACCGGCGGGACGTTTTACGTCATGTACGGTCAGACCGAAACTTCCGCCATTGCCACTCTCGGCCGCTACAACGACCGCCCCGGCTCGGCCGGCCGGACCATTCCCCTGGCCGATGTGAAGCTCGTGGACGACAACGACCGGGTGGTCCCGGCGGGGCAGGTGGGCGAGATCGCCGTGAAGGGCCCCATGGTCTTCAGCGGCTACTGGAACCTGCCCGAAGACACGGCGCAAACGTTCCGCGGCGGCTGGCACCACACCGGTGATCTGGGGCGTTTCGATGAGGACGGTTTTCTTTTTTATGCCGGGCGCAAGCCGGAGAAGGAATTGATCAAGCCGGGCGGAGAGAACGTCTACCCGGCAGAGGTGGAGAAGGCGATTCTCGAGCACCCCGCCGTCGAGATGACGGTGGTCTTCGGCGTGCCCGACCCCAAGTGGAAGGAAGGCATCAAGGCCGTCTGCCAGCTGAAGGCCGGACAGAAACTCGCCGCCAAGGAGTTGATCAAGTTCGTCGGCGAGCGCATCGCCAGCTATAAGAAGCCCCAGCAGGTCGACTTCGTTGCGGAGATGCCCCTGCTGGCAAACGGCTCCCCCGACCGGGCGAAGGTCAAAGAACAGTTCGGGGGGGCACAGAAGCAATAGCAGTGTGCCCGCCACCTGCTGGCGGCGCTGCCGGCCTCTCGCAATGCTCACCACCTGCCGTGGTGGCTGCGCTTGCGAATCGACCTGCGGCTTGCCCGTGGCCGTGTGCCGAGTTTGTGAAACCGCTTCTATGAATTTTTGCCGGGGACGGTCGCATAAAAAAAGCGCGGAATGAGGTATCCTTCCGCGCTTTTTTTAACCCATTTCAAGCCGCGGCAAAACGCGGCCGTTGGTCGTCATCCGGGGTCTCGCAACCGGTTCTATAAACGCCACGGACCCCGCGTTCTTATCTGTTGCCGCCGCGGCCGCCGCCGTATCCACCGCCGCCACCGCCGCCGCCGTAGCCACCGCGTCCGCCGCCGCCACCGCCGCCGCCATAGCCACCGCGTCCGCCACCGCCACCGCCAGCGCCGCCGCGGCCGCCGCCACCGCCGCCATATCCGCCGCGGCCCCCTCCGCCTCCGCCGTAACCGCCGCGGCCGCCGCCACTGGGTTTATCGGTGCGAGGCAGCGCCTCGTTCACGTTGAGAGTTCGGCCCTTGAGTTCCTTGCCGTTCATGCCGGTGATGGCCGCCTGCCCTTCCTCTTTGGAGGGCATCTCCACGAATCCAAACCCCTTGGATTGACCGGTGCTCCTGTCTTTAATAATCGCAACGGATTCAACCGCACCGAACGCTGCGAATGCCTGCCGCAAATCCTCTTCGGTAACTTCATAAGACAAATTTCCCGCATAGATTTTCATACCGATCTCCTTTTTTTATTATGCTATGGGCAATGTCGGAAGCAAGAATAGCTGGGTTCCTGGAAGGTTGCATCAGCAGGCGACCATACATTCGGCCTGCGACCGAGTGAATTCGGATCAACCGGAATCAGTGAACGGGTTGGGTTGAATGGTCAGAGTATAAACAGAATACCCAAAAACGCAACAACTTTAGATTCAGGTGGAACGGCAAGCGCTGGCATAAAATGAAAGAATACACCCATTCGATGGCAGAAATCAAATCATTCCTGTTTGAAAAATTTCGCCGCCAGTTCGATGTCCTCCGGGCAGAAAACGAACAGGCACTTGGCGTCCGGGCCTGCGACCGAGCCGTAGACGTAGTTGATCTTGATCCCTTCCTGGCCGAATTTCTGGGCGATGGCGGCCAGCTCACCGGGGCGGTTTTCCAGGTGCAGAGCGATCACCGGCATGATGTCGAAGACGTACTCGTGCTCCGAGAGCAGGTTGACTGCCTTGTCGGTGTCGTTGACGAGAATACGGATCAGGGCGAACTCGGCCGAATCCTTGCGCATGGAGTTGTAGCTCGCGGCCGAGGCGATCCGTTGCAGGGATTTTCCCCGGGCCTGGAACAGTTGCTGTACGTAGCTCGATGCGTCCTGGATCGTGAGGGCATCGATGTTGACCCCCGCCGCACCCAGCAGCTCCGACAATCGGCCCAGCTCGCCCGGCACATTTTTCAGGAATAACGATATTTCGGTTCGGACCATGGTGTGCTCCTAAAAAAAACAACTACTCGGGTATCAGGGTTCAGGCAATCAGCGAGGGCAGGGGCCATGGTTGTCGCCATTCTCCCGCATGCACGATCAGGCCCGGGTAACTGCTTCACTCCTGAACCCCAGACCATCGCCACCTGAGGCATTGCCGAATATAGGCGAATCGGGCGGTTTCGTCAATTGCCGGTTGCTTTCTGCCCGCTGCGCCTTGCTTTTCGATCAAGGAGTGCGCTTGTCTTTCAAAATGTGGTTGGAAATGACAATGCGCTGGATCTCGGAGGTCCCCTCGTAAATGGTGAACACCCGGGCGTCCCGGTAGTAGCGTTCCACGGCGTATTCCTTGGTGAAACCGTAGCCGCCGTGGAGCTGGAGCGCCTGGGCCGTAATCCGGTTGACCATTTCGGAGGCGTAGAGTTTGGCCATCGACGCTTGGGCGGTGAAGTTTTCGCCGGCCTCCTTCATTTGGGCCGCCGAGAGCATCAGTTGGCGCGCGGCCTCGATCTCGGTGGCCATGTCGGCGATGATCCAGCGGATGCCTTGGAACTTGGCGATTTTCTGGCCGAACTGCTCCCGCTCCTGGACGTACCGGACGGCCGCATCCAGCGCGGCTTGGGCCACCCCGACCGACTGGGCGGCGATCCCGATCCGGCCGCAGTCCAGGCCGGTCATGGCGATCTGAAAGCCGTCGCCCTCGTTTCCCAGGCGGTGATCGGCGGGGATCCGGCACTCCTCCAGGATCAGATCGCAGGTATCGGAGGCTCGCAGTCCCATCTTGTCCTCCAGGGGCCCCGTTTTAAGCCCGGCTGTCCCCTGCTCCAGCAGGAAGGCGCTGATGCCGCGGTGGGCCTTGCCCTCATCGGTTTTCGCGGTCACGATGATCAGGCCGGCGTTCTTCCCGGTGGTAGTGAAGCGCTTGGTTCCATTGAGGACGTAACTGTTGCCGTCGCGCACGGCTTTCGTGGTCTGCCGGGACGGGTCGGAGCCGGCGTTGGGCTCGGTCAGCGCAAACGCGCCGATGATCTCGCCGGCCGCCAGCCGCTTGAGAAACCGCTCTTTCTGCTTGTCGGTGCCGTAGTGCAGGAGGCTTTCGCACACGATCGAGTTGTGCACCGACATGACCACGGCCGTGGAGGCGCAGGCATAGGCCACTTCGGCCAGCGCCAGCACATAGCTGACGGCGTCGGCGCCGGAACCGCCATACTCCGGAGGGACCATCATGCCCATCAGGCCGAGCTCGGCCAGTTTGTTCAGGTTGTCCTTGGGGAACGTTTTCGTCCGGTCGAGTTCCATGGCCCGCGGCGCGAACTCCTCGCGGGCAAGGTCCCGGACCATGGACTGGATCATGAGCTGCTCTTCGGTGAGTTTGAAGGACATCGTCTTCTCCTCTGCCCAGGGTGCCGATAAGCGCCAAGCTACTACTCAGCTATCTAAAATAACGGTATACTACGAAAAGCGCGAAATACGGGAAAAACCGCTTCCCTTTCCGGTGAACCTTGAGCTTCCAGCGGTGAGCCGATCATGGGGTGTAGATGACCACGATCAGTTCGGCACGCTCAGTGCTGATACTTTTCAGCGTGTGAGGGATCCCGGAATTGAAATGCAGGCAGTCACCGGCCGAAAGGGTGTTGACGTGGCTGCCGACGGTCACCTGGACCTTCCCGGTGAGGACGTAGTCGAACTCTTCCCCCTCGTGGTGGTAATCGACGCCCTTGTGCTCCGCTTGGGCATCGATCACCACTTTGAACGCCTTGAGGTGCTTGTGTTCGGCGTCGGGGGTCAGGGTTTTGTAAGCATAGTTTTCGGTGCGCTTCGTATGGGTTTTGATGCGTTTTTCCAGAGAAGACGCCGGTTCCTTCAGAAGCGAGGCCGAGTCGATCTCCAGCGCCCGGCCGATTTGAAGGATGGCGCCGACCGGCGGTATGGAATGGCCGGACTCGATCTCTCTGAGGTAGTCGACGGAGAAGCCGGTTTCGTTGGCAATGCGCTCCAGCGTCACGTTTTTGTCCGCGCGCACGCGTTTGATCTTCTTGCCGATGGACTCTCTTTTGCTGACCTTCTTGACTGGCATGCTGCCTCCGTAACGGCATAACGCAAAGGGCATGGGGTTTGGATCGAATGCGAGATCATGTCTCAGCCCCTTGCGCTAAGCCCTATGCGCTTGCTGCCTGTTTTCATTTGTACTCGTAAAACCCCCGGCCGGTTTTGCGGCCGAGCCAGCCGGCCTCGACGTACTTGCGCAGCAGCGGGCAGGGGCGGTACTTGGAGTCTTTGAAGCCGTCGTAAAGGGTCTCCATGATCGCCAGACAGGTGTCCAGGCCGATCAGGTCGGCCAGGGCGAGCGGCCCCATGGGGTGGTTCATGCCGAGCTTCATCACCGTGTCGATGTCCTCCCGGGTGCCGACCCCGTGGTAGAGGCAATAGACCGCCTCATTGAGCATCGGCAGCAGAATGCGGTTGGCGATGAACCCGGGGTAGTCGTCGGCCTTGGCCGGGGTCTTGCCGAATTTTTCGGCCAGCGCCCAGGTCGTGGCCAGCGTTGCCTCCGAGGTCGGCAGGCCGGGGATGATTTCGACGAGTTTCATGACCGGCACCGGGTTCATGAAGTGCATGCCGATGACCTTGTCCGGCCGGTGGGTCTGGGCGGCGATGCGGCCGATGGGAATCGATGAAGTGTTCGTCGCCAGGATCGCCCCCGGTTTGCAGATCTGGTCCAGGTCCCTGAAAATCTTAAACTTGATGTCCTGCTTCTCGGTGGCGGCCTCCACCACGAAGTCCGCCGCGGCCATGTCCTGGAGGCTGACGCTGCCCTTGATTCTTCCCAGCAGGGCGTCCTTTTCAGGCGCCGTCATCTTGCCCTTTTCGACATTGCGGGCCAGGATGCCGCCGATGGTTTTCAGGCCCTTGTCGACGAACTCCTGCTTGACGTCGTTCATGATGACCGTGAGCCCGCTGGCGGCCGCCACCTGGGCGATACCGTTGCCCATCTGTCCCGCGCCGATGACACCGAATGTTTTAATCTCCATCAGAAGTCCTCCTGCGATTAGGTTGTGAACTAGTGTTCCGTGATTCGAGCATAGAAAGGGTTCGAGGGTCCAAGGGGTCGAGGGGTCGAAAGTGTTGAAGATCGAGCGGTTGTTCGAGTCTTTCCACTTGAACCCCTGAACCCTGGGATCCTTGGCCCCTATCTTTTTATCACCAGCGCCACCGCCTCTCCCCCTCCCAGGCACAGCGACACGAGTCCGGTCTTCCGGTTCTGCCGGATCATCGCGTGGATCAGGGTCACCAGCAGCCGGCAGCCGCTTGCGCCGATGGGGTGCCCCAGCGCGACACTGCCGCCGTTGACGTTGACCTTGGCGGGGTCGAGTTTCAGCTCCCGCAGCACGGCGAGGGTCGAGCCGCTGAAAGCCTCGTTGATTTCGAACAGGTCCACGTCCTGAATTCCGATGCCTTCTTTCTTGAGGCATTTGGGTACGGCCAGGATCGGTGCGACCAGAACGTACTTCATGTCGAGCCCGGCCGAGGCCTGGGCGCCGATCGTGGCCAGCACCGAGCAGCCGAGCGCGCGCGCTTTCTCCTCGGCCATGACCACCACCGCGGCCGCGCCGTCGCTGATGACCGACGCGTTTCCAGCCGTTGCAAAGCCGTTTTTCTGGAAGGCCGGGGACATCTTGGCCAAGAGGTCGTAGCCCGTCTCCCGCGGGCACTCGTCCTGCCTGAAGACGACCGGTTCGCCCTTGCGCTGCGGGGTGGATACCGGCACGATTTCGTCAGCGAAAGTTCCGGCATTGACAGCGGCAAGGGCGCGGCGGTAGGACTCGGCCGCATAGCGGTCCTGGTCCTCGCGGTTGACGTTGTACTTCTGGGAGCACAGGTCGTTGGAGATGCCCATGTGGAAGTCGTTGACGATATCCCACAGCCCGTCGTGGACCATGTGGTCCTGGATTGTCCCCGGGCCCATGCGGTAGCCGAAGCGTGCCTTCTCGAGGTAATAGGGGGCAGCACTCATGTTCTCCATGCCGCCGGCCACCACCACGTCGGCGTCCCCGGTCTGGACGGCCTGGGCGGCGAGCATCACGGCCTTGAGGGCCGAGCCGCAGACTTTGTTGACGGTGAGGGCCTCCACCTCCCAGGGCATCTGGGCGAGGACGGCCGCCTGCTTGGCTGGGTTCTGGCCGTAGCCGCAGGGCAGCACCTGGCCCATGATGACTTCATTCACTGCCGCCTTGTCGATTCCCGCCCGCTTGACCGCCTCTTCGATGACGATGGCGCCCAGCTTTGTGGCGCCGATGGCGGCCAGAGTGCCGTTGAAGCTTCCCAGCGCTGTCCGCACCGCACTGACAATCACCGCTTTTCGCATTGTTTTTCTCCCTTTTTTTTGCCTTCGGCGAAAAAAATTGCACCCGTGAACGGGTGATTATTCAGATAAAAATGAAAATGAACAAGGTCGGACGGCCTCGTAAAAAGTTGTGCTGATATTTTTTTTGATATCAGAAGCCGCACCAGCGGCTTCTGATTACATGTTCCTGCGGTATTGCCCCCCGACCGCATACAGCGCCTGGGTGATCTGCCCCAGGCTGCAGAAGCGCACCGTGTGCATGAGTTCGCCAAAGACATTCCCGCCGCTCAGGGCGGTCTGCTGCAGCTTTTGCAGGGCTGCTGCCGACTCCTTTGCGTTGCGCTGCTTGAAGGAGGCCAGTCGCTTCAGCTGGGACTGCTTCTCCTCGTCGGTTGCCCGGGCGAGTTCCACGGTCTCGCTCAGCTGGTCTTCCGTGGCGTGGGGGTCCCGGAACGTGTTGACGCCGATCAGCGGCAGCCCGCCGCTGTGCTTCAGCGCCTCGTAATAGAGGGACTCCTCCTGGATTTTGCTCCGCTGGTAGCCGGTTTCCATGGCACCCAGCACCCCGCCGCGTTCGGTGATGCGGTCGAACTCCGCCAGGACCGCCTCCTCCACCAGGCGGGTCAGCTCCTCCACGATGAAGCTGCCCTGGTTCATGTTCTCGTTCTGGGTGAGGCCCCACTCGCGGTTGATGATGAGCTGGATCGCGAGCGCCCGGCGCACCGACTCGGTGCTGGGGGTGGTGATGGCCTCGTCGAAGGCATTGGTGTGCAGGCTGTTGCAGTTGTCGTAAATGGCGCACAGCGCCTGGAGGGTGGTGCGGATGTCGTTGAACTGGATGTCCTGGCTGTGCAGCGAGCGGCCCGAGGTCTGGATGTGGTACTTGAGCTGCTGGGCGCGCACGGAGCCGGCGTACTTGTGTTTCATGGCGACGGCCCAGATGCGCCGGGCCACGCGGCCGATGACCGTGTACTCGGGGTCCATGCCGTTCGAGAAGAAGAAGGAGAGGTTCGGGGCAAAGCTGTCGATGGGCATCCCCCGGGAAAGATAGTACTCCACGTAGGTGAAGCCGTTCGCCAGGGTGAGCGCCAGTTGGGTGATGGGGTTCGCCCCGGCCTCGGCGATGTGGTAACCCGAGATCGAGACCGAGTAGAAATTGCGCACGTGGTTGCGGATGAAGTACTCCTGGATGTCGCCCATCATTTTCAGGGCGAAGTCGATCGAGAAAATGCAGGTGTTCTGGCCCTGGTCCTCCTTGAGAATGTCGGCCTGGATCGTACCGCGTACGTTGGACAGGACCGTGGCGCGGGTCTTCTCGTGCTCGGCGGCGTCCGGCGCATGTCCGTTCTGAGCCGTGAATGCGTCGATCTGCTGATCGATGGCGGCGTTGAGGAACATGGCCAGCATGATGGGCGCCGGGCCGTTGATCGTCATGGAGACCGAGGTGTTGGGCGCGCAGAGCGCAAAGCCGCCGTAGAGCACCTTGACGTCGTCCAGGGTGCAGATGCTGACCCCCGAGGTGCCCACCTTGCCGTAGATGTCGGGCCGGACGTCCGGGTCGAAGCCGTAGAGGGTCACCGAGTCGAAGGCGGTCGACAGGCGCGTGGCCTCGTAGTTGGCCGAGAGCATCTTGAAGCGCCGGTTGGTGCGCGCCGGATCGCCCTCGCCGGCGAACATGCGCGTGGGGTCCTCGTCGGCGCGCTTGAGCGGGAAGACGCCGGCGGTGAACGGAAAGCGGCCGGGGACGTTCTCTGCGCGCATCCAGCGGTAGATCTCGGCCGGGTCCTCGAACCCTGGCAGCACGATCTTGGGGATGCGGGAGTGGGCGAGGGACTCCGTGTAGAGCGGCAGCCGGATCTCGCGCTCGCGGACCATGTAGACCAGTTCATCCGCGCTGTAGAGACCCTTCACCTCGCTCCACTCCGCCATGACCCGGCGGGTCTCGGGGTCGAGCGCCTCCTCGGCCGTGCGGGCCTCCTCCTTGAGCCGCGCGAGCATCTGCGGTGCCTCGCCCTTGAGCGTCCCGGCCGCCTCCTCGAGGTGCCAGCCCCGACGCAACGCCTGCATCTGCTGCCGGGTCTGCCGGTGATACTCCCGGAGCGTGTCGGAGATCTCGCTCAGGTAACGGACCCGCTCCGGCGGGATGATAATGGTCTTCGAGGAGGATGTCTTGCCGGCCGGACGGGGCAGGGTTGTTTCGAACCGTACCCCGGTCTTGGCGGCAACGGTGTCCATCAGCGCGTGGTAGAGGGCCGTCACCCCGTCGTCGTTGAATTTGGATGCGATGGTGCCGAAGACCGCCATCTCATCGGGCTGCCGGTCGAAGGCCTTGCGATTGCGCTGGACCTGCTTGCGCACGTGCTGCACGGCGTCGTCGCTGCCGCGCTTCTCGAACTTGTTGACCACCGCCAGGTCGGCGAAATCCAGCATGTCGATTTTCTCGAGCTGGGAGGCGGCCCCGTACTCACTCGTCATGACATACATGGAGACGTCCACGAGGTCGACGATGCTCGAGTCTCCTTGGCCGATGCCGGCGGTTTCGGTGATGACCAGATCAAAACCTGCCGCCTTGACGGTCATGATGGCCTCGGCCAGGGCCTCGGGCACCTCGGTCGCGGAGCCGCGGGTGGCAAGCGAGCGCATGTAGACCCGGGGACTGCCAATGGCGTTCATGCGGATGCGGTCCCCCAGGAGTGCTCCGCCGGTTTTGCGGCGCGACGGGTCGCAGCTCAGCACCGCGACGCGCACCTGGCCGAGGTCGTGCAGGATGCGCACGATCAACTCGTCGGTCAGGGAGGATTTGCCCGCACCGCCGGTGCCGGTGATGCCGATGACCGGCACCCGGCGGCGCCCGATCTTCGCCATGAGTTCCGCGCGCAGCCGGTCCAGGTGGCCGTTTTGCTGGGCTTTGGCAACCTCGACGGCCGAGATCAGGTTCGCCACTAAGCGCTGGTTGTCCGGCGTGAGGGCATCGAAAGGAAAATCGAAGCCGCCCACGGTGGAAAAGTCGAGCGCCTGAACCATGTGGTTGATCATGCCCTGCAGCCCCAGGCGGGTGCCGTCCTCGGGCGCGTAGATCTTGGTGACGCCGTAGGCCTCGAGCTCCCGGATTTCCTCCGGCACGATCACCCCGCCGCCGCCGCCGAAGACTTTGACGTGGGCCGCGCCGCGCTCGCGCAGGAGGTCGACCAGGTATTTGAAGAATTCGATGTGGCCGCCCTGGTAGCTCGAAACGGCCACTCCCTGGACATCCTCCTCGATGGCGGCGTCCACGATCTCCTGCACGGAGCGGTTGTGGCCGAGATGGATCACCTCGACCCCGGTGTCCTGGATGATCCGGCGCATGATGTTGATGGCCGCGTCGTGTCCGTCGAAGAGGGCGGTGGCCGTCACCACCCGGATGAGGTGCTTGGGTTTGTAGATTTCGGCGCTTGCGTTCATACCATCTCCCTTGAGTCGTTATGTACTTCATTCATCGAACAGCCGGCATCCTTCACCTCGTCACGCGTGACGCATCGCCTCCCCTGCCGCTCGTGCACATCCGTAGGATCGCCGCCGTCTGGAGTTTGATGTAGTCTTCGATGCCGTAGTGCTTGCCGAGGTACCAGCGGCGGAAGGTCCACATGTGGCCCATCACCATGATGTTGTGAGCGGTCAGTTCGATGGACCGTTCGTCCAGATGCGGCAACTCTCCGGATTGCGAGAGCCGGGCGAGCACGCCGACCAGCAGGCCTGTGATCCGGAGCTCGTTTTCCAGGACCTTTTTTTGCCACTGCCCGGGCAGGGACTGGGTTTCCTGGTAGATCATCAGAATGAAGTCGCTCATCCGATGGCAGACCATGAAATATTCCCGGATGACCTTGGCCAGGGCATCCCGCCCGCCGGTGGCTTTGGTCATGGCCTGGGTGACCCCCTGTTCCATTTCCGAATGGATGAAGTCGCACACCAGGTAGAGGATGTCTTCCTTGCAGTTGAAATATTCGTAGAGGGATCCGATGGAGATCTGGGCCGCGCGGGCGATCTGGCGGGTGGTCGTCTTGTGAAAACCCTTCTCGATGAACAGGCGCACGGCGGCATCGGTGATCTGTCGCCGGCGGCGGTCGACCAGGGCCGGGTCCTTGACCTGGGTGGGGATTGCGGTCGTGCGACGTGCGGTCTGCATGGGACCTCGCTGGCAGCCCGGACTATCCGCCGGGCAGGGATGACACGCCTGTTTGTGCTCGCGCGCGTTCGCCGAGCGAGCGCTCAATCACCACCGATTTTTACACTCCGCCGCAACGATTGTCAAGCATTCATCCGATGACGTTTCAGGGAGACGATGCCGGCGATCGCACCGGAAAGCGACACCAGAACGAGCCACCACGCATAGCGGTAGGATCCGGTGGCGTCATAAAGCATTCCTCCGGCAAGGGGCCCCAGCGAGCCGCCGACGCCGACGACGAAGAAGGTCAGAAGCCCGAAGATCGCGCCGATGCCATGCCGGCCGAAACGGTCCGCCGCGAGGATCGGCAGCAGCGGACCCAGGCAGCCGTAGCCGAACCCGAACACGAGGGAATACGCCAGAAGCATTTCCACCGTCTTCGTTTCCAGCAAGATGACCGTGCCCACCGCCATGCAGGCATAGCCCAGGGCGGCAGCGTATTTAGGGTCGCCCATGCGGTCGCTGATCCAGCCGAAGAAGAACTGGCCCAACAGGCCGGCGAAGCCCAACGTTCCCAGCGATGTGGCCGCGGCCATCGGGTCGATCCCCTGGTCGACGGCGTAGGGAACCTGGTGGACAAATGCCATCAGGGCCGCCATGACGGCCGTGCCGTGGCACAGCGATAGAATCCAGAACCGCGGGTCTTTCCACGCCGGCGGGGCAACGGCGAGCGCCGGCTGCGCGTGCGCAGGGGATACGTCCCGTCGCCGTCCCTCGGCTGCGGGCTGCCCGTCGGGAGCAAGGCCGTAGGCTTCCGGAACGGTTCGGCGCATCAGCAGTTGCGCGATGAGAATACCGGGCACCAGGAGCGCCAGGCCGAGACAAAGGAATACCGTTTTCCAGGAGAAGTGACCCAGCATGAAGGCGGTCGCCGGGGAGAGGACCATCGTGCCCAAGCTGACCCCCATGCTCGAGATGCCGATGGCGAGCCCCCGCCTGCGGATGAACCACTTTCCCACGGAGGAGGTCACCGTGACCGTGCCGGTCCACGAAGACCCGAATCCGTAGAGGACCCCGTAGGCGAAATAAAATTGCAGGGGGGTTTGGGCTTTCGTGCACAGGAAAAATCCCACGGCGGAAACCGCGGCGCCGATCGTAACGATCCAGCGGGGCGCGATCCGATCGAGGAGCCTGCCCGCGAAGACGCCCCCGAGGGCATACATCAGCAGGTTGATGGAGGCTGCCAGCGACACAGCAGAGCGCGACCATCCGTTCTCGGCCGTGAGGGGCTGTACGAAGATGCCGAACGAGTAGCGGGCGCCGTAGGTCAGCGCCATGAGGGTAAAGGCGCCGGCAACGATATACCATCCCCAAAACAAGGTTTTCGTCTCTTTCCGGGCTTTCATCATTGGACCTGTACCCGGCGTGGTGGGCCGGTCTACATGAAAAAGATTTGCCGCGGTCGGCTCCACGGCAGCATACATCACGTTGCAGCCGAAATCCATCCGCAGATCGGCAGCGCCCCGACAAATTAGGATTGACAAGCGGGGAAAAGATAGTCTAAATATGAACGAGCGCTCGCTCATTTTGCGTAGCGTAGAGTCATGGTTGTCAGGGACGAATCCTATCAGGAGGTCGGCATGGGTGAGGACGTGTTGCTGGTAAAAGAGGCAGACGGGGTCGTGACGCTGACGCTGAACCGGCCCGAGGTCATGAACTCGCTGAACTTTCAGCTCTTGTTCGCGCTGCGGGATGCGGTTGAGGGTGTCCGTTTCCGGCGCGATATCCGGGTCATCATCATCACCGGCGCCGGCGACAAAGCCTTTTGTTCCGGGGCGGATTTAAAGGAACGCGCCACCTTGGCGCCGGAAAAAGTCAAAGAATACATTTACTCCATCCGCACGCTTTTCACCGCGATTGCGCAGCTGAACACGCCGGTCATTGCCGCGGTGAACGGCATCGCCCTCGGCGGCGGAACCGAGCTGGCGCTGGCCTGCGATATCCGCCTCGCCTCGAAAACTGCGACGATGGGGTTGACCGAAACGCGGCTGGCCATCATCCCGGGGGGCGGCGGCACCCAGCGGCTGCCGCGGCTCGTGGGCCGCGGTAAGGCCAAGGAACTTATTTTCACCGGCCGGCGGGTGGACGCGGCCGAGGCCGAGCGCATCGGGCTGGTGAACCAGGTCTGCGAACCCAAGGACCTGCTGGAGGAGTGCCGCAAGATGGCTGCCATGATCTGTGAGACCGGCCCCATCGCCATCGAGCAGGCCAAGTACGCCATCAACCACGGGATCGAGACCGACATCGCCACGGGGCTGGCGATCGAATCCAATGCGTACTGGGTGACCATCCCGACCGAAGACCGCCTCGAAGGGCTGGCGGCGTTTAAAGAGAAGCGCAAGCCGGTGTACAAGGGGAAATGAAGGGTTCGAGGGTTCAAGGTTTCAAGGGGTCGAGTGGGACAATTTTCGCGCCTTTTGCAACCTTTGCGAGGGGAAAGCCCCAACGTGATTCGTCTTACCTTTTTCAATGTATTTCACTTGAACCCTCGAACCCATGACCCCTTGGCCCCTTCAAGAAACAGCCGGCGCAGAGAAAGAATTCGAGAATTCTGAGAACTATAATCGAGTGAGAAAGGAGACATCTGCAATGACCGAGTACGATTATTGGAAAATCTTCCCGCGCATGCCCAGAAAAGTGACGCTGGGCGACATCACGGTGCGCGACGGCTTTCAGCACCTGGAAAAGTTCATTTCCACCCGGGCCAAGATCTTCTACGCCGAGGAGATGATATTTGCCGGCTGCAAGAACATCGAGGTCACCAACCTCGGTAACGCCTTTTTGATGCCCCAGTTC
>DATITS010000245.1:0-1672 GCA_035467535.1 Desulfobacterales bacterium
CCCGCTGGACGACGCCAACGTCTATCGCTTCAACGACCTGCTGCAGCACATCGGCGCGAAATCCCAGATCGTCATGATCACCCACAACAAGCGCACCATGGAGTTCGCCGACACCCTGTTCGGCATCACCATGGAACAGAAGGGCGTCTCGAAGGTGGTTTCCGTCAACCTCAAGCGACCGGAGACCGTCGCGGCGTAAAGGTCCGCGTCGGGGCCGGATGCCGGTAAGGAGCGCAAGCGGTGGGTTGGTTCAAACGCAAAGACGATGCCCCGGCCCGGGAGCCGGAAGCCGAGGTGCCGGAGGAGACGCCGCCGCGCCGCAGGGTTTTCGGCCGCCTGCGGGAACGGCTTTCCAAGACACGCCGCAGCCTGTCCGACGGTCTGGCACGGGTGCTCACCGCCAAGAAGATCGACGCGGGGGTTCTCGATCAGATCGAGGAGTTGCTGATCACCTCCGACATCGGGGTCCAGACCGCCACGGCCCTCATCGGCCGCATCTCGGCCGCCGGGGTCGCCACGGCCGAAGAGCTGCAGTCCGTCCTGCGTGAGGAGATCCTGGCCATCCTGACCCGCAACACGCAGCCCGCCCGCGCGCCCGGGGGGCCGCCCCACGTGATCCTGGTGGTGGGGATCAACGGCGTCGGCAAGACCACCACCATCGGCAAGCTCGCCGCGCGGCTGGCGGCCGACGGCCAGAAAGTGTTGATCGCGGCGGCGGACACCTTCCGGGCCGCGGCGGTGGAGCAGCTCACCATCTGGGCCGAGCGGGCCGGCGCCGACATCGTCAGTCACCCGAACGGGGCGGACCCGGCGGCGGTCGCTTTCGACGCCGTCGATACGGCCCTCGCCCGGGGTGCGGATGTGGTGATCGTGGACACCGCCGGCCGGCTTCACACCAAGGTCAACCTGATGGAGGAGATCAAAAAGGTCAAACGCTCCATCGCCAAGAAGCTGCCGGAAGCGCCGCACGACGTCCTGCTGGTATTGGACGCGACCACCGGCCAGAACGCCCTTTCCCAGGTCCGGCTGTTTCACGAAGCGCTGGAACTGACCGGGATTGCGCTGACGAAGCTCGACGGTACGGCCAAGGGCGGGATCGTCATCGCCATCTGCCAAGCCTTCGACATCCCCCTGCGCTACATCGGAATCGGCGAGTCCATCGAGGACCTGCAGGACTTCGAGCCGCAGCGGTTCCTCGACGCGCTGTTCGCGTCGTGACGGCCGGGCTCGCGCGCCGCGCGCAGGTTCGCTTCGTGAAAACGCAGGCGGGTCAAGGCTTCGGAACCGGCACCGGTCGCAGAATTGTATTGACAGCCTTTTGAACTTTCGGTAAGAATCGTGGATCATAACGTTTCACTGCGGGCTCGCGTGAGCCCGGAACATCAAACACATGGAGGAGAAGACCATGACCAAGGCTGATCTGATCGAGAAAATTGCGAAGGATGCAGGCATTTCCAAGGTGGCCGCAGGCTCGGCGCTCCAGTCCTTCATGGACAACGTGAGCAAGACCCTCAAGAAGCCGGAAGGCAAGGTCACCCTGGTGGGCTTCGGCACCTTCAGCATCTCCAAGCGCAAGGCCCGCAAAGGCCGCAACCCGCAGACCGGCGCCCCCATCAAGATCAAGGCCGCCCGGGTCGTGAAGTTCAAGGCCGGCAAGGGGCTGAAGGAACTC
>DATITS010000246.1:0-21485 GCA_035467535.1 Desulfobacterales bacterium
TATGGCATTCCGCTGTTGATTTTGTTGCGTAGTTTGCCGGAGCACTTGAACGTGATCACCCTCCGGCCGCGCAGGATCAGGTCGTCACCGGTGGCAGGGTTGCGGCCTCGCCGCTCTTTTTTCGCCTTCACACAGAACTTCCCGAACCCCGAAACGAGGACATCTTCGCCTTTTTCCAAATTGCCCTTGATGATTTCGATCAAGGTTTCAACGAGATCCACGGACTGCTTCTTGGTAAAACCCACTTCATGAATCCGCGCGACGATATCGTCCTTGGTTACTGCCATAGCGCCTCCTGAAGGCCGAAATCCTGAAACCGCTCGTCAGCGGTCTGCCCGTTGGCCGGAACCCGGTGCGGTCGATAACCGTTCGGTCTCTCCGCAGGTGCCGGTTGATCCGGGGAATGAGGTGAATCCGTTCACTCTTCCGCGTGTTCGGGGGGTTCTTTTTTCTGGGATGGGAGGACGGCCTCGATGCGTTTCATCACGCTTTCGACACTGCGCATGATCTCGTCCATCTCCTTCTTCAGTTCCACATCTTCCATATCTCTCATGGTGTGCTACCGATTCGCCTCCTTTAAGTAAAGAAGATCGCCGCACATGGCGTTTGACGATGGGATCAGCCTATCCGGAAACGGTGGGCATGTCAAGCCTTACTCGAAGATTTTATTGATTATTCAACTGATTACTACTGAAGTCGGCAAGCCGCCATATGCCCGCACCGCGTGCAATTAAGGGACGTGACGTCGCACCGGTTTTCGCAGGCTCTCCTCGGGCATCCCGCCGCCGGGATGCTGCCATAGGACCGACAACAGGGTTGCTTTGCAGCCGGTTTCGGCCTATTCTAACAAATTGCGGGTGGACTGCCGCACGCGATCGAGCAACTTCACCCGCCTGCGAAAACAAGAAGGCCGACGTCTCGAAGATCAGCCGGCCTTCTTAAAAATTGGAGCCACCCATCGGAATCGAACCGATAACCTACGCATTACGAATGCGTTGCTCTGCCTGGTTGAGCTAGGGTGGCGTGTCGCTGAAAAATCCACTGCCCGGCCGATTGAGCTTGGTCGGAGCGAGCTTGCTTATCTACTGCGTTTATGAATCAAAATCAAGAGGCAATTGACTCCGCCGCACTGACCGAGATCCTCGCGGGGCGCGCCGGTGCCGTCGAATGCTGCGGGCTGAGCGGCAGTGCGCGCGCCTATCTGATTGCCAGGGCCCAGTCCCGCCGGCCGGGGCCCATGCTGGTGGTCTCTCCGTCGGTCGAAGATGCCCGGCGCTTGGTGGAGGATCTGCTGTTTTTCGGACGGCCGGCGGGCTTCCCGGTGCTGTATTTTCCGCCCTATCACCTGTTGCCGTTCAAGTTTCTGTCCTATCACAATGAAACGGCATCCGAGCGCATCCGCGTCCTTTATCACCTGTTGATGAACGCCGCACCGGCCGTCGTTGTAGCGCCCGTGCAGGCGTTGCTCCAGCAGCTCGTCCCGAAACAGGCGATCAACCGGTATGCCGAGCTGATTCTGGAAGGGGAGGAGATCGACCGCGACCGCCTGGTCGCCAAGCTGATCGCGGGCGGGTACCTGCGCACGGCCATCGTCGAGGAGCCGGGCGATTTCTGCGTGCGGGGCGGCATCGTCGACGTGTTTTCGCCGCTGTACCCAGACCCCCTGCGCATCGAGCTGTTCGGGGAGCGGGTGGACTCCCTGCGCTTTTTCTCGGCCACCGATCAGCGCCGCGTCGGTTCCGTCGCCGAGGCCGTTCTGCTGCCCGCGCGGGAGGCGATCCTGCACCCGGAAGCACTGGCGGACATCACCCACCGCATCCGGCTTCAGGCCGCGGAGCTCAATGTTCCGGCGACCCAGGTACGCAAGATCGTGACCCACCTCGCCAACCAGGCGGGGTTTCCGGGCATCGAGAGCCTGCTGCCCCTGGTGTACCCGCGGCTGGACCACTTCTTCGACTACCTGCCGCCGGAAACGCGCTTTTTCATCGCCGACCCCGACCGCGTGGAGAAGGCCGCCCGGGAGTTCGACGAGCAGGTGCAGGTCAACTACGCCGCCTCGCGCGACGCCCACACGCTGTGCGTTGCCCCCGCAACACTCTACCTCACCTGGGATGAGGCGCGCGGCATTCTGGACCGACAGGGCCCCGTGTCGTTCAAACTGCTCGACGTGGTCAAGGCCGAACCGGGACCCGGGACACCGCCGGCCCGGGTCGTGCACGCCGCCGTTGACACCAACAGCGAACTGACTGCCGCCCTGCGCCAGCCGCGCGAAAAGCAGGAGCTTTTTCGGCCGCTGGCGGAGTGGGTTCGCGACCGACGCGCCTACGGTCAGTGTGTACTGGTCACCTGCCAGACCAAGTCCCAGGCGCAGCGGCTGGCCGCCCTGCTCGAGCCCTACGGCCTGCGCTTTACCCTCGCGGACGGCTTCCCGGCGACCGCCGCCGAGCCCGGTGCCCCGGTCATCTGCATAGGCCGCGTCTCCTCCGGCTTCGTGTGGCCGGCCGAACGCCTTGCCGTGCTGAGCGATGAGGAAATTTTCGGCGTCCGGCACCTGCGCCGGGCGAAGCCCGCCGTGAAGGCCCGTACCCAGCTTCTGAACCTGCAGGAGCTCAAACAGGGCGACCTGATCGTGCACGACGAGCACGGCATCGGCCAGTACGATGGGCTTCAGAAGCTGACGGTCGAGGGGGCTCGGAACGACTTCCTCGTCCTGCGGTATCACGGCGGCGACACGCTCTACCTGCCGGTGGACCGTATGGGCCTGGTCCAGAAATACATGGGGGTCGAGGGGCACGGGCCGCCGCTGGACAAGCTGGGGGGCAAGTCCTGGGAGCGGGTGAAGGCGCGCGTCAAACGCTCCGCGGAGAAAATCGCCGGCGAACTGCTCCGGCTCTACGCCGAGCGCAAGGTGGCCGGCGGCTTCGCGTTCCCCGCCGCGGACGGGTATTTCCGGGATTTCGAGACCGGTTTCGCCTACGAAGAGACGCCGGACCAGCTCAAGGCGATCGACGACGTCCTGGCCGACATGCAGCAGACCGTCCCCATGGACCGCCTCGTATGCGGCGACGTCGGCTACGGCAAGACAGAGGTAGCGCTGAGGGCATCCTTCCTGGCGGCCTGCAGCGGCAAGCAGGCCGCGGTTCTGGTCCCGACCACGATCCTCGCCGAGCAGCACTACGCCACCTTCCGCAGCCGGTTCCAGCGCTACCCGGTGAACGTCGCCTGTCTGAGCCGCTTTCGGTCCCGCGCCGAGCAGCAGGCCATCCTCGCGGGTTTGAAATCCGGCGCGATCGACATCGTCATCGGGACCCACCGGCTGATTCAGAAGGATGTCGCGTTCAAGGACCTGGGCCTGCTCGTGCTTGACGAGGAACAGCGCTTCGGGGTTCGGCACAAGGAAAAGCTCAAGCGCCTGCGCGCCTCGGTCGATGTGCTCGCCCTGACCGCCACCCCGATTCCGAGAACCCTGCACCTGTCGCTTGCCGGGGTCCGGGACATCAGTCTGATCCAGACCCCGCCCGAATACCGCAAGTCGATCATCACCTACATCTGCGAGTTCGACCCGAACGTGGTGGCCGAGGCCATCCGCCGCGAGCTGCGGCGGCAGGGCCAGATCTTCTTCGTCCACAACAACATTCACAGCATCCACGCGCTGGCCGGCAAGCTCAAGGAGCTGGTTCCCGAGGTGCGTCTCGATGTGGCCCACGGCCGCATGGCGGAAGACGAGCTGGAGCGGGTCATGGTCCGCTTTCTGAACAGGGACATCGACATGCTGGTGTGCACCACCATCATCGAGTCCGGCCTTGACATCCCCTCGGCCAACACGATGATCGTCGACCGGGCGGACTGCTTCGGGCTGTCCCAGATGTACCAGCTGCGGGGCCGAGTGGGCCGGGCGGACGAGCAGGCCTATGCCTATCTGCTCATCCCGGACGAGAGCCTGCTCACGGCCGACGCCCGCAAGCGGCTGAAGGTCCTCATGGAGCACAGCGACCTGGGGGCCGGTTTCCAGATTGCCATGAACGATCTGGAGATCCGCGGCGGCGGAACGATCCTGGGCTCCTCCCAGTCGGGGCACATCGCGGCCGTCGGCTACGACATGTTTCTCAAGCTCATGGAGGACGCCGTTGCGGATTTGAAGGGCGAGCCGGTTGCGCACCCGCTGGACCCCGAAATCAACATCCCGCTGTCGGCCTACCTGTCCGAGAGCTACGTGCCGGACATCGACCAGCGCATGGCGCTCTACCGCCGCCTGGCCCGTGCCGAGCAGCTTCAGGACATAGCGGACATCCGCACGGAGGTGAACGACCGCTACGGGCCGCTGCCCGAGGAGGGGACCCACCTGCTGTTTAAAATCATGCTCAAGGTGCTGGCCCGGAATGCCGGCGTGTCGCGGCTGGACTTGAAGGACCAGCGGCTGGTGCTGGCGTTTTCCGAGGCCCACCTGAAGGCCTCCTCCGCGCTGGTGGACCTGATTATAAGCGAGCCGGACCGCTTCGAGCTCACCCCCGACCACGTGCTCAAGGTCCGGCTGACCCAGCCGGGCACCGTCGGCCAGCTGGCCCAGGCCAAAAACATCTTGCAAGAGATCCAACAGCGTGTTAATAACCAAGAAAATTAAAATCTTATACGGGATTGCCACCGGCTGGTCGAGCCTTTTTCAAGCGCCTCCGGGCCAGTGGGACAGGGCCAGAGTCGTTCACCGGTCCGTGGGCTGGGTTGCGTTGACTTTGGGACTGGTCAGCCTGTGGGGATGCGGTTCGCCCGGATCTGAGCCCGCCAAGGACTACCTGATCCGGGTCGGCGAGCGCAGAGTCACCGTCCGGGAGTTTCTGCAGGCGTTTGAGTTGGCCCAGGCGGCCTATCCCGGCGGCGTTGCGCAGAGCCCGGCCGAGCTGAAAGAAGCCCGCACGCAGCTGTTGAACGAAATGGCGACAGAACTGGTGATGTTCCAGCGCGCGGAGGAGTTGGGCATCTCCGTCTCCGATGCCGAGTTCGAGGCCGCTGTTGCCGCCGTCAGGTCCGACTACCCGCCCGGGGTGTTTGAACAGACCCTCATCGAATCCGCCGTGAGCTTCGATGCATGGAAGCACCGCCTGCGGTCGAGGCTCCTCATGGAAAAACTAGTGGACGCGGAATTGCGGGGGCAGATCGCTATCACTCCTGAGGATGTGGCCGGCTACTACGATCAGCACTACCGCAGCCAAGCGGCAGGTGCCGACTCGCAGGAGCGGTTCCAGCGATTGAAGGAGACCATCGTCGCCGAGCTGCAGCGACAGAAGATCGAGGATGCCTATGGCGCCTGGATTGCCCGGCTGAAAGAGAAATATCCGGTGGACGTCAACCGGGAGGCGTGGGGCCGGCTGGAGGGGCTTGAGCCGGGTGCCGCACCCGGCGACGGCACGTGAGACCGGACGGCAGCGGTTTGTTTGATCCGGGCGTTCACCCGCGGAAGAGGGGGCTCGCAATCGCAGGATTCGGCGCCTGCGACCTGTCCCGCAAGATGAGGTTTGCCATGCTTGACGGCTTCGTAAATAGTCCAATTTCGGCGTTGCGCTTCATCCTGTTCGCAGCGCTGGTCGGCGGCCTGTTCGCGCCGTTGCCGGCCCCGGCGGCGCAGACCGCCATTGTCGACCGCATCGTGGCGGTGGTGAACGACGACATCATCACCCAGCACGACGTCGAGACGGCCATCCGGCCGTTCCTGGAAAACACCAAGGATCAGGGGTTCTCCCCGGAGATGCAGCGCCAGGCCATGGCGCGGCTGCGCAAAGACGCGTTGGACACCCTCATCGAGAACAAGCTCACCGATCAGGAGGTCAAGCGCTACAACATCACGGTCAGCGAAGAGGAGATCGGCCAGCAAATCGCGCAGATCAAGCGGGCGAACTCCGTTACGGACGAAGAGATCCGTGCCATGCTCGCCAGCCGGAAAATGAGCATGGCCGATTACCGCAAAGACATCAAGGGGATGCTGCAACGGACCAAGCTGGTCAATCGCGAAGTGACCTCCCGGGTGGTGATCACGAAGGAGGAGATCAAGGCTTACTACGAGAAGAACCTTGCCAAGTACGGCGGGAGCAGGAAATACCATTTGTGGAACCTGTTTGCGAAGTTGCCGCGCAACGCGAGCCTGGCTGAGCGGCAGGAAGCCCAGGCGCTCCTGCAGGCAGCGCTGGCAGAAATAAATCAGGGTCGGCCCTTTGAAGACATCGCCCGCGCAAGCGGCGCCGGGGCCGGTGGCCTGCAGGGGGCCGACCTGGGATTGTACCGTGTCGAGGAACTCACCCCTCAACTGCGGGAGGTGGTGAAAAATATGGCAGCCGGAGCTGTCTCGCCGATCGTGGAGTCGGAGTTCGGCTACCAGGTCGTCTTCGTGCAGCAAATAGTGGAAACTGCGGGGCGGCCGTTGGCCGAGGTGGAATCGGAGATCCAGGAGACCCTGTACCGGGAAATTGTCGACGGCAAGATCAAGGCCTGGATCACGGATTTGCGCCGGCGCTCGCATATCAAGATCATGGAAGCCAAGTAGGATGGCTTCGTAAATAGTCCAATTAGGGTGACACGGTAATGGAATCTTCATCGGAGCAGGCATCTTTCGGCCGGTATCTGCGCGCGATCCGCGTTGAGAAACGGATCAGTCTGGATCAGGTGGCGGAAGAGACCCGGATCGCGGTCCGGAGCCTGGAGGCCATCGACCGGGAAGACCCGCAGGGGTTTCCGCCGGAGCCTTTTCTCAAAGGATTCCTCCGTGCGTATGCCAAGGTCGTGGGTGCGGACGGCGACGAAGCGGTGCGGCGCTACGACGTGCATCGGATGATGATCCGGGAGACGGAGGATGCCGGGCGGCAGCCGGAGCGGGCCCGCTCCGGCCTGCGGAGGAAACTGGTCGCCGTCCTGGCGCTGATGCTCATTCTGGTCGTCGGGTCGATCGTCGCCTGGCAGTGGTTGAGCGCACCGCAAGTCGAAACCGCACCGATTGCCGCCGACCCCGGCGCCGTTTCCCCGGAACGGCCGCCGGCCGACATGGCCCAGAATCGGCCGGCGCCGCCCCCGACCCTGAAACCGGTGCCGCCGGCCGCCCCGCCGCGCATCCTGA
Source organism: Desulfobacterales bacterium (assembly GCA_035467535.1). Lineage (GTDB taxonomy): Bacteria > Desulfobacterota > Desulfobacteria > Desulfobacterales > SpSt-501 > SpSt-501. Next base: position 7,100 of record DATITS010000246.1, read on the forward strand.
CGGTCTCCGCCACGGAGAACACCTGGCTCAAGGTCGTGACCGATCAAGGAATCCCGGCCGAATACAACCTCAAGGCTGGAGAGCATCTGAAACTCGAAGCCCGCTCAACGTTCAACCTGCTGATCGGAAACGCCGGCGGGGTCAAACTCAACCTCAACAACAAGCCGGTCAACGTGCCGGGCAAACGCGGCGAAGTGGTGAATCTCCAACTGCCGTGACAAATGCCGCGGCGGGCTTCCTGCGGTGCCTGGCGGCCTGCCCGGTCGTGTGGTTCCATGTTGCAATTTTCCACGCCTGCCATCCTGATTCGCCGCACGGAATACGGCGATTATGACCTCATTGTGACCTTCTTTTCGCTCACCCTCGGCAAGGTCTCCCTGATGGCCAAGGCCGCCAAAAAGAGCACCCGGCGGTTTGCCGGTCTGCTGGAGCTCTTCACGGAGTTGGACATCGTCGGCAGCGTCGGCCGTCAGAGAGGCCTGCCGGTGCTGCAGGAGGCGACACTGCGACACCCTCACTCGGAAATACGGGAGGCTGCGACCAAGACGGCCTACGCCAGTTACTGGTCGGAACTCGTGAACGACTGGATGGAGGAGCGCATCGAAAGTGCCGAGCTGTTTTTACTGCTGCGGCACGTGCTCGACGCCCTGACGGCCAGCGGCCCGCCCGAGGCCGCCCTGAGCGTCCTGTTCCAGATGCGATTGCTGAGAATCTCCGGGCACAGCCCCAACCTGACGCGGTGTGCCGTCTGCCGGCTGGACCTGGACAGCATCCGCCCGGAGGCGCTGGGGGTCGAGATCGGCCAGGGCGGCATCGCCTGCCCCGGATGCCTTCCCTCGACCGCGGAGTCGCAGCGCCTTTCCAAGGGCACCATCAAGCAGTTGCTGTGGGTCGCCGGCGGGGATCTGGCCCGAGCGGCCCGGATCAAGTTCAGCCCCCGGGCCCTTCGCGAAAGCCAGGAGTTTCTGGAAAGCTTCGTGCCCTACCACCTCGGCCGGCAACCGCGCAGCCTGAGGGTGCTGCGCCAGCTGCGCGGGGAGCTGGCACCTTCGTAGTCCGATGCGGGAGAAAAAAGAGATGAGACCGAGTGCGCTTTCATCTGATTGTCATCGGGAGCCGTTCAACTGGCAAAAGGCGCTCGAATCCCGGCCGGTGACCGCCTCTGCGCCGTGCCGCGTCGACATGGGCGGGACCCTTGACATCCGCACCTTTTCCTACCCGCTGCAGCATCTGGCCCCGTGCACGCTGAGCATCGCCCTGGAGATGCGCACGAGCGTCCGTCTCACGCCTTACGCCCGGGGCCGCATCCGGATCACCTCGCGTGGGTTCAAGGGGGCCGACTACGCCGCGGGCCAGGCGCCCTATGACCACCCGATGGGGTTGATGTTCGCCATGGCAGACGTTTTCCGGGCAGCGGGGGTGCAAATCGCCATTGATTCCGCATCGCCGCCCCGCAGCGCCCTGGGCGGGTCGTCGGTTGCCGCCGTCGCCCTGGCGGCCGCACTTTCGGAAGCCAGGCGTCGCGGGAGCCCGAGTGCCGCGACCAGCGCTCGTTCCATCGGGTTGCTGGCCCATGCGGTCGAGGAAAGTGTCGCCGGCGTTCCCTGCGGCTACCAGGACCAGCTGGCCGCCGTTTACGGGGGCGTCAACGCCTGGCGCTGGATCGCGCTGCCGCGCACGTCGGTCTTCCAGCGGCAGCGCGTTGTGCCCCGTCGCCGTTATGCCGAGCTCGAGGAGCGCCTGCTGGTGGCCTACTGCGGGATTCCCCACGAATCCTGCGACATCAACGGCCGCTGGGTGCGGCAGTTCGTCTCCGGCCGCACGCGGCAGCCTTGGGAGGAGATCGTGCGCTGGACGCACCGGTTCGTGGAGGCCTTGAAGCGCTGCGACTTCGGCGCGGCCGCCGACGCTATGAACCGGGAGACGGCCGTGCGGCGCCGCCTGACGCCGGATGTGCTGGACGGCATCGGCCGCAGGCTGGTCGCGGCCGCCCGCCGCGGCGGGTGCGGGGCGCGTTTCACCGGCGCCGGCGGTGGGGGCTGCCTCTGGGCCCTCGGTGAAGCCGATGCCGTCGAGCGCCTGCGGCTGCGCTGGCAGGAGATTCTAGACCAACGGCCAGGGGCCCGCCTGCTGGACGCACGCGTGGCGAGGGAAGGGCTGAGGATCGAGAAGACATTGGATTAAAAAGGGAGAGGGTAGACAGGATTAACAGGATTTTCAGGATTGACGACTGCGACGGCTGGAATATCGGGTCGTTTATCAGAAGTACCGGGCGCCGGAGGCACCCGGTACTTTTCACTTGGCATTTGCGCGAAAATGCTCTATTCACGTAAGCCTTAGATTTTAGAAGTGGTTTCATAACCTCGGATTACACCTGAGGTCTGCAACACGGCCATCGGGGGTCAGACGGGGTTATGCAACCACTCATAGTGAATTCCCTGTCCGCTGAAGGAGCACCGTCATGTATTTTCAGGACCTCATTATGACCCTCCAGGCGTTTTGGGCGCGCAAAGGGTGCTTGGTCATTCAGCCCTACGACCAGGAGGTCGGCGCCGGGACCTTTCACCACGCGACCCTGCTGAAGGCGCTCGGGCCGGAGCCCTGGAAGGTCGCCTATGTCCAGCCTTCACGCCGTCCCACGGACGGCCGCTACGGCGAGAACCCCAACCGGCTGCAGCACTACTACCAGTATCAGGTCCTGCTAAAACCCTCGCCGGCGGACGTGCAGCAGCAGTATCTCCAGAGTCTGACCGCCCTCGGCGTCAAGCTCCTCGAGCACGACATCCGCTTCGTGGAGGACGACTGGGAGTCGCCCACCCTGGGGGCTTCCGGCCTCGGGTGGGAAGTCTGGCTGGACGGCATGGAAATCACCCAGTTCACCTATTTCCAGATGGCCGGCAGCATCGAACTCATGCCGGTCTCGGTCGAACTCACCTACGGCCTCGAACGGATCGCCATGTACCTGCAGCAGGTCGACAACGTCTACGACCTGCAATGGAACCGGGAGCTGCGTTACGGCGATGTGCACCACCGGCAGGAGGTCGAGCAGTCCACCTACAATTTCGAGCAGGCCGACGTTTCCATGTTGTTCGACCTGTTCGCCCGCTACGAGGCGGAGTCGCAGCGGGTCATCCCGCAAGGGCTGGTGCTGCCGGCCTACGAGTTCTGCCTGAAGTGCTCCCACACCTTCAATCTCTTGGACGCCCGCGGGGCCATCAGCGTCACCGAACGTACCGGCTACATCGCGCGCATCCGCAACCTGGCGCGCGCCTGCGCGGAGGCGTACCTGGCCCAGCGGGAGGGCATGGGGTTTCCGTTGGTGAAGAAGAGCTGAAAGCGGCCGGCAGTGCCGCTTCGATGAGGAATACGAATGAAAACGTTGCTGCTTGAAATCGGAACCGAGGAAATTCCCGCCGGCTACATCGCGCCGGCGCTGGCGGCGCTGGAATCGATGCTGACGCAGAAGCTGGCCGATGCCCGGATTGCGCATGGCCGCATCCAGACCTTCGGCACTCCGCGCCGGTTGTCGGTCACCGTGGCGGAGCTGGCGGCCCGGCAGAAACGGCTGACCAGTGAAGTGCTCGGACCGCCGCGGAAGGTGGGCTACGACAGCGACGGCCAACCCACCACGGCCGCCGTCAAGTTCGCCGAGAAGCTCGGCCTGCCCGTGAACCGGCTCGGCGTCGCCGCGACCCCGAAGGGGGAGTACCTCAGCGCCACCGTAACCGACCCGGGGGTCGCCACCACCGCCCTGCTTAAAACGGTCCTGCCGGACATCATCCTGGCCATCCCGTTTCCCAAGCGCATGCGCTGGGCGGATTTGACCATTTCCTTTGCGCGGCCGATTCACTCCCTGCTCGCCCTCTACGGCGGCAGCCGGATCGGTTTCACGCTGGGCGGCATCCGCAGCGGGCGCACGACGTTCGGGCACCGCTTCATGCACCCGCGTTCGATCAACGTCGCCGAGCCCGCCGCCTACGTGGAGGCCCTGCGTTCGGGGTTCGTGATCGTGGACGCCGCCGAGCGCCGGCGCCTGATCGCCGAGGGTGCGGCCCAGGCGGCCGCGTCGGTGGGCGGGCACATCCTGCCGGACGAGGAATTGCTCGGGACCGTGACCCAGCTGGTGGAGTACCCGGCCGTCGCCGTCGGGCGGTTTGCAGACGCCTTCCTGGAGCTTCCTGCCGAGGTGCTCATCACCGCCATGCGCGAGCACCAGAAATATTTCGCCGTGGTGGACGCCGGCGGCAGGCTCCTGCCGCATTTTGTTGCCGTCAACAACACGCCCGTCCAGGACATGGCGGTGGTGGTCCGGGGCCACGAGCGGGTGTTGAGGGCCCGGTTGGAGGACGCAAAGTTTTTCTTCAGGAGCGACCGGGAAACGCCGCTCGACACCATGGTGGAGAAGCTGAAAAGTGTTCTCTTCCAGGCCCAGCTGGGCTCGATCTACGACAAGGTCCGGCGCGTGCGGGAGCTCTCCCGTTTCGTGGCCGACCAACTCGGCGGCGACCCGGAACTCGGCGGGCAGGTGGAACGGGCGGCCTGGCTCTGCAAGGCCGATCTGGTCAGCCAGATGGTGGGCGAGTTTCCCAAGCTGCAGGGCATTATGGGGCGGGTCTATGCCAGGGCCCAGGGGGAACCCGTGGCGGTGGCGAGCGCCATCGAAGAGCACTACCGGCCGACCTATTCCGGCGGGGCGCTGCCGGAGACCACGGTCGGGGCGGTGGTCGCCATCGCCGACAAGCTGGACACCATCTGCGGCTGCTTCCGGGCCGGTTTGGTCCCCACGGGTGCGGCCGACCCCTATGCCCTCCGGCGCCAGGGCATCGGTGTCATCCAGATCATGCGCAGCCACGGGCTGGCATTCCCGCTGTCAACCGTGGTACAGAAAAGCTTGAGCCTCTTCGACGGCGAGGCGGGAGCTGCGCCGGAGACCGCCGCCAAGATCCAGGCGTTCCTCGAAGGCCGGATGACCTCCATCCTGGTGGAGGAGGGCTTCGCCAAGGACACGGTCGCCGCGGTGCTCGGCGTGCCGGCCGAAAACGTTCCCGCCGTCTGGAGCCGCACTCGCGCGCTGCAGCAGCTCAAGAGCAAACCGGATTTCGAGCCCATCGCGGTCTCTTTCAAGCGCGTGGTCAACATCATCCGCCGGGCCGAGGAGTTCACAGCCGGGGCGGTCGACGAGGGGCTGTTCGCCCACGCATCGGAAGCCGCACTGCTCGCGGCCTTTCGCACCGTTCAATCCCTGGTGCAGGAGGACCTGCGCCAGGGCCTCCATGACCAGGCCCTCGCACGGGTGGCCACGCTGCGCGCTCCGGTGGATGCATTCTTCGACGACGTCATGGTCATGGCGGAGGATCTGAACGTCCGTCGCAATCGGCTGTCGCTGCTTGCACAGGTGGCCGGGCTTTTCGACACCTTCGCCGATTTTTCGAAACTATCCGCCTGATATGAGTCATGGCGCTATTGAGTCTGTCGTGTCCATTGCGTCGGACCGGTTCACCGGGTTCGCCGGAGCCGCGCGGACAGGCTCACCCCAATGACTCAATCGACGCAACGGACTCAATAGACTCAATAGACGCAACGGACTGAACTGGGGAGGTTGGCATGGCATACGATCCCGAAAAGGACAAGGTCCTTAAAAAATGGAAAAGCGAAAACACCGGCCTGGTGCTGTCCATCAACAAGTACGGCGACGGTGAGGCCAAGCTGCAGATCGGCCCGCGCATTCTCAAGAAGAAGGACGGCACCGACGGCGCCCCGGTGAAAGCCGGCCGGCTCTCGGTCGAGGACGTCATGTGGCTATACGACTTGCTGGACGAGATCAAGGACGACCTGGCCCGGCTGGCCACGCCGCAATAACGCCGGCGCACTGCCGCAACTTCAATAGCGTCGTGGAACTTCAGGATGCCATCATCCAGCCCATGCGGGGAAAGCACTCCCCGCGGCTGGCCCCCGTGGCCGTGCTGGCGGCAACGGAGCCTGACGTGGATGGGCTCCGGCGCGGGCTGGGCTTTGATGCGTCGGAGCACCGGCGCCTTTTCATCAGCCGCCTTTACACTGCCGCCGGCCGCGAACCCGATGTCTGCCTTGCCGGACCGGTGGTCGGCGCGCCCTACGCCGTCATGGTGGCCGAAACCCTCATCGCCTGGGGCGCTCGGACGATACTGTTTATCGGCTGGTGCGGCGCCGTGTCGCCCGTGCTGCGCCCGGGCGATCTCGTGGTCCCGACCGCGGCCGTGATCGACGAGGGGACCTCCCCGCACTACGCGGCCGGGGTTTCCGCCGCCTGCCCCTCCGAGCCGTTGATGCGCCGCGTGGCCGAGGCCTGCGCGGCCGAAGGGGTTTCCGCCCGTTCGGGGACCGTCTGGACGACGGATGCTGTTTTCCGCGAGACCCGCGACGAGGTGGCCCGCCACCAGCGGGACGGCGTGCTGGCGGTGGAGATGGAATGCTCGGCGCTTTTCACGGTCGGAGGATTCCGCGGCATCGAAGTAGCCGCACTCCTCGTGGTCTCCGACGACCTCTCCTCCCTCACCTGGCGCCCCGGATTCAAGGACCTGCGCTTCGTTCGCGGCCGCGAGCTTGCCTGCAACGTCATCGGCAAACTGTGCACGACACTGGCGGCTGCCTGAAGGGTTTTATTTTTTAAAGAAAATTTAAAAAACAAGGCGCGATGGAATTTAAAACCTTTACGGTCGCCGATTTGGGACTGGCGCTGCTGTCCGAGGATTTTTGGCTTACAAAAACCCTCCCGATGACCCGACAACGAGCCAGGTCCATCTGCCACAACCCCCGGGCGGAAAAGGATGATCCGGCCTTATTGGTTGCGTATCAGGATAACCAGGTGGTCGGCTATCTTGGCATTCTCCCCGATAAGGTCTTTTTCAATAACACCGATCACAAATTGGGCTGGTTGTCCGGCTGGTGGGTCGATCCGGGCATTGAAACCAAGGGGGTGGGCGCCATTCTGCTTTACAAGGCACTCAACGCGTATCACGACCGTGTCGGAGTGTCGGGAGGATCCAAAGAAGCCAGAAAAGCGCTGCAGGCCTCGCAAAAGTTTATCGCTTTAAAGCCGTTGAAAGGTCTCGACATCCGGTTTCGGTTCGACGCGACCAGCGCCATCCTCCGGGAGTTCCCGTGGATGAGACCATTGCGGGTTGGGTTCAAGTTCGCTGATATCATGCTGGATGAAGTCGTCAATCTCAGAGGTTTCTTCTGGGAGCGGCGCACCCATATCCGCCGGCGCCTGAGCTTTGAGTATGTTTCGTCCATCGATGAGGAGACCGGCGCGTTTATCGAACGGCACAACCGGCATGACCTGACGCGCAAAGGCAAGACCGCCCTCGATTGGATCATGACTTACCCCTGGATCGTATCGGCGCCGCAAAAAGATTCAGCCAGCAGGCGGTATTTCTTTTCGTCAATCTCCGCCCGGTTTTTTTATCTCGGTGTCAAGGTGTTCGAGCGGAACAACGGCATGATAGGGTTTTTGATGCTCAGCGTGCGCGATGACCGGATGCGCGTCCTGTATTCCCACTTTGAGAGCCGACACGCCCCCTCCATCGCCGCCGCGGCGGTCCATCAGGCGCTTGCGATGGACGTGAGCACCCTCAGCCTGTATGATGAGCGGCTGGTGGAAAGCGTTTCAGGGCTGCGCTGCCCCTTCTGGTCCACCCGATCGGTTTCCAGGGGTTTTTTTCTATCCAAAGCGGTTGCAGATAGTCCCCTGGCGGACTGCCGGGTGCATGGCGGAGACGGGGATTTCGCGTTTTATTGAAGGTTCCAACAGGCGGAGAAGACCTGCGGCAATGAACGCTAAAATTACGCAAATGCTTTTCAACGTACTGGATGAACTCAACCAGCTGCGGCCGGAGGAAGAGCACCTGGCAAAAGACGTCGAGACCGCTTTAGTCGGCGATTTCGGAAGACTCGATTCGGCGGGGTTGATCAATCTGATCGTCCTGACGGAACAGAAGGCCGCCCAGGAACTCGGCCGCCCCATTCTGCTGACCGATGACCGCACCATGTCCCAGATCAACAAGGTATTCCGCACGGTGGGGTCGCTTGCAGATCACATCCACCTGCTGCTGAACGAAAAACGCGATGGATAAGCCACCCTATACGTGCGTTCTCGTCTCGGATTTCAATCTGCAGAATTTCGCCGGCTATGCGGCCAATGACCCCGAATTCCCCAACCTGAAGCCCATTGCCGCCCCGCTCGGGCAGCCCGTCCCGGCGTTATTGGACAAAGCCGCATCGCACTGGCAGGACACGCCGGATGTCGCCGTGGTTTGGACCCAGCCCCAGTCCGTTAGTTCCGCTTTCAAAGCGCTTCTCGCCTATGAACAGGTGCCGGTGCGGCAAGTGCTGCAAGAGGTGGATGCGTATTGCGCGCTGCTGGCAGGCATGAGCGAGCGGGTGCGGTACGCATTTGTGCCTTCCTGGGGGATCCCGTCGTACCGGGGTGTTTTCGGGATGCTGGACATGAAGCCCGAGATCGGGCTGACGAACACCCTGATGCGGATGAATTTGCGGCTGGCCGAGAACCTGGAAAAAACCTCCAACATCCATGTTCTGAACACGCACAGATGGATTGAGCGGGCAGGGATGAACGCCTTCGATCCCAAACTGTGGTATCTGGGTAAAATCCCGTTCGGCAACGAGATCTTCAAAGCGGCCGTCCAGGACATCAAAGCGGCCTTGAGCGGAATGCTCGGGCATGCCCGAAAGCTCATCGTCGTCGATTTGGACGACACGGTATGGGGGGGCATCGTCGGCGATGTCGGATGGGAAAATCTTGTGCTGGGAGGACATCATCACCGCGGGGAAGCCTATGTCGATTTCCAGCAGGCCTTGAAGTCCATGAAGAATCGGGGGGTGCTTCTCGCCATCGCGAGCAAGAACGAGGAGCAGACCGCCCTGGAGGCGATCCGACGCCACCCGGAAATGGTCCTCACATTGGAAGATTTTGCCGGATGGCGCATCAATTGGCGGGATAAGGTCCAAAATATCCTGGAGTTGATGACCGAGTTGAATCTCGGCCCCCAGTCGGTCGTGTTCATTGACGATAATCCCGTTGAACGCGCACGGGTCAAGGAGAGCCTGCCCGAGGTTCTTGTGCCGGACTGGCCGGAAGACCCCCTGTTTTATCCGGCAACACTGCTGAGCCTGCGCTGTTTCGAGATGCCTTCCCTCAGCCAAGAAGATCTGTCCCGGACCGCGATGTATTTTTCAGAAAGCCAACGCCGGGATTTGAAAAAAACGGTCAGGTCGTTAGAGGAGTGGCTGCGGCATCTGGCCGTTCGCGTCCGGGTGGAAGAGCTTTACGCGGCAAATCTGCAGAGAGCGACGCAGTTGCTGAACAAGACCAATCAGATGAACTTGTCCACCCGGCGCATGTCCGAAGCCGAGCTCATGGCCTGGGCCGGACAGCAACACCACAAGCTTTGGACGCTGCGGGTCTCTGACCGATTTGGCGATGCCGGCCTGACAGGCATCGTGAGCCTGGAAATTCAAGACCGAAAAGCGCAAATCGTGGATTTTGTTCTGAGCTGCCGGGTGCTGGGTCGCAAAATAGAAGAGACCCTGCTCTCCAGAGCGATTCACTATGCCAACGCATTGGGAGTGGAAGAGGTGTACGCCCGATATATCCCCACATCTAAAAACAAACCGTGCCTTGATTTTTTCAAAAATTTAGCCCCTCGATTTCAACAGCAGGGGGAGCTTTTTATCCGGGATGTCGAGCAGCCTTTTCCGCTCCCGGAGCATATCGAACTTGTCCAATAGCCCACAACACGCAATGGCCGCGCGCACATTCACATCCGACGATCAGCTCGCTTTTGCGAACCTCTCCGGCGACTGCAATCCCCTGCACGTGGATCCGGTGATCGCCCGGCGTCTGCTGTTTGGGCGGCAGGTCGTGCATGGACTGCATGCCTTGTTGTGGAGCGCGGATGAGTGTCTGAGGACCCGCATGCAGGGTGTGGAGCTTCGGACCGTCAAAGCCAATTTCCAGGCGGGAATAGGAGTCGGACAGACCGTCGATTGCATCTGTATCGATCAAACCGAGGAGCAGATCGAAATACGGCTGGAGATCGATACGACGCCGGCCATGTGGATCCAGATGGCCTGGCGCCCGGCAAGGCAGCACCGGACGGACACGATGCCGGAAACGTTTCACGAACCAATAAAATGCCGCGAACGCTCTTTCGAAGAAGCAGCGGGCGCATCGGGCAGTCTTCCCCTCTATTTGGACCGGCAATTGGCCGCCGCGCTTTTCCCCAACCTCACGCGGCTCCTGCCCCCCATGCAGCTGGCGTCACTGTTGGCCACGACGCGACTGGTCGGCATGGAGTGCCCCGGACTGCACTCGATCTACTCGGGACTCCAGCTGGAGTTTTTCCCGGATCGCAGCGGAGTCCCGGAGTTGCGCTATCGCGTCGCGGATGGCAACCACCGTCTGGCCCTGCTGATGATGGATGTCGAAGCTCCGGGAATGCGAGGGCAGATTAAAACTTTTTTCCGGCCGGCACCTCGCGAACAGGCCGCGTTTACAGATGTCCGCCGTGAAGTCGAATCAGAAGAATTCTCAGATCAGCGGGCATTGGTTATCGGAGGATCGCGCGGTTTGGGGGAAGTGGCCGCCAAGCTCTTGGCCGCAGGCGGGGCCGAGGTCATCATTACCTATTACCGCGGCGAACAGGATGCAAACCGCATTGTCGAAGAGATGGTCGCTCACGGAGCAAGGGCGGAATGTCTCCCGTTGAATGTGCTGGACCCATCGCCGGCGCTGTTGCGCATGAACGCGAACTCTTCGAGGCCTCTGTACTTGTATTATTTCGCCACACCCTTTATTTTTGGAGCGGCCAAAGGAAGATTTTCGGAAAAACGATTTGCCACTTTCAGCGAGTACTATGTCGCGGGGTTTCTGCGGACGGTTCAATCCGCGGCGGCTTCAGCACCCGATTTGCAAAAGATATTCTACCCATCCTCGGCAGCGGTTGATGAACTGCCTTCGGACATGGGCGAGTATGCCGCAGCGAAAATGGCCGGTGAAGTCCTTTGCAACTTTTTGCAAAAGACGACCCCCGGGATCGCCATCCACAAACCGCGGTTGCCGCGAGTTGCCACCGACCAGACGGCCGGCTTGTTGCCGGTGAACAACCAGGACCCCGTGCCGGTTCTTTTAGCCCATTTACGTTATCTCCGGAAACTGGTACTGCAGGAATAGCCTTGCGGGAGGCAAAATGAAAACAGTGCGACTTGGGGCCACGGCTCTGGAGATTTCTGAAATAGGCTTCGGGGGGATCCCGATTATTCCGCTGCCGCAAGAAGAAGCCGTTTCCCTTTCAATTTCATTGAAAGCGACCCCGCCAGTCAACTCTTCCCCTTGGCCATCCAGAACCAGGTCGGCATTATCGGCATGAAACCCCTCGGCGGAGGCGTCCTGGAACGCGCCGACCTATGTTTCAAGTTTCTGCAGGGGCATCCGTATGTGGTGCCGATTCCCGGGATTCGGGCCAAAAAGGAAGCCGATGAAATCGTTATGATCTTCATGCCCCAATAGGGCACAAGGCCAGTAGGGTTGGGCACATCATGGCGTCAGGACCCATTTGATTTAAATTGCCTATTGCAAGGCTGCCTATCGCCGAGATTTCATCCGACCTGTACAAGCATATGATGCCCAACCCGCGCTTCAACCGGAGCGCGAACAGCTGCGCCCGGTTAAGCGCAACGTTGGCCTGAGGTAGGCTATGATCTGGGGAAGCTGACTCAATATGGCAAAGATAAGAGTATTCCTGTCGTATTCCTCGACTGATAGGCCAATCGCCGAGAGAATCCACATTGCATTAATAGCTGCCGGATATGATGTGTTTTTTGATCGAGATAGTCTTCCTGCCGGCGAAAGTTTTGATGTAAAGATCTTAGATGCTATTGGGGGTAGTCACCTACTCATCTTTCTGGTGAGCCCGGATTCAATTAAAGCAGGGGTCTACACCCTGACTGAACTTGGATTTGCAAAACGCAGATGGACCAACCCTGCAGGCAGGGTCCTTCCTGTTCTCATTCGTGAAATTGACTTGGACATTCTGCCAGTCTACCTTCGCCCCGTTACGCTCTTAGAGCCCAAGGGCAATGTGGCTGCCGAGGTCGTCGCTGCAGTTAAACAACTCAGGAAACGGCGTTGGTTGTATTCAAAATGGGCGGTCATATCGCTATCCACCATAGCCATCGCGGTCGCAATCGGTTATTACACCATCCAAATGCGAGAATACAACTGTCACTTAGCAGCATCAAATACAAGGGCATTTGCCAATCGAATGATCGATTATGCAAACACAGCATCCCAACGCGAACTTGACATTATTGATGATCTGGACAGTTTACGCTCTGAAGAGCAAGATGCTACTATCGACATTCGTACGGACAGAAGCCTTGATTGGACCCAGAAGAACTATAAAGTAGATAAGCTTCGTAAATTTTATTCTTCAAAATGGGCTAAAATAGAAAAGCAATTGATGTCGGTTGTTGCCGAAAACAATTTTCATATGAGAAAGCTGGCAGAAGAGTCCATTCCTTACCGGGTGGACCTCTTCGATCATTGTTTAGGTGGTGGTGATACTTCAATCCCAGAATCCGATTTTTCTTTTGACATGAAACAATCCATAACCGACTACATCAGTACTCACCAGAGTTCGCGTTTCATAGACTTTGTGAACAAGGCTAAGAAGCTTGAAGAGCTAGCAGATAGAGTAACCGGGGAGAGAGGAAAGGCGGTCGCAAAATCTGAGCGAGAAGATTTTTCTAAAGTCATCACTAACAGTATCGGTATGAAGTTCGTGTTGATACCGGTAGGTAAATTCAAAATGGGTAGTAGTATCAGTTCTCACGATGTAATATTGAGCAATCAATTTTACCTTCAGGCTACAGAGGTGACTCAGGGGCAATGGAAAAAAGTGATGGGTTACAATCCATCACATCACAGGAATTGCGGGGATATCTGTCCGGTAGAAATGGTTTCCTGGCAGGATGTAATTGAATTCATTTCAAAACTTAATACAATGGAGGGCGAAATGAATTACCGTCTACCTACTGAGGCCGAGTGGGAGTACGCTGCCCGAGCCGGGACCGCAACTGCATTCTCATTTGGTGATAATGTAGAGCAAATTGATGATTTTGCATGGTTTTCTGGTAATTCCGAGGATAAAATTCACCCAGTGGGCACCAAAAAGCCGAATCCGTGGGGGCTTTACGACATGCACGGAAATGTATGGGAGTGGGTAGAAGATGATTGGCATAAAAATTATATCGGTGCACCTGATAATGGTCGTGCTTGGGTAGATAACCCTCGAGACTTTGCTCGTGTGTTACGTGGAGGTGGCTATAGCGCCACTGCCCCTAAATGCAGTTCAGCTGATCGCGTGCGCCTACCTTCCTCCGACACCCGCTGGAGCATTGGCTTTCGTCTCGCCAGTTCCGTTATTCTTGGTCGTTGATCCTTTTTGGCCAAAGGGATGGTAGAAGGATAAAAAGGGATATATGCTGCTGGCGAATTCCATAGTCATCATGCTTAACCCCAACATAAACATTCTGCGGACAAGCCGCAGATGTTCACGTTGAGAATATCACCCTAAATTCAACCTCACTAAAAGTCACGATACTGACAGCGAAGCGGGAAAAAATTGAGAGGGGCAAAAACTATAGATATCGACTGGCTAAAGGGTATTTTCACATATTCCCCTTGCTGCCAAGTTCAGATGACATAACCATGATCACAGTTCATCGGCAACGACATGTGAGACGGTGCGAGAGTACATCAAACCATGACACACCGGAAACGATCTGAATATAAGGAGCGCGGCCGTGCACTCGTATATCGAATCGAGGAATGGAAAAGCTATATATTTTTTGATAAAAAAATAGTATCATTTTGGATTAATAAAAGCGCTGGGAGATGACGATGGTTAAGGCAAAACATGATGTTGCCGTTCTTGAAAAATGCCCGACGGGCATCAAGGGCCTCGATGAGATCACGAAGGGAGGGCTTCCGCGAGGCAGGCCAACCCTGATCTGCGGCAGTGCGGGTTCCGGCAAAACACTTTTTGCCATGGAATTTCTCATGCGGGGCGCCATGGAGTTCAGAGAACCCGGGGTCTTCATGACCTTCGAGGAGACGCCGAAAGATCTCGCGAAGAACTTCATCTCCCTTGGTTTTGATCTCCCTGACATGATGTCGCGTGGCCTCATCGCAACGGACCATGTCCGCATCGAGCGCAGCGAGATTGAGGAGACGGGTGAGTACGACCTGGAAGGATTGTTCATCCGCCTGGGGAATGCCATTGATTCCATCGGAGCAAAGCGGGTTGTCTTAGATACGATAGAG
>DATITS010000247.1:0-38970 GCA_035467535.1 Desulfobacterales bacterium
ATTCCAGAGCCGGATCTGTACCTTCTGGTTCACGACATCGGCCCCGAGGACGCCCTGCCGTTGCTGGCGCTGGCCTCCGACAGGCAGTGGGAGCACATCGTGGACCTCGAGAGCTGGGCCAGGGACCGCATCGAGGTGCACAGCGCGACCCGCTGGCTCCATCTCCTGCTGGAAGCTGACCCCCAGCGCTTCTTGCGCTGGCTTTTAAAAGACCGCCTCGAGTTTGCCGAGCTTTACCTGTTTCACACGATCGAGGTGCGGGCCCTGGAGCACGACCAGGACCCCTCGGAGTTCGGCGACGATTTCTTCACCCTGGACGGAACGTATTTCATCCGCTTTTTGAAGCTGCCGCCTGTGCTCGAAAGCTCCGCGATCGGCGAGGAGGAGCGCAAGGAGTTCCTGATGAAACTCCTCCAGCGCATGGCCGCCCACGACCACCTGAATTTTCTAAACGTGCTGCTCGAAGCGACCCACGTCATTCCCGCTGAGACCGAGGAGGCGGAGTACCACTGGCGCACCGTGCGCTTGGCAGAGAAGGGGTTCGCGCCGTTCAACGAGGCCATCGGGATCTACCAGCCGGTCCAGCCGAAGGACCTGGAAGCCCGGACCCCGAAACACATTCCGCGCCGGCGGGCGGAGGGTTCCCTGCTGCCCGTGCCATCCTACCCGCTGCGGGAGATGGAGGCGGACAACCACTTCAGCCGCGCCCTCGCCCGGATCGAGCCGCAGGACATCCTCACTCAGGTGCAGTGGGAGTTCGCCAACCTCTGCAACCAGATCATCGTCGCCGACCACAAGGTGATCCGCCGCCGTGCGCAGCTGCACGACATCGTGAAGAAGGCGTGCGGCTACATCAGCATGGGCCTGGATCGGCTGAAGGCCCCGGGGGAAAAAGAGGTCGATCCCGGCAAGGCTGCGGCGGCACTGATCCGCCACCCGCT
Organism: Desulfobacterales bacterium; assembly: GCA_035467535.1. GTDB lineage: Bacteria > Desulfobacterota > Desulfobacteria > Desulfobacterales > SpSt-501 > SpSt-501. The sequence continues at coordinate 942 of DATITS010000247.1, forward strand.
GATCCAGGTTTTCCGGCTTGGGTTCGGCGCCGTGCTCGAGCTCAAGTGGGAGGCTGAAAAGTGGCTGAGCCGCTGCTGGTACGCCACGTCCGGGCTGCGCCTGACCTTTTGGGGGGAGCAGTGGATGGGAGTCCTCGGCGGCCTGCTGCTCAAGAAGCCCCTTTACTACGACAACTACAAGACCGGTGTGCTGTACCGGGAGTTCGTTGCGCTGGAGGAGGTCGCGTTGACCGAAAGGATACTGCGACAGGTGCAGGCGGTTGACCGCCTGCTCGCGCTCATGAACATCCAACTGGGACCCGTGTCTCAGTATGGTTTTCTGACCTACAAGAATCTGATTCTCAGCCGGTGGGCCGGGCATTGCTTGGGGCTGCGGGAGGAGAAGCTCTCCGCCATCCCGGTCAGCAGCTTCAAGGCTTTTTTCACGGAGCTTCTGCCGGGCGAATCCTCCTCCGCGTCAGCGGCGCCGCGCCGCATTCCCGAGGCGATGAAGTCGGGCTTCATCGCCTGGCTCGCCCGTGAAACCGGCCTCGCGGATTTTGAGATCACCGAAAGCCTGGGGCGGATATTCGAGGACCTCTTCGGTGAGATCGAGGCGGAGTATGGCCGGGTGACGGCCAAGGATTTGGATCCGCGATTCGTGCAGCTCTTTCTGCTGAAAAAGTGACTGCTCCGGTTGATAGACTGAAGGTAGATAGGCTGAAGGAAAAGAGCTGCGTGGTCACGATGGCCCTTCAGCCTCCAGCCTAAACGCCTGCGCAGTTGTGCACTTTCGCGGTTTGCGCGCATTTCATAGTTAAAAGTGATTTCCGGTAGCTGAGTCGTAACGCGATTTTTATTCCCCCGTCAGGGGTTCTTCTTTGCGTTAGACCGTGCTACGGCCTGCGGTTGCCGGGCGGCTCGAGGGTGTAACGGACCGGGACCTGAACCCAGGCGGCGACCGGTTGATCGCCCCGCCGGGCGGGTTTGAACCGCCATGCTTTGACGGAACGCAGTGCGGATTGGTCCAACAGCGAATACCCGCTCGAGACAGCGATCTTCACATCTTCGACCCCCCCTTTTGGGTTGATCCTGACGTTCAGCACGACCGTGCCCTCGAATCCCAGTTGCCGTGCCCTCCTGGGGTATTCCGGCGCAGGGTTTTGGTCGTATTCGGGCGTTGCTTCCCGCAGAACCGGTGGTGCTGCGGGTTGCTGTGACGCCGCGGATGGCTCCGCAGCGATGGGAAGCCGTCCGTCCGCGGCGTGGGACGGCAAAGGGCGGCCCTCATCCGGCAGTCCGCCATCGGTGGGGGATCCCGGCTTCGCCATCCCCCGCGGCTCCTGGGAGGAAAGCTCGGCCGCTTTCGGCTCCGGCGGCAAGGCGGCCGGCGCGGCTGGTTTCACCGCCTCCCTTATCCTTGTGACGTTCCGCTCGACCCTTTTGACCGGTTTCGGCGGAGTGGCCCGGGCCACCGGGTTTTCGGAGACGGAGACGCTGGCGGGTACTTTCTCCGGCGTCGGCGGTAGGGCGGAATCCGGGGGTGCTGAAAGGCGCCGCGGCTCAGACGTCCGAGGGGAGACGGCATTCAGAACGATCGTCACCGTTTCGGTCGACGGATGGAGAAGGTCTCGGGAGCTTCTTCGGCCGGTATCCAGGCTGAAAAGCAGGAGATGAAGCCCGGCGGCGAAAGCGGCTGCCGCTGCGAACCGTTTCACGGCGATGGACCCGGCTCGGCCTGGAGCGAAACGCGACTCAACCCGGCGGCGCGGATGCGGTCCAGGACCTCGAAAAGGATTTGGTAGTTGAGGCTGCGATCGGCAAAAAGCAAAACCCCCGGAGGGGGCTCCGCCTGGGCGCGGACCTTCAGAGCGGCTTCCAGATCCGCAAGCGCCACCGCCGTGCGGTCGACGAACACGGATCCGTCCGCCTGGACGTTGATCGTCAGATGGGTGTCTTTGGTGGCTTCGGCCGCGTCCGAGGCGGGAAGGTGGACCGGAAGCCCCCGGTGGACCGTCATCGACAACATGGCATACATGAAAAAGGTCAGCAGCAGAAACAGTATGTCCATCATGGGGATCATTTCGATGCGAACCCGCTTCCGGGTCGGGACTCGGATTTTCATGGACGCCCCCCGGGACCGTCCCTTCGGACCAGTTTTTCGTAAACGATCTCGAGGCTGGTGGCATATTTTTCGATACGCAGTGCCGCTCGCTCGCACAGGCTGTCGAAAAAGTTGTAAAGGATGACCGACGGGATCGCTATCCCCAGGCCGGCCGCGGTGGTGATCAAAGCCTCGGCGATGCCGGCGGTGACCGCCGCCGGCCGCTCGATCCCCGTCGCTCCCAGCGCTTCGAAGGACTGAATGATGCCGGTGACCGTGCCGAAGATCCCCAGCAGCGGGGCCACCGTGATCATGGTGTCCAGGACGCCCATGAACCGACGCATGCGCTTGACCTGGTCGGCCGCGGCCGACTCCATGGCCTTGGTCATGGAAAAGTCACGGTGCAGGATCCCGGTGACGATGACCTTGATGGCGTAGTCCCGGGTTCCGGCGGTCCTGAGCCGGATAGCCTCCCAGTCCCCGGATTCACACAGCGCCATGATCTCGTTGAGCAGCGTCCCGTTGCTGCGACGTCGCAACGTCATCCAGAACATCGCCCGCTCGATGACCACCGTCAGCGAGACGAACGAGCAGACGAGCAGCGGCCACATCACCGGCCCGCCTTTTAAAAAATATTCCCACATGGCTCTCTCCGGTTCGGGGGTTAAAACGAGGCCCGCAGGCCGAACACGAAATTCCGTTCCGGCATCGGGTAAAAGTTAGTCTGGAGCGGTGTGCCGCCGATGACCGCGTACTCGGAGTATTTCTCGTCGGTCAGGTTGTTCACCCCCACGAAGGTCCGGAACATTTTCCACTCATACGACAGCTTCAGGTCCAGCGTGAAGTAGTCGTCGAGCTTTTCGAAATTGTTCTCAAAGTCGCTCACCGCATAACTGGACCCGTAGTAGCTGTAGTCGACCGCCAGCTCCACCCCCGGCAGGACATCGAAGATGCGCAGCCCCACATTGGCCCGGTGATAGGGTACGGCCGGAATGGTCTCGTTCCGGTAGGGGCCCTTTTCAAAGGTCGCCTTCTCGTAGGTGTAGTTCCCGGTCACGGCCACGTGTTTCAGCACTTCCGCCCGGGCGCCCACTTCGACTCCCTGGTGAAGGGTCTTGGGGTAGTTTTCGTTGGTGAACACCGGGCGGTTGAAAAAGATCTCGTCTTCGATGTCCGCCCGGAACAAGGTGAGGTTGCCCCTCAGCTTCGGTGTGAATTGGTGTCGCACCCCAAACTCGTAGTGGACTCCGGTCTGCGGCTTGAGATCCGGGTTCACCCGGATTTGCCCGGTATCGAAGTCGTAGACCACCAACTCGTCCACCAGGGGGAAGCGGAAGCTCCGGCTGACACGGGTGAACGCCGACGAATTTTGGCCGTACAGGAAGGTCAACCCGGCCTGGTAGGCGTTCTCGGAGTCCGAGTTGGATTCGTTCAGGGGGGCCAGGGGGAAGGCGCTCCGGTCCTGCACGTCGAAGTCGTATTTCACGTATTCGTGCCGCGCGCCCAGGGTGAGCAGGAGGTTGTTCAGGACGTAGAATTCGTTGTTGAGGTAGACCCCGATCGAGTCCCGGTCCACGTCCGCGATGCCGGTCGGCGAGGAGGGCAGCGGCGAGAAGAAACCCGAGTAGGACTTGTTGTCCTGCTTGGTGCGGTACAGGTCCACCCCCGCGACCAGCTTGTTGGTGCGGTCGAAAACGTCTCCTTTCCACACGTAGTGCGGCGTGAACCCCAGTGTTTCGGTGTCGAAGTCGTTTTTGAAAGGAAAGAAGGCGTCCGGGAACTTGGAGTCACCGGAGCGGTCCCGGTAGGAGACGTCGGCCAACAGCTGCCCGATCGTCTTGAGGTCCCAGTCGAACCCGGCCTTGACGTAATAGTCCTGGGTGCTGCCCTTGTCGTCCGGGTTGACGGACTGTTTACGGTCGGCATTGACTTCCGACTGGGTCAGGGCCCCCGGCAGGCCGAAGCTGTCCTCGTGATAGGATCCGGACAGGTTGACCCTGAAATAGTCCGTTGCGTCCCAAACGACTTTGCCGCCGACGTCGTTGGCCCGGTAGTCGTTGTTGTCGCGGTACCCGTCGCTGCTCTGGTGGCTGGTGTAGAAGGAGACCGCCGTCTTGTCGTACCCGCCGCCGGCCTGGGCATCGACCCGGTAGCGGTCGTAGCTGCCCAGGGTGATGCCCGCCCCGGCATTGAACCCCCTGGAAGGCGACTTGGTGATGATGTTGATCACGCCGGCGGTGGCGTTGTCCCCATAGAGCACGGATCCCGGCCCCCTGAGGACCTCGATCCGTTCGATCTGCTCCACCGGGATCTGGGCCCAATCCACGCCGCTGAGGTCGATTTCGTTGGTGCGTCGCCCATCCACCAGAACCAGAGTGTTCGAGGAGGCGGTCTCGCCGAACCCGCGCAAATCCACCTGGGCCGCCTTCCCGTTGCCGAGAAGGTCCCTCACGACGATCCCCTCTTCCCGGCGCAGAAGGTCCACCGCCGTTTTGGCGCTTGAGCGCTGAATGTCCGCCGCGGTGATGACGCTGATGCTGGCGGGGACTTTTTGGATCTCCTCGGCGGTCCGTGTGCCGGTCACCACCACTTCCTCCAGCGCGGTGGTCGGACGGCCATCGTCCCGGGTCGTCTGGGACAGCGCGGCCAACGGGAAGAAGATCATCGTGAGCAGTAAAACGGCCATCCGCTTTTTCTTCATATCGCAACTCCTCCGCAGGTTGTGAGCTCGAGCGCCCGCCACCGGGCAATCGGCTCCGGGGTATGTTCGGCGCCGGCGAAAACAAGGCATGCCGGCACCGGGTTAAAGCCGGAACTTGCCCGGCACCAACGTGACCCGCGGCAAGCCGCCGAACGGGCTTTCGTCCACCACCAGTCGGCAGCCATAGGCGGCCTCCAGGTTGCGGGGTGTCAATACGTCCGCGGGCGACCCCAGTTCGGCAATCGCGCCGTTGCTGAGCAGCAGCAATTGGTCGGCGTACATCGCCGCCAGGTTGACGTCGTGGGAGACCATGACCACGGTCACCGCTTTTTCCTGTTTCAGGGTCTCCATCAGGTCCATCAGGCGCAGCTGGTGGGCGAGATCCAGCGACGCGGTCGGCTCGTCCAGGAGGATGATGTCCGGCCCCTGGCACAACGCCCTGGCAATCGAAGCCCGCTGCTGCTCCCCGCCGCTGAGCTGGTCGAGCTTTCGATCGGCGAGGTGCTCCACCCCGGTCGTGGCCATCGCCCGGCGGGCGGCATCGAGATCCGCCGCGTGCGGAATGCCCAGGAGGTTCTGGTGCGGGGTGCGCCCCAGCAGAACGGCTTCCTGCACCGTGAACGGAAAGCTCACCTCCAGCGTCTGGGGGACATAGGCGATCGTGCGCGCCAGTAACCGGTGCGAATAGCTGCGGATGTCCTTCCCGAAAATGGCGATTCGCCCCGGGCCTGTATTCAAGATGCCGCACATGAGCTTCATCAGCGTGGTTTTGCCGGAGCCGTTGGGCCCGATGATGACGAAAAAATCGCCGGCGGCGATCGTGAGGCTCACACGGTCGAGCACCGGCCGGCCTCCGAACGCATGGCTCAAGTGGTTTGTTTCAATGGCCGTTTTCATCGCCGGGTCTTCTTCAGCAGAAAGATGAACAGGGGGGCCCCGATCAGGGCCGTGATCACGCCGGCGGGCATTTCGCCCTGATCCGGAAGCGATCGCGCCAGGATGTCGCAGGCCGTCAGGTACGCCCCGCCGCCCAGAATGCAGGCCGGCACCAGAACCCGGTGATCCGGACCCCAGACAAAGCGCAGCAGGTGCGGTATCACCAGGCCGACGAAGCCGATGAGCCCGCTGTAGCTGACGATGGCGCTCACCATCAGGGAGGTGACCACCAGCAGGGCCACGGTCGCCGACCGGAGGTGAAGTCCCATGCTGCGCGCCATCTCGTTGCCCATCAGAAGCAGGTTCATCGCGTGGGAGAGCAGAAAGATCACTCCGAAGCAGGGGACGAGGATCGCAGCGACGATCGCGACGGTCGATCCGTCGACCGCGGAAAGATCGCCCATCAGCCAGAAGATGATGTTGTGCAGGCGGGCATCCTGAGTCATTGAGACCAGGAACATGATGACCGCCGCGCAAAACGCATTCACCATGACCCCTGAGAGCAAAAGGGCGTCTTTCTTCAACACGGTCTGGCCGGAGGACATCGCCACGATCAGCACCAGTGTTGCCAGGCTTCCCAGAAACGCGCAGACGCTCACCCCGGGAAATCGGGAGAGCCCGAGCAGGATGCCGATGATGGCGCCGATGGCCGAACCGCCGGAAACCCCCAGGATGTAGGGCTCCGCCAGCGGGTTGCGCAGCAGGGCCTGGAAAACGAGTCCGCCGAGCGAGAGTGTCCCCCCGGCCAGGGCGGCCAGCAGCGCCCGGGGCAGACGAATGCGCCAGACGATCGATTCCAGCGCGGAGCCCGGCTCCCCTTGTCCCAGCACGACGGGCAGGCTGCGCAGGATCCCCTCGCCGCCCGACCCGATGCACAGCGCCAGGACGAGGGTGGCGGCCAGGACGACGGACAGCGACGCCGCGGCCAGCAGCAGGCGGTTGATCAGCGGCTTGGATGACGCCGTCATTTCAGGCCTCCGAAAATCTCCGGGTGGATGAATCCCGCGAGCTGCTCGAGCCCCTCCACGAGCCGCGGGGAGGGGCGGTCGAAGAGGTCCGAGTCCACGAGATGGATGCGGCCGTCGCGCACGGCCGGTACGCTCGGCCAGCGGCCCCACTCCTGCCGGATCTGCTCGATGGAACCCGCCCGGTCCATGGAACTGATGATGATGACATCGGGGGAAAGTGCGAGCACCTGCTCGCGGTTGAAACGCGGATAAGCGGTTTTGCCGGCGGCGACGTTGTCCCCTCCGGCCAGGCCGATGAGCTCGTGGGCAAAAGTTTTCGTTCCGACGGATACGATCGGTGACTCGCCGATCTGGAAAAAAACGCGCGGGCGGCGGCCGGCCCCGGACAACCTGGCAGTAACGCGCTCAATCCGGGAGCGCATGTCCCGGGCCAGGCGTTCGGCCCGGTCCTCGGCGTTGAGCACGACGCCCATTTCGAGAATCGCCTGGATGACCGTGGGCACGCTGCGCGGGTCCAACGCGTAGACCGGCACCCCCAGCGCCTGCAGGCGGTCGACCGTCGCCTTCGGGTTTCCGTCCTTGACGGCGATGCAAAGGTCGGGGCGCAGTTCGATGATGCGCTCCAGATCCAGGCGGACATAGGAGCCCACGCGGGGCAGGCCCGCGGCCTCCGGCGGGAAGTCGCTGTAGGACGTCACGCCCTTCAGGACCTGTTCCTGTCCGAGGGCGAAGACGATTTCGGTGATGCTGGGCGCGAGCGACACGACCCGTTGCGGGTGATCGGGGATCTCCACCCGGCGCCCGGCCTGGTCGGTCACGGTTTTCGCACCCGACGGCGAGCCGGCCAGGAGGGCCAGCCCGGCGGCGATGGCCCCGACTTTGAGAATGTTGGAAAGCAGGTCTCGCATAGATCGCCCGGAGCGGTTTCGGTTCGGCCGCCGTCACCGCAGAACAAAAAAATCCCGGACCGAAATTGGCTCGATCCGGGATTCAGGAAAACTCCTGACGATCGCAGAACAATTCTCGGTCCACGGAGACGAAGTGATCGTTCAGGCAGGTCTTCTGACTTCCCTTCCCTTTCAGCGGCCTTCCCGCACCCGAACTTCAGTACAGTGGCGTATTGAGGCTGAAATGGTTCCGTCGGCATCCTGGGATGCAAACGGCGAGGGTCACAGCGGCGGGCCCGTCCTCGATTCGCACGAGGTTCCCTGTTAAGCTCCATGTTCGGGGCGGAATCGTCGATCCGGCGGCGATTGCCGGCGGCAGACGGCCGCAAACCCCTTGGAGCGCCTGAACCTAATTTTGTCCAATAGCCCGGGCGGGGATGAAAATCAAGCGGAAAAAAGAGCGGATCCGAACCGGTTTGCCCCCGTTGCGTTCACTGGCCTGTCAGCGGCTCTTCCTTGCGACGGGTGAAATCGATGACGAAGGTGGTGTCGATCTTCTCCGGCTCTTGGTAGAACCCTTCCAGACCGGCCGAGATGAACGCGCGCTTGACGGTCTCGAATTCTTCGGGGCGCACGCGGCGGCCGATCGGCGCATGGCGCTCGGCCCGGTACAGCGGCCGGTACTGGGCCATGAGGCTGATGGAGATATCCTGCGGGTCGAAGGTGTTCGTGAGGAAGTCCAGAACGGCGCGGCCGGCGGACTGGTCGTTCGGCAGCACGAGGTGGCGGATCAACAGCCCGCGCTCGGCAACCCCTTCCGCATCGCAGCGCAGCGGCCCGACCTGGCGGAACATCCGGCGGATGGCGGCCTGGTTGACCTCCACGTAGTCCGGGGCGGCCGAGTAGCGCTGGGCCGGCACGTTGTCGCCGTATTTCATGTCGGGCAGCCAGACGTCCACCACGTCCTTGAGCAGGTCCACGGTCGCCGCGAGCTCGTAGCCGCCGCAGTTGTAAACGATCGGCAGGCGCAGGCCGACACCGGCCGCGATCTTCAGCGACCGCAGGATCCATGGCAGAAAATGGGTGGGCGTGACCAGGTTGATGTTGTGACAGCCCAGCTCCTGGAGGTGCAGCATCTTGCGCGCCAGCTCCTCCACTGAAAACGGCCGCCCCTCCTGCTCGTGCGATATCTGGTAGTTCTGGCAGAAGACGCACTTCAGAGTGCAGTGGGTGAAGAAGACGGTCCCGGACCCGCCGGTGCCGGAGAGCGGCGGCTCCTCGCCGTGGTGGGGGAAGATGCTCGAGACGACGAGCCCGCCCGGTGCCGCGCAGAAGCCGCGCTCGCCTTCGAAACGGTTCACGCGGCAGCGGCGCGGGCAGAGCTCGCAGCTGCCGGCGATCCCCTCCAGCTCCGTGATCCGTCGGTTCCAGTCCTCATCGGTAAAATAAGTGTAGGAGGCCCGGCTCATTTTATTATAGTTTCACCCATGCCAGAATCTCTTTCTCCTTTGCTTCCGCTTCGGCTTCGAGCCGGTCGGCTTCGCGGTGCAGCTCGGAGGTGAACGCCTCGTCCTGGATGGAGCCAAGGTTGATCCGGACGTTGTAGACCGCTGCCCGCGCGGCCATGCGGGCGGCGAGCACCCCGGCGGCCCCGTCGGAGGCGGCGTTGGGGTTGCCTTTCGATAGGACCGTGCGGCCAAGATCCATGATCGCCACGGCGTCCCGGGCGACCCCCAGTGGGACGAGGGCCGCTTGCTTGAAGGCCTGCTGGACGGCCCGGGTGCGCTCGGTCTTTTCGGCCACGGTCGCCTTCGGCAGCTTGAAGGCCGCCAGGACCTGAGTGTAGGCATCCGCATCGCGGTCGACGTCGGCTGCGAGCTTGGCGCGAAAGCCCGCGGCCTTCTGCGCCACTGCGCGCATTTCGGCGTCGACCGCCTCGAAGCCTTTGCGGCCGGTGGTGAGGTTCGCCACCATCTCGGTTAATGCCGCGGCCAGCGCGGCATTCAAGGCGGCGCCACTGCCGCCGCCGGGAAGAGGGTCCCCGGAGGCGGTTTTCGCAAGATAGTCGAGGATGCTCAGGTCCTTCAGCATCGGCCTTCTCCTTGGTTGATGACTTCGCCGGAAGCCCAATTTCGGCGTTGCGCTTCGTCCCGCGCTCGCTGCGGCGTAGGTTGAGTACGCCTCACTCGGCGGGCGCTCGCGCGCCTTAAACTTGGGCTTCTGGCGAAGTCATCGAGTCGAATTTTTATTCGCGAGGTCATGGCACTTGAATTTATCGAAGACGAGCGTTCCTTTCTTGATCACCTTCTCCACCGTGCTGACTCCGATGTGATACGGGATGAACCGGTAGGACGGGCTTTCAAGAATGACCACGTCGCCCTGCTTGCCCGGGTCGAGGCTGCCGATGGTGTCCGCGCGCCCCAGGGCGGCGGCACCGTTGATGGTGAGTGCGGTCACGATCTCCTCGGGCGTGAAGTTCATGTAAAGGGCTGCCAGTGCTGCGACCAGCGGAATCGATTCGCTGAAGCAGCTGCCGGGGTTGAAGTCGGTCGCCAGGGCCACGGCGCAGCCGGCCTCGATCATGAACCGGCCGCGGGCATAGGGCTCCCTGAGGCTGAAGGCCGTGGTCGGCAGAAGCGCCGCTACCACGCCGGCTCCGGCCATGGCACGGATCCCGTCTTCGGAGGCGTGCAGCAGGTGATCGGCTGAAACCGCTCCGATCTCCGTCGCCAGTTCCGCCCCACCCAACTGGACGATCTCGTCCGCGTGCAGCTTCGCTTTCAAACCCGCTGCGGCGGCACCGGTCAACAACCGCCGGGACTGCGCCACGGAGAAGACGTTCTGCTCGCAGAACACGTCGCAGAACTCGGCCAGCTTGCGGGAGGCGACCTCCGGCACGACGTCGGCAAGCACAAAATCGATGTAGGCATCCTCGCGTCCCTTGAATTCGGGCGGCACCGCGTGGGCCCCCATGAAGGTCGGCACGACATCGAGCGGGTGCAGTCGGTTCAGCTCGGCCATGACCTCGAGCTGCTTGATCTCGGTTGCGCGGTCCAGTCCGTAGCCGCTTTTGGCCTCGACGGTGGTGACCCCGAAGGCCAGCATGGAATCCAGTCGCTTCAACCCGGACCGGACCAGATCCTCGCGGGCGGCGCTGCGGGTGGCGGCTACGGTGCTGAGGATCCCGCCGCCGCGCTGCAAAATGTCCATGTAGCTGTGGCCCTTGAGTCGCCAGGCAAACTCGTCTGCGCGGTAGCCGCCGAAGACCAAGTGGGTGTGGGAGTCCACGAAGCCCGGCAGGACGGCCTTGCCGGAAGCGTCGATCGTCTTGAAGTCGGAAAATTTCCTGCCCGACGCCTTGAATTCGGACATCACGTCCGCCGTGGCCCCCACACGCGTGATCTTTCCCTGCTCGATGACCACGGCTCCGTCAGCGACGATGCCGAGCGCGGACATCTCTTTGCCTTTTTTGGCGGTGAACCCGGAGCAGGTCACCAGCTCGGAAGCATTCTGGATGATGAGGTTTCCGTTCATTCTCTTCCCTCAGCAATCCAGAATCTATTCATAGATTCTGGATTCGAGCACCTGTTTCGTCTTGAAGCCCTCGAGCTGCAGGTAATAGGCGGCCGTGTCGATCAAGGCGGCCATCGGGACCAGTCCCACGATTTCGCTGCCGACCACCGGTACTCCCCAGCGCTGAGCCTCGATCCGGATCAACTCGAACGCGCGGTAAAGGGCGGTGCGGGTGTAGTCGGTCATGTTCATCGAAACCTGCACGATGCCCCGCTCCTTGAGATCGATGCCGATCGCCTTGCAGTAGCGCAGGCCGCCGCCGAGATGCCGCACCTTGCGGGCGATGTCGTTGGCGATGTTCAGCTCGGAGGTGCCCAGATTGACGTTGTAGGCGACGAGCGCCATACGCGCGCCCACGGCCGTGACGCCGGCGGACGGGTGCACCGCCACGGGTCCGAAATCAGGCACCCACTCCGGCTGCTTGAGCTTCTCCGGCATGCCTTCGAACTGGCCTTTGCGGATGTCCGCGAGGTTTTTGCGGTGCGGGGCCGCGGCCGACTCTTCGTAGAGAAAGACAGGGAGCCCCAATTTTTCTGCTGCCGCGGCCGCCACCTGGCGCGACAGTTCGATCGCTTCTGGCATTGTCACGTTCCGGACCGGGATGAACGGCACCACGTCGACCGCGCCCATGCGCGGGTGCTGGCCCTGGTGGCTCCGCAGGTCGATCGCCGCCACCGCCACCCCCATGGCCTCGAGCACGGCCTCCTTGAGCGGCCCGGGTTCGCCCACCACGGTTACGACGAGGCGGTTGTGGTCCTCGTCCCGCTGGTAGTCCAGCAGCTTGACGCGGTCTCTGCCCCGGAACGGCTGGACGATCTTCTCGATTCGTTCCAGGTTGCGGCCTTCGCTGAAATTGGGGACGCACTCGACAATTTTGCTCATGCCGGACATGGACAGCCTCCCTCTTTGATGGCTTCGTAAAAAACCCAATTTCGGCGTTGCGCTTCATCCCGCGGTCGCTGCGGCGCACTGCACGTACGCCTCACTCCACGGGATTCGCGCGCCTTGAACTTGGGCTTTTACGAAGCCATCGATTATGATGACTTTTCGTGAGTCTATCCTCTTTGAAGATGTGTGGATATTTATCTTTATTTTTTTTGCAGTTCAGCGAAACCGTCCGCTACCAGTTTCCTTACCAGCCCCTCATCGGCCAGATACGGCAGCGTGATGTGGTCCGAGCCTTTTCGCAGCTCGTTGTACTCCATGCAGGTTTCGAGGGAGGCCTCGTTGCGGGCCCAGGCGCGGCGGGCGACCCCTCCCATCACGTCCCAGGGGATGGCGCGGCGGATGACCGCGTCGACCCGCGCGCTTCCGTCCAGCACCAGCCCGAAGCCGCCGTTGACGGCCTTGCCGATGCCCACCCCGCCGCCGTTGTGCAGCGCCACCAGGCTCATGCCCCGGGCGGCGTTGCCGGCAAAGCAGTGGGTGGCCATGTCGGCCATGATGTTGCTGCCGTCGCGGATGTTGGCCGTCTCCCGGAAAGGCGAGTCCGTGCCGCCGGTGTCGTGATGGTCGCGGCCGAGCATGACCGGCCCGATTGCGCCGTCCCGCACCATTTCATTGAACTTCAGGGCGATCGTCATCCGCCCCAACGCGTCCTGGTAAAGGATCCGGGCCCGGGTGCCGACCACTAGCCGGTTCTTGGATGCATCACGGATCCAGTTGTAGTTGTCGCGATCCTGGAAGCGCCGCCCGGGGTCGATGCACTGCATGGCGGCCCGGTCGGTCTTGGCGAGATCTTCGTCTTTGCCGCTCAGGCACACCCAGCGAAACGGGCCGTAGCCGTAGTCGAAGAGCAGCGGCCCCATGATGTCTTCGACATAGGACTGGAAGATGAACCCGTCGAGCGGGTTCTCGCCGTTGCGGCAGATCTCCTTCACCCCGGCGTCGTAGACCGCCTTGAGGAAGCTGTTGCCGTAGTCGAAGAAGTAGGTGCCGCGTTCGGAGAGCGTCTTGATGAGCGCGAAGTGGCGGCGCAGGGAGGCGTCCACCATCTCCTTGAACCCGGCATGCCCGCTGCGCAGCAGTTCGGTGCGCTCTGCGAAGCTGATGCCCTGAGGGCAGTAGCCGCCCTCGTAGACGGCGTGGCAGGATGTCTGGTCGGAGAGCAGGTCGACCGGAACGCGGTGGTCAACCGCGTGCTCCAGCAGATCCACCACGTTGCCGTGGAAGGCGATGGCGATCCCCTGCCGCTTGCGCTGAAATTCGTCGGCGATGGCGAAGGCCTCAGCCGGGCTGTCGGTTGCCCGGTCGATCCAACCCTGGTCGAGCCGCGTCTGAATGCGGGAATGATCCACCTCCGCGATCAGGCCCACCCCGTTGGCGATGATGACCGCCTTGCCTTGGGCGCCGCTCATGCCGCCCAACCCCGAGGTCACGAACAGCCGTCCGGCCAGGTCCTGGTCGGCCGGGATGCCGAGCTTGGCGCGGCCCGCGTTTAAAACCGTGCTGTAGGTGCCGTGCACGATGCCCTGGGGGCCGATGTACATCCAGCCGCCGGCGGTCATCTGACCGTAGTTGGCCACCCCCAGCGCCATGGCGCGGTGCCAGTTGTCCTGGTCGTCGAAGCAGCCCACCATCAGCGCGTTGGTGATGATGACGCGGGGGGCTTCAGGCGAGGAAGTGAAAAGACCCACCGGGTGGCCGGAGGCCATGACGAGCGTCTGCTCGCGGGTGAGCACTTCGAGGTAGCGCCTGATCAACCGGTACTGCATCCAGTTCTGGCAGACCTGGCCGGTCTCGCCGTAGGTCACCAGTTCATACGGATAGAGGGCCACGTCGAAATCCAGGTTGTTGTCGATCATCACCTGGAAGGCCCTGCCCTCGATGCAGCGGCCCTTGTAGTCATCAACGGGCCGCCCCTTGATCGGGCCGGCCGGGCGGAAGCGGTAGCCGTAGATCCGCCCGCGCGTCATCAGCTCTGCCAGGAACTCCGGCGCCAGCGTCGGGTGCCACTTCTCGGGAATGTAGCGCAGGGCGTTCTTGAGGGCGAGCTCGGTGTCCTTTTGAGACAGGTTGAAATGCCGCGCCGGCGCCCGACGGATGCCCGCAACGAAATCCGGCAGCGGCGGCAGCTCGTCGAAAAGGGTACCGAGTTGAATTTCCATGGACTTGGCGATGGAGGTGTTGGCGATCACGATGACGTTCCTTTTTTTTTCAGTGGGCGGACCATCTCTTCTTCCTGGCCTTGTATTTAAAACAGTTGCCGCAATGATGGCGCCGTGCTCTGTAAACACCATCGGCAGCTATCGACGGCCACCGTGGCTTGATTGGGAATATGATCAGGATTGACGCAATGTGATGCGTGAAGTCGCAAATCGCGACTTCACGTCAGCAGCCTAATATAGAACCTGATGCAATTCAATAGATCGATGCGCATAGCTGGATCCGAGGGAATTCGATAATAAAATTCGTTCAACCCTATTTGTCGTCGAGGGTTGAACGAATTTCAGATTGACAGACAGGTAAGATGTAGGATATCAGACAACTTCCACTTCGGGGGGGGTGATGGCCGCCAGACCGCTAAAAAACATCAAAAAAGAGAGCGTGCGGGTCCAGGTTTTCCGCCAGTTGCGCGACCAGGTACTGCGCCGCACATGGCCCCCCGGCAGCAAAATCCCCTCCGAGCACGAACTCTCCCGAACCATGGGTGTCAGCCGCGTCTCCATCCGTGAAGGGATCCAGCACCTCGTCTCCCTGGGCATCCTTGAAACCCGCCACGGCGAAGGCACCTTTGTGCGCGAACTGGGCGGGGAGATCTACTTCAATTCGCTCATTCCCTTGATGGCTCTCGACGAAACCGACATCTTCCATGTCCTGGAGTATCGCCGGATCATCGAGAAGGGCACTGCCGCGCTGGCTGCCGAACGTGCCACCGACCGCGACGTGACAGAGATGGAGGCGGTTTACGACCGGATGGTTCTGTCCCAGGACGACGTGGCCGAATTCGCCCGGGCGGATCTTGAGTTTCACCTGGCCGTGGCCAAAGCCACCGGCAACTCCGTGCTGATCAAAGTCAACAACGTCCTGCGCAGCGTGCTGAGCGTTTCCATGGAGAACGTCGTCAGCACGCTGGGAATGCGCGATGGACTGCATTACCATCGCCTGCTGATCGAAGCGGTAAGGTCCGGTAATGCGCCGGAGGCCGAGAGGCTCATGGAAGAGCACGTGGTCAGAACCATCAAGCGGCTCAGGTCCGAGGCCGGGACGGCTGCACCAGCGAGGATCCCGCAGCAGCGCGCCGGCATAGAAGAGCGGCTGGCCCTGCACCGCACCTTCTGGGCCCGGGAAGAGCAGCCCCGGCCGCTCGCCTCCTTCCGCGTGGGCGATTTTTTCTTCTCCCGCCACTTTGAAGCCGCCCACGGCCTGCTCGAGCCGGACAAGCTGATTACGCCCGAAATGCTCGATGTGGCCAGCTTTCTGCCGGACTTCGAGCGCATGTACCAGGAGTCCGAGGCGATCGGCCAGGACGGCTTCTGGGCCGGCGAGCCCTTCACCGGCATTCCCTGGATGGAGGCCATCCTGGGCGCACCCATCCACGCCGGACGCGAGAGCTTCACCTCCCGGCCCTGGCTGTCGTCACCGGCCGAGGCGCTCGAAAAAGTGAACTTCGATCCGGAGAACCCCTGGCTCGCAAAATACCTCGAATTCACCGCCGCCCTCGTGCAGCAAAGCCGCGGCCGATTCCCGGTGGGCATGCCCATCATGCGCGGGCCGAGCGACATGCTCGGGGCACTTCTGGGCCAGCAGGAAATGGTGCTGGCGCTCATGATGGAAGACCCGGCAGTCATGCGCCGGCTGATCGAGCGGGTCGCCCGCGCATTTCTGTCCGTCATAGACGCTCAGCGCCGGCTCGTCCCGGCCTTTCATGGCGGCACCGCCCTTGGGTTCTACCATGTCTGGGCGCCCGGTGCCTCCATCTGGTGGCAGGACGACCTCTCGGCCATTCTGTCGCCGAAGGTCTACCGCGAGTTCTTCCTCGATTCGGCGCGCCTGATTCTCGCGGGTCATCCCCACACCGCCTTTCACCTGCACCCGGCTTCCTTCTTCATCGTCGACGAGTTGCTCAGCCTGGAAGGCCTGAGGGCCATCGAGGTGAACAAGGACATCGGCGGGCCGAGTGTGAAGGAGATGCTGCCGGTATTGGCCAAAATCATGCAAACCCGGGCTCTGATCCTCTGGGGCGACCTGACCATCGAGGACCTGGAGGTGGTCAAGCGCAGCCTGCCCTGCCGGGGGCTCTGCCTGCACGTGGTCGCACCGACCCTCGCGGAGGCGCAAGAGCGCCGCACGTACATTCACGACTGGGAGTGATCATTCATGACTGACACCGCAACCGTCAAAAAGCTGGAACGCATGGCCCTGCAGCTGCGATTCGACCTGCTCGACATCCTCGGGGCCGGCAAGGTCGGGCATTTGGGCGGGTCGAGCTCGATGGCCGAGATCGCGGCCGGCCTCTATTTTCACGCCATGCGCTACGATCCCAAAAACCCGAAGGACCCGGACCGCGATCGTTTCCTGCTCAGCAAAGGCCACTGTGTTCTCATTCAGTACGCGGCCCTGGTCGAACTGGGCGTCATTCCGCGGGAGGAGCTGAAGAAGGTCAAGACCCTCGAGGGCTGCCTCCAGGGCCACCCGGACATGGACCGCACACCGGGGATCGAGGCCGTCACGGGCTCCCTCGGCATGGGGCTTTCCATCGGCTTGGGCATGGCTCTCGGCTTCCGTCTGGATCGGCGGCCAAGCCGCGTCTACGTCGTCATGGGCGACGGTGAACTCTCCGAAGGCCAGATCTGGGAGGCGGCCATGGCCGCGGCCGCATTCAAGGTCGACAATCTGACCGGCTTTGTGGATTTGAACCGCATCCAGGCGACCGGACCGACGCGCGAAATTCTCGACATCCCGGAGATCGCGCAGAAGTGGGCGGCCTTCGGCTGGGAGGTGCTGAGCATCGACGGCCACGACGTCAGCCAGATCCTCACGGCGCTGGCGACGGCGCAAAAAACCAAGGGCCGGCCGACCGTGATCGTGGCCGAGACGGTCAAGGGCAAAGGGTTCTCCTTTGCGGAAAACAACGCCGCTTTCCACAACGGCGCGCTGACTGCCGACCAGTACCGCCAGGCCCTCTCCGAGCTGGAGGCCCGGCGCACGGCGCTGGGGTGATAAAAAAAAGAGGATTCAAGGGGTCGAGGGTTCAAGGGTTCACGCAATCGAAATTTTTTTCTTCCCTCGAACCCTGGACCCCTTGGCCCCTGGAGCCCTTTCGTGAGAGACGCATAGGGTGGCCTAACGGCAAAAGGTCGCTCAAACTTCAATGGAGGAGACACTGCCATGACCCCGCATCCGAACATGCGCGAAGCTTACGGCCTGGCCCTTTTGGACCTGGGCCGAAAAAACCCGCATGTGGTGGCGCTCGAGGCCGACCTGGGCAAGTCCACTCGCTCGGTGCTGTTTCAGGAGGCCTTCCCGGAGCGCTATTTCCAGATGGGTATCGCCGAGCAGAACATGGCCGCTACCGCCGCCGGTCTGGCGCTCGCAGGCAAGATCCCCTTCATCCACTCTTTCGCGGTGTTTGCGACCGGCCGGGCCTACGACCAGCTGCGCAACTCAATCTGCATCCCCAGACTCAAGGTCCGGATCTGCGGCTCGAGTAGCGGCCTGTCGGATTTCGGCGACGGCAAGACCCACCAGTCGGTGGAGGACGTGGCCCTCATGCGGGCGCTGCCCTGCATGACGGTCTTGTCGCCCGTGGACGGGCTGGAGACCGCGAAGATGATGGAGTGCCTGATCGACTGGCCGGGGCCGGTCTACATTCGCATCAACCGCTCCGACCTGCCGGTGTTCACCCCGGCGGATGAGCCCTATCACATCGGGAAGATTACCTGCCTGCGCAAAGGCTCCGATGCCGCTCTGCTGGCCACCGGGGTTATGGTCGGCCGCGCGATCGAGGCGGCCAAGCTCCTGGCGGGAGAGGGCGTCGAGGCGGGCGTTTACAACATCAGCACGCTCAAGCCTCTCGATGCGGCGGCGCTTATCCGGGCGGTGGCGGGAGTGCGCGCGATCGTGGTGGCCGAGGAGCACAACCTCATCGGCGGCTTGGGCTCGGCCGTGCTGGAAGCCCTGCGGGCCATCGCCCACCCGCCGGTGGAACTGGTGGGTATCGAAGACTGCTTCGGGCTGAGCGCCGCGTGCTATGATGAGATTTTGACCCACTTCGGTCTGACCGCGCAAGCCGTGGCCGACGCCGCGATGCGGACGCTGGACGGGAGGCGGAAATAGGATTTCGGATTTGAAATTTGAGATTTGAAATCGGCGGAGCCAAACACCCAAACACCCAACACTGGAGGTAACGAGACATGAAAATCGCATTTGTGGGACTGGGAATCATGGGCAAGCCCATGGCCAAGAACCTGTTGAAGGCCGGCCATGAGCTGGTGGTTTACGACATTGTTGCAGCACCGGTGGAAGAGGTCGTCAAAGCCGGGGCCAAGGCCGGGTCTTCGCCCAAGGAAGTGGCGGCGCAGGGGGATGTCATCATCACCATGCTTCCCAACTCGCCGCATGTCAAAGAGGCCGTGCTGGGCAAAAACGGCGTGATCGAGGGCGTCCGCAAGGGCAGCATTGTGGTGGACATGAGCTCCATCGCACCCCTGGTGGCCCAGGAAGTGGCGGCCGAGTTGGCTAAGAAGGGGGTCGAGATGCTCGATGCGCCGGTCTCCGGCGGCGAGCCCAAGGCTATCGACGGCTCGCTCGCCATCATGGTCGGCGGCAAGGCCGAGATCTTCGAGAAAGTCAAACCGATCCTGCTCAAGATGGGTGCCTCGGCCGTGCTCTGCGGGGAGATCGGCAGCGGCAACGTGACCAAGCTGGCCAACCAGATTATCGTGGCCCTCAACATTGCGGCCATGTCCGAGGCCTTTGTGCTTGCCGCCAAGGCAGGGGTCGACCCCGGCAAGGTTTTTGACGCCATCAAGGGCGGGCTGGCCGGCAGCACGGTGCTCAACGCCAAGGCGCCCATGGTGCTCAAGGGCAACTACAAGGCGGGCTTCCGCATCGAGCTGCACATCAAGGACCTGCAGAACGCCCTGGACACGGCCCACGCCATCGGGGTTCCGATCCCGCTGACCGGCACCGTTATGGAGATCATGCAGGCCCTGCGGGTCGACGGCAAGCAGAAGGACGACCACGGCGGGGTGATTCAGTTCTACGAGAAGCTCGCCGGACAGTTGGTCCGCAGCAATCTCTAACCTTTCATTGGCCGCAGGTGGTTGACTTCATCACATAAGGTCAAAGGCCTGCGGCCTGGAGAGCAACCTATGGCGCCTGTATCCGATGCGGCAACGCCCCAGAAGCTTCCCCTCGTCAGCCGGGTCATGGACACAGGCCTGTCTTACGTGGTGGCGGTCCTGCTGGTGGCCATGTCGGGGACCGTCTTCGGCAACGTGGTCTGCCGCTACGCTCTCGAAGCGTCGCTCGCCTGGTACGAGGAGGTGTCGCGCTTCCTGCTGATCTGGATCGTGTTTCTGGGAGCGGTCATCGCCTATATAAAGGGTGATCACCTCGGCATTGATGTCATTTTCATGGTCTTGCGTCCGAAATACCAGCGAATGGTTGTGGTGGTAGCCGACGCCCTGGTTCTGGTGTGCCTGGCCATCATGTTCCAGGGCGGATGGGACATGGCGATCGACTCCCTCGAGAGCGGTTGGGTCGCCTCCTCGGTGCCCATACCCTACGGCTGGGTCTACATGGTGGGGCCGGTCAGCGCGCTCCTCATGTTCATCCAATGCCTCATCAAGACGCATAACGACATCCGGGCGCTGAAGGGGGTGCAGCCATGAGTGTTCTCCCGCTTTTTCTCACGGCTCTGTTCGGCTTCATCCTGCTAACGGTGCCGATTGCCTTCGCGCTCTTCCTCACGGCGCTGGTCCTGTCGCTGACTCTGGGGGCCTGGTCGCCGGCTCTCATTATCCAGAGCATCTTCCGGGGCATCGACAGCTTCCCGCTCATGGCGATCCCGTTTTTCCTGCTGGCCGGGGAGATCATGAACACGGGAGGCATCTCGGAGCGCATCATCATGGTGGCCAAGGCCATGTGCGGCCACGTGCGCGGCGGGCTGGGGTACGTCACCGTGGTGGCGAGCATGCTCATCTCGGGCGTCTCCGGATCGGCCGTGGCCGACACGTCGGCCATCGGTTCTATCCTGTATCCCGTTATGAAAAAAGAAGGATATGATCCCCACAAGGCCGCCGCCTTGGTTGCCGCCTCCACCACCAACGGACCGATCATCCCGCCCTCGATCCCGATGGTCATCTTCGGAGTCATCGCCAACGTTTCGATCATCCGGCTGTTTGTCGGTGGTATCATTCCGGGCCTGATCCTCGGGGTTGGGCTGATGATTGGCTGGTACCTGCACGTGCGCGGCAAGCAGCGCTACCACGCCGAGGGCAGGTTCAACCTCGCGGCCGTTCTGAAATCGTGCATCGACGCATTCTGGGCCCTGTTCCTGCCGGTCATCATCCTGGGCGGCATCCTGCTCGGCATCTGCACGGCCACCGAGGCCGCGGTGGTTTCCGCGGTTTACGCCTTCGTCGTTTCGGCGTTCATCTACCGCGAGTTCAAGATGAAGCACCTGCTGCCGGCACTGGTCAACACGGTGCGCGGAACAGCCGTGGTGCTGTTCGTCTGCGGCGCGGCCATGGCGGCGGCCTATTTTATCACCACGGCCCAGATCCCGGAGCTGCTGGCGAAAGTGCTTCTGCAGCTCTCCGGCGGCAACTGGGTGATGTTCATGTTCTGGGTCAACGTGCTGCTGCTGATCGTCGGCTGCGTCATGGATCTGACCCCGGCCTTGCTGATCCTTGCGCCCATGCTTCTGCCGATCGCCGCCAAGTACGGTCTCGACCCGATCTACTTTGGCGTGGTCATGATCGTAAACCTCTGCGTCGGGCTCATCACGCCGCCGGTCGGCAACATCCTTTTCGTAACGTGCGGCATCTCGAAGATCTCGGTGGCCGAGATCTCCCGGGCCATCTGGCCCAACGTCATTATCGGGATCATCGTCCTGTTCATCGTAACCTACATCCCGTGGACGGTCACCTACCTGCCCGGGCTGATCCCGAAGTGACCCGCCCGGGACGGAGTGTCATGTGTCGGGTGTATGCGTACAGTCAAGGACAAGCTCGTTTGCGGTTCACTTCAACCCATGAAAGGAGAATGGTCATGAAAAAGGCATCGGTTCTGGTTTTCGCATTGCTCATAGCGATCACCCTGGCGTGCGGTTCCGCGTTTGCCCAGCCCAAGGTTCTGAAGATTTCCAACGGTGTCAACGAGCAGCACCCCTCCTACCTGGCCGGCAAGAAATTCGGGGAAATCCTTGCGGCCAAGCTGCCCGGCAAGTTCGACGTGCAGGTCTATGCCAATGCGCAGCTCGGCGACGACGTGCGCGCCACCGAGGGTGTGCGCATGGGGACTCTCGAGATGGTCACCACCTCGGCCTCGCCCCTGACCGGCCTGGTGCCCGAGTTCAACGTGTTCGATCTGCCCTTCATCATCACGAGTGAGAAGGCGGCCGACGCCATCTACGACGGCCCGGTCGGCGCCAAACTGGCAGCGGCGCTCGATCCTAAAGGCATCAAGCTGCTGGCCTACTACGAAAACGGCTTCCGCCAGCTGACCAACAGCGTGCGCGAGGTCAAGGCCCCGGCCGACATGAAGGGCCTCAAGATCCGCACCATGCAGAACCCCATCCATCTCGAGGCCTTCCGGGCCATGGGCGCCAACCCGACCCCCATGCCCTTCAGCGAAGTCTTCACCGCCCTGCAGCAGAAGACGATCGACGGCCAGGAAAACCCCATCCCGACCATCTGGCTGTCCAAGTTCTACGAAGTCCAGAAGTACGTCTCGCTGACCGGGCACGTCTACGGCCCGCACATCCTGCTCATCAACAAGAAGCTCTTTGACTCCTTCCCGGCCGAAGACCAGAAGATCATTGCCGCGGCCGCCCAGGAATCGGCCATCTATCAGCGGACCCTCAACCGCAAGATGAACAGCGATTTTGTGGCGGACCTGAAGAAGGCCGGGGTCACGGTCACCGAGCTGACCCCCGAGCAGAAAAAAGCCTTCCAGGCGACCGTGGCGCCGGTCTACGCGACCTGGGAGCCCAAGATCGGCAAGGCCCTGATGGATGAGTTCAAGGCCACGGTCGAAAAGGCCAAGTGATGATGCGATTGAAGGACAAAGTCGCCCTCGTTACCGGGGCCGCACAGGGCATAGGCGCGGCCATCGCACGACGCTTCGGCCGCGAAGGCGCACAGGTTTTCGTGGGCGATCTGAAAGACGCCGAGGGGGGCGCCTTCGTGGCGCAGCTTAAGGCCGAAGGTGTCAACGCCTGGTTCGTGCGGTTGGATGTGGCCAGCGAGGAAAGTTGGGTCAGATCCTGTGAGATGGTGATTGCAACGGCGGGTCGGCTCAACATCCTCGTCAACAACGCCGGGCTCAACATCCGCCAGCCCATAGAGGAGATGAGTGTCGAGAGTCTGGACCGGATGCTGGCGGTTAACGTGCGCGGGCCGTTTCTCGGCATCAAGCACGTGCTGCCCTTGATGCGCAAGACCGGCGGCGGCAGCATTGTCAACATGGGCTCGGTCTGCAGCCTGATCGGTCACAAGTTCACACCGGAAGCCTACACGACCGTCAAGGGCGCCCTGGCGCAGTTGACCAAGTCCGTGGCCGTCCGATATGCGCAGGATAACATCCGTGCGAACATCCTTTGCCCCAGCACCGTGGAGACGCCCCTGGTCCAGGAAATGCTGAAAAACCCCGAACGCCGTCAAGAGCGTCTGGGCGAAGTGCCCCTGGGTCGGCTGGCGAGCCTCGATGATGTGGCCAATGCGGCGCTTTACCTGGCATCGGATGAAGCCGCCTTTATCACCGGGGTCACTTTCCCGGTGGACGGCGGCGTGACAGCCTGGTGACGAGAGCTGCGGAGGGAAGGGAAGATAAAACAGAAACGGGGATCTCTGCCGGTTCGATTATCGGCCGAGAATCCCCGTCTTCTTAGTATATAAGCGGTAAAGCGCTACTTCTTCTTTTTCGCAACAGGCTTTTTTGCAGCAGGTTTCTTCGCCGCGGGCTTCTTGGCGGCCACTTTTTTAACGGCCACTTTTTTAGCGGCTACTTTCTTGGCGGCCGGCTTAGCCTTGGTGGCAGCCTTTTTCGTGGTCTTTTTCACTACCGGTTTTTTTGCGGCCTTTTTCACTGGTGCCATCATGTCCTCCCCTTGATGAATTAGGCGGCGTTATTCCTCAAGTGAATCCTGGGATCGCCTGCCTGCTGGCTGTATCTATTGTACTATACCTCTGTATATGTAGAGTTGCAATTCTTTTTTAACATTTTTTAAGATGCATGTCGGTTTCGATTGCCGTCATGCCGATTCCGAAAAATTTTTATGAAATGTTCGGACGCTGCCGATTGCCCGAAGCCCCGGCCGTCTTCTGCGTCTCTTTACTTCCCTGCGGGAGCAGTCTAAAATCCGGTTCAAAAAGCGCCCCTGTGCCCTGATCGCTTAATCCGCACGAAGGGCGGGGCCCGGTGGGCATGACAAAACATTATCCCCGGAGGATATAACCGATGCACGCCGTATTCCTGGGCATGGAAGGCCTGACGATCGAGGCGCTTGTCGCGGTGGCGCGGCAAGGGGCGCACGCCCGGCTGAGTGCTGCGGCCGAAGCGCGCATTGCTGCCGGCCGGGCGCTCGTGGAGCGATGGGTGCGGGAGGAGCGGAGGATCTACGGGGTCACCACCGGCTTTGGGGCCCTGAGCGATGTCGCCATCTCGGGCAAAGACACCCGGCGCCTGCAGGAGAACATCCTCATGAGCCACGCCGCCGGCGTAGGCCGCCCCCTGGATGCAGAAACGGTGCGGGCCGTCATGACGCTGCGGGTGAAGGATTTCGCGCGCGGGCACTCCGGCATCCGCCTGGAAACCGCGCGACAGCTGCTTGAACTCCTTAACCGCGGGGTCGTTCCGGTCATCCCGGAGAAGGGCTCCGTGGGCGCAAGCGGGGACCTCGCCCCCCTGGCCCACCTGGCGCTGGTGCTCCTGGGGAAGGGGGCGGCTTTCTACAACGGCCGTAAAATGAGCGGGGAGGAAGCGTTGAAGGAAAGCGGCCTTGCGCCGATCCGGCTCGAGGCCGCTGAGGGGCTCGCACTGGTCAACGGCACCCAGGTCATGACGGCTATCGGCGCCCTTTGCGTGCACGACGCCCGGCATCTTTCCAGCCTGACGGACATCGCGGCCTCCATGACCCTCGAAGTCCTGATGGGCAGCCGCACCGAGTTCAACCCGAAGATCCACCAGGCGCGGCCGCACCCCGGGCAGATCGCGGCCGCCGCCAACATGGAGCGCATCACGCGTGCAAGCGAGATCATCTCCTCCCACAGCGACTGCTCCCGCATCCAGGACGCCTACACGCTGCGCTGCTCCCCCCAGGTGCACGGGGCCACCAAGGACGCTATCGCCTATTGCCGTCGGGTCGTCGACACCGAGCTGAACGCCTCCACCGGAAACCCGCTGATTTTTGCGGAGTCCGAAGAGTTTCTGCTGGGCGGAAACTTCCACGGCCAGCCGGTGGCGCTGGTCATGGATTTTCTGGGCATCGCCGTGGCGGAGCTCGCCAACATCTCCGAGCGGCGCATCGAGCGCCTGGTCAACCCGATGCTGAGCGGGCTGCCCGCGTTCCTCGTGAGCGACGGGGGCTTGAACTCGGGCTTCATGATCGCCCAGTACACGGCGGCAGCGCTGGTCTCGGAGAACAAAGTGCTGGCCCACCCGGCCAGCGTCGACTCCATCCCCACCTCGGCCAACAAGGAGGACCACGTCTCCATGGGGACGATCGCTGCGCGCAAGGCTCGGGAGATCGTCGCCAACACCGAAAACGTGATCGGGATCGAACTGCTCTGCGCGGCCCAGGCCCTGGACCTTTTCACCAACTTGAAGCCCGGCGAAGGAACGCTTGCGGCCTACCACGCCATCCGCCGCGTCATCCCCCACCTCGACACGGACCGTTTCCTGGCCCCGGACATCGAGGCCATGCGGGAGCTGATGCGCAGCGGCGCAATCCTTGCGGCTGTGGAAGCGCGGGTGGGCGAGTTGGCGTAAATCGCGGGCGGAAAATTCCTGGCCGGAAACCGCGCAGCGCCGCCCGCCGGTCTCGGGCGCCGGTTTCAACTGCCGGTTTCATGGGGGGGATCAGTTCCTCCCCAGGAGCTCATCCTCCCAATCCGGAGTGGCCCACAGGCCGTGGCCCTGCTCCAGACACCAGAAGGAGTCATTCCTTGTCAAAACCAAACGGCCCGTCACCTGCGACCGGACCGCTCCTGATGCTGCTCTCGGCGTGCATGTTCACCGCCATGAACCTGCTGCTCAAGCTCTCCATGGCCGATTTCCGGGTCTGGGACATCGGGTTTTACCGGTTCTTCGGTGGGCTGGTCATCCTGACGGCGGTCTTCGGCCGCCACGGCAGCCCGTTCCGGTCGCCGGACACGAAGCTCCTGCTGATCCGGGGATGCTGCGGCTCCATCGCCTTCGTCGGTTTTATCTTCAGCGTGCGGATGCTCCCGATCTCAACGGCCCTCATGCTGCTTTATTCCTTTCCGGCCTTTGCGGCCGTCTTCTCGGCAATGCTTTACCGCGAAAAAGTCTCCGCGACCGGCTGGCTGTGCCTGGCGCTCGTTCTGGTCGGCGTCGGCCTCCTGGTGGATCCCGCGGTCGGCGGGGATCGGCTCGGCTATCTGGCCGGAATGGTCTCCGCGGTTTTCGCCGGCCTCACCATCGCCATCATCCGCCGGCTCAAGCAGTCGAACGGCTCCGTCGTCATTTATCTTTACTTCTGTGCCGTAGGGGCTGCGGTAACGGCCCCGTTCTATCTGCAGGATCCGGTGCTGCCGGTCTCCACCCGCCAGGTGCTGATCTGCGGCGGCATCGTCCTCATCTCGATCTTCGCGCAGCTCACCATGAACCACGGCTTCGGCTACTGCCGCAGCTGGGAGGGCGGGCTCTACATGACGAGCGAGGTGGTGTTCACGGCGATCGCCGGCATTGTGCTCTTCGGAGACCCCACCGGCTGGAGGTTTTGGACCGGAGGCGCGCTCATCCTGGGAAGTGCGGTGGCGGTTCAGGCGCAGCGAGCTTTCCCCTGGAGCCAATCCGGGTGAATAATATAGAATATGAAACCACTTCTAAGCGGGCTCGGGTTCGATCGCGGCGGGGTTCGGATCGCGGTCCTTGACATAGGCGAGCAGGTCGGCGGCGAAACGGCTGGCGGTCTGGATGGCGCCGTAGCGGACCGGAAAAGTGTTCAGATACTGGAGGATCAGCGCATCCCCGGAGGCAAGCCCAAGGGGGAGGATGCCGGCGAAGAAGAACCCGAGTTCTTCGAACCGGCGGCAGAGGTGGGCGGTCTTCGGGTCGGAGAGCGCCAGGACCAGGTGAATGACGTCCCAGCGTTGGAGGCAAAGCTCCCGCAGCTTGAGCCGGATGTCGGCGACGATGTCCCGCCCGTAACGGTCCACCCGGATGCGGGCGAAATTCAACGACCGGATCAGGTTGATTTTGTACTCCGACTCCCCCTCATCCGCCACAGGCTCTGACGGGGTGCAGATCTGCGGAATCGGTGCCGCTTCCAGGTTGGCATAAATGGCGCGGAGCATATCGGCATGCTGGGCAGGCGCATATACCTTGTCCGCCTGAGGGTTTCCAAGGTACTTGAACTGCACCAGCAGGCTGCCCCGTTCAGGAGGCACGGTCTTCATCCCCTTGAAGTCCACCGTGGGGGGAACCAGGCATAGAAAGAGCGCGCAATCGCTAAGGCCCTGCTGCAGCGCGGCTTTTTGGGAGAACGGATGCACGGTCACGGCCGCTCCGAAAATTCCCGCAAACCCCCGTGATCGCGCCATGTCGATCAGGTATTCGGTCAGCTTGGCAAAACATCCCTGGGAGCGAAGCTTCGGTACGACCACCCCTTGCCCCAGTTCGGCGATCAGCGGATTGTCATGCCACCGCGACAGGGCGCAATGCCCGGCGATCTCGTTGGCTTCGGTTACGGCCACCGCCGATTGGACTTCCCCGCTCGCGTTCAAGGCAACTATTTTTTCAGGGTAGTAGATGTAATCGTGGGCATAGGAATAGCCGTACGTCCGATAAACGGTTTTGGCCACTTCCAGGGCCTCGGAGGGTTCCATCGGCCGCACCGTGCAGCCGGCTGCGGCCTGGGAAAGCGGGCGCGATGCCTCCATCGGATCCGGCGACTGAAGTCGGCAGGCCGTTTCATAGTCGGAGAGAGAGGCGTCCCGGAGGTGCTTGATGAGGATAACCTCCTTGCCTTCCGGCCCCAGGTTGTTAAACGAGATTTCGTCGAAGTGATCGCGGAGACGCAGAATCCGGCTGTCTGGAACGCCGGCTTCCTCTGGCCCTGACTCCGTGTTGCCGAACGGCAGACCTCTATCCCGCAGCACGATTTTCAAACCCGCCGGGATGCGTTCACAGGAAACATCGACCGCAGCCCTTTCCTCAGGCTCAAATGAGTACTGCATGAGGGCGGGCAGAACCAGCTGAAGCCCCTGGGCTATCTGCCCCTGAATCCGGTCGTCGAAGCCAATGAGCCGGGCCACCTCCGCGGCATACCGGGCGGCGACACCCGCGTAGCGGGTGTCGCTCGGGATGGTGAGGCGTGAAAATTCACAAGATGCGGGCGAAATGCTCACAGCCTATCCTACTTGCCCTCCTTGGCCTTGGCTTCCTTGAAGCCGTC
The DNA here is from genome assembly GCA_035467535.1 of Desulfobacterales bacterium. Taxonomy (GTDB): domain Bacteria; phylum Desulfobacterota; class Desulfobacteria; order Desulfobacterales; family SpSt-501; genus SpSt-501. Next base: position 28,897 of record DATITS010000247.1, read on the forward strand.
CTGAACGGCTTTGAGCTTGGCCGGGTTGGTCAGCATGTCGTAGGCCGACAGGGCCACGGCCTTGCCCGCGATCAGTGTGGACTTCCAGGCGTCGTCGGTATTTGCGGCTTCGCGCATCGCATCGCTGTGGAGCGCCGTGCCCTCAGGGGCAATCTTGAACCAAAGATTCACGGTCGGGTAGGCATAGCTCACCATGCCCAGATCGGAGGAGGCCAATTCATCGAAGTCCTTGAGCTGACTGCCGGCGATCCCGAGTGTCTTCAGGTTGGCCTGCACCGTCTCGAGCAGCGCCGGGTCGGTGATGGTCGCCTTGAGGGCCACCCGGGGTTCGGTGAACTCGAGGGTGGCGCCCGTGCCGAGCTCGGCCGCCTTGGCGCAGTTCACGATCTTGGTATAGGCGTTTTCCATGGTGGCCGTGTCGAGGGCGCGGCAGGCAAACTCGGCTTGTGCCAGCTCCGGCACGACGTTCACCACCGCACCGCCCTTCGTGACGATGCCGTGAATGCGGACATCCTGGCGCAAGTGCTCGCGCAGGCTGTCGACGCAGTTGAAGGTGAGCAGCACGCCGCGCAGGGCGTTGACCCCCTTGTGGGGCGATGCGGCGGCGTGGGAGGACTTGCCCTTGAAGGTGAACATGGCGCGCTTCATGGCGAGAAAGCGCTGATCCAGGCTCCAGCGGTCGTTCGGGTGCGTGATGAACACCACGTCCGTGCCGTCGAAGTATCCGCCTTCGAGCAGGGCGACCTTGCCGCCGCCCCTGGAGCCCCGCTCCTCGTCGGGCGTGCCGATGACGAAGACCCGGCCGGGGGTCTCCTTCATGACCTTGGCCAGCCCGGCCGCGGCCAGAAGCCCCGAGGTGGCGATCAGGTTGTGGCCGCAGGCATGCCCGTTGGCGAGGGCATCGTATTCCAGCATGAGGGTCACCGTGGGGCCGGGACCCTTGCCGGCCATCTCCGCTTTAAAGGCGGTCTTGGAGATGCCGTCTTTGACCAAATCGTCGGGAACCTTCAGATCACCGGTAACCTTATAGCCCAGCTTCGCCAGTTCCTCTTTCAACAGGGCGGCGCTTTTCACTTCCTGCTGTCCGAGTTCCTTGAACTCCCATATCTGCTGGGAAACACCCCGGCAGCTGGCGCCCGCCGCGTCGATGGCCGCGACGATCTTCTTCGAATCCGCACCCACGGGATGGACGGTGAAAACCATCAGAACTGCCAGAACGGTGATCAGGGCAATCGATGTCAGTCTCTGCATAGCGCCTCCTTAATTAATTGTTTGGGTTTCATTACGGCTCGGCTATCTGAACTTTTACTACGAAATACGCGAAAACCGCGAAAGTGTTTGATGGTAGCTTAGTTTGCCTTTTCGCGCCTTTCGCGTGTTTCGCAGTTCTCTCTTTCCAATCCGGCATAGCCTTTAATCGGCGATTTTTTTCGAGGCGACGACGGTGCCCCCGCTCGTGATTTACTTTACCCTAAATTGAGCGATTTTGTCGATTTACATCGAGTCCCGCTGGGGTCTGCCGTCCGCATGGGCCGCCGCAATCTCTTCGCCGGCCGTCGCAACGGCAGCAGGGCCGCTCAGATAGTGAATGATCCGCAACCATAAGCAATGAAAGTCGTGATCACGCGCGTTGCTCAGTCAAGTTAAAACAGATCGATCTGGCCGCGTTTAGGCTTCGTTTTCCGGAGGGCTTGCAGGTCCGCGTCCTGCGGGTCGAAAACATTCCGGCCCTGGGCCATGAGTAGCGCACAGCAGACCCCTTTCGCAAAGCCTTTGTGGAACGCCCGGTCATGGACCGTTGTCGTCATCAGGGCATCGATGCGTTTTTCGAGCCGGGTGAGCGCTTCTTCGAGGTTCATGGGGCCTCGCCTTTTCGGGTTGACGGATCATGGTATTTTAGACGATCGTCGCAAAACGGGCAAGCCCGAAAACCATTTGCGTGAGCGCGCTACGAGGCTGCCGGATTAGGTATGGCTGCCCCCCCGGGCATCCGACCCTTGCGGGCGCGGGGAAAATAAGTCTAATGAACCGGGCGCAAGTTGCCGATAAGGGAATTACGTGACATAAATTCCCGAGGTTCTATACGACGCCATGGAAAAACGCCCCCAGTTCATGAAAATGACGGTCATCCGGGAGGAAAACCCTCCACCCCGCGACATCGGCTGCCCGGATTACAAGCGCTGCCTGAAAGAGGCTGCTTTCAGAAATTTTTGTCTTGACTGCAGCCAGTGCTTGGCGGAACCGGTGGCCACCCCCTTGGCCGCCGCGTGCGGTTCCCTCTGAGATCCGACCCCCGCCTATCAGGGTGTTGAAAAACCGCGCCTCAAGGCCGTGATCCGGCGTTGTGCGGCTTTTGTAAATGCTCACATGCAATCGGCTGGAAGCAGGAAGCTCGAAGCCTGGATGACGGTGCCTGGTTTTTTTTGAGCCTCAAGCCTCTTGCTTCAAGCTTATATCTGCCTTGGCTGACGGCCTGATGCTTGTTTTTAAACACCCTGATGAAACCTGCCTGGGGATCCTTCCCCACCCCGGTGTGCCGCCGAACTACCGGTTGACAGGCCCCGGAGCCTGGTGTATGGGATACTATCTTTTTATCACCTGTATTTCCAGCTAGTTATATTAACTCCACCGAATGTCCGACAATGGTTGAAGGAAACCCTTCTGCGGTGAACGGAAAGGCTCACGGAAGCGCCCTGCTGGTTCGCATCGTGCTTGGCCTCATTCCGCTGGCGGCCGGGCTTTATGTGATCGCTGTCGGTCAGGATTCCAACTGGGACCTGCGCAACTACCACTTCTACAACCCCTTTGCCTACTTGACCGGCCGCATGGGTTACGACGTTGCGGTCTCGCACGTCGCGACCTATTACAACCCGTTGCTCCACATCCCCTTTTATTACGCGGTGACGGCGCTGCCGCCCAAGGCCGTGGGCTTCCTTCTGGGGTTGATCCCGGGGTTCAATATCCTTTTTCTCTACGCCATTGCCCGACGGGTGATCGACCTCGGCCGCCCGACTCACACCGACTGGTTCTGCCTGGCGGTAGCGCTCCTCGGCATACTGGGGCAGAACAGCTTCGCCGAGATCGGCACGAGTTACGCCGACAACATCATGAGCCTACCGGTGCTCGCGGCCGTGTGGCTCATCGTTCGGTTCCGGGACCGACTGGCCGCACCCGGCCTGGCCGGTTGGACGGTGGTCGCGGCCGCGGGGTTGCTCTCCGGCGCGGTGTTCGGGCTCAAGCAGCCGTTTGCCATATACTGCGTGGGGCTGTGCGCAGCGCTTTTCGGGCTGGCGCTGCCCCTGCGGCGGCGCTTTCTGCTGGCCTTTGTGTTCGGCCTTGCGGTGCTCACCGGGGCGGTGCTGACCGGCGGCTTCTGGATCCTCGAGATGTGGGAGCGCTTCGGCAATCCGCTCTTTCCTTACTTCAACGAGATTTTCAAGTCGCCCTGGGGTGCGGAAGGCTCCTATCGCGACGTGCGCTTCATCCCCAAGAGCCTGCGCGTCTGGCTGCTTTTCCCGATCTGGTTCAACATCGATCCGATGCAGGTAGGCGAGGTGCCCTTCCGCGACCTGCGCTTCGGCCTGGTCTACGTGCTGCTGATCGTCCTGCTCGTCCGCGCGGTCTACCGCCTCCTGAAAAAACAAACGACCGGCGGCGCGCCGGCCCCGGAAACAACCGATCGCCGAGCCGTCACGCGCTTTTTCGTCATCTTCTCGGTTGTCTCGTTTGCGGTCTGGATGAAGCTTTTCGGCGTCTACCGCTACATCATCGTGTGCGAATTCCTGGCGCCGCTGGTGATTTTTCTGCTTATTGCGGCGCTGGTGCGCAACCCGCAGCGCTGCCTGCGCCTGACCCTGGCGGCCTTCACCCTGCTGCTCGTCACCCTCGAACCCGGTGACTGGGGGCGCAAGCCCTGGAGCGCCGACTACTTCGGCTTCGAGGCGCCCGTGCTCTCCGAGCCGCAGAATACCATCGTGGTCCTCACCGGCCACGACCCGATGGCCTACATGATCCCGTTTTTCCCGCCCGAGGTGCGCTTCCTGCGAATCCAGGGCTATATGACCGGCCCCTCGCCGACGCCGAACCTGAGCGACCGCCTCATGCAGGCGGCCATCGCCCAACACACGGGGCCGCTCTTCATCATCTACCGTAACTACGAGGAGTGGTCGGCCCTGAACGCCCTCGATGCCTACGGGTTGCAGATGGAGCGCGCCAGCTGCCTGGAAATGATCCCATTAATCGAGCCGCAGCCGGAACACCCGTATTATTTCTGTCGCGTCACCCAGAAGCCGTAGAAGGAAACCCACATGAAATTCGGCGACCAGAGCTATCGCGTGGCAGTGATCCTGCCCTGCTACAACGAGGAGGCCGCTATCGGGGATGTGGTGCGGGACTTCCGCGCCGCGCTGCCGGAGGCCGTTGTATATGTCTACGACAACAACTCCAAGGACGGGACTGTCCAGCGCGCGCGCGCTGCCGGGGCCGTGGTGCGCAGTGAAACCCGCCAGGGCAAGGGGCAGGTGGTGCGCCGGATGTTCGCCGACGTGGAGGCAGATATCTACGTGCTTGCCGACGGCGACGGCACCTACGATGCCGCGGGCGCCCCGGCGATGATCGAACAGCTGGTCGCCGGGCACCTGGACATGGTGGTGGGCTGCCGCCTCACGCAGTTCGAGGGCGAGGCCTTCCGCCGCGGCCACCGCTTCGGGAACGATCTGCTGACCGGGTGCCTGGCGCTGTTTTTCGGCCGGACCTTTACCGACATCCTCTCCGGCTACCGCGTGTTCTCACGGCGCTACGTGAAGTCCTTTCCGGCCCTGTCGGCCGGTTTCGAAACCGAAACCGAGCTTTCGGTGCACGCCCTCGAGCTGCGCATGCCCATTGCCGAGGTCACCACGGCCTACAAGGCCCGGCCCGCGGGATCTGCGAGCAAACTGCGTACCTACCGCGACGGGTTCCGGATCCTGATGATGATCCTCAATCTGTTCAAGGAGGAGCGGCCTCTCGCCTTCTTCTCGATCATCGCCGGGCTGCTCGCCCTGCTCGCCTTGATCCTGGTCTACCCCGTCTTCATCACCTACATCGAGACCGGACTGGTGCCGCGCTTCCCCACGGCGATCCTGTCTACAGGGCTCATGATCCTGGCCAGCCTGAGCCTGACCTGCGGCTTCGTGCTGGACACCGTCACCCACGGCCGGCGGGAGATGAAGCGCCTGTTCTATCTCTCGATCCCGCCCATCGGCGGGTGAAGACCGGGACTTTCAATACCGGATGCGATGTCCCTCTGAGACCTTGACCAGATTGACAAGGCTTCCCTCGGGATCTATTCTTCCTGCATCGAACGCGATGGGGCCTCCAGCAGGCGCCGCCCGTCTCCTGCCTGCTCCGAAGTGATGCCGCTCCTCACGTCCGCCCCGTTGTGCCAACCTTTGAACAAAGGCGGTGGCCATGACCTCAGCACGTTTCACCCTTCTGGTTGCTATCCTGATCTGGTCGGCCCCGCTTGCGACGGCGGACGAGCCGGCCCTGAACGTCGACCGACTGGTCGAGGAGGCTCTCCAGAACAACCCGGAAATCCTGGCCGCCCGGGAGAAAGCGACGGCGGTCAGAGAGAAGGTGCCCCAGGCCGGCGCCCTGGACGACCCCATGCTGGGCCTCGGGATAGTGAACCTCCCGACCAACTTCAGTTTTTCGGATGAGGACATGACGATGAAGGAGGTCTCCGTATCCCAAAAGGTGCCGTTTCCGGGCAAACGCGGCCTGATGCGCGACATGACCGAAAAGGAGGCCGACGCCGCCGCCATCGATATTGCGGAGATGGCCAACCGCGTCGCGCGTGAGGTCAAGACCGCTTACTATGAGCTTTCCCACGTCTACAGCGCCGAAGAGGTGACCCGGCGCAACAAGCAGATCCTGGAAAACCTCGTGCGGATCGGCGAAACCCGTTATGCCCTGGGGGAGGGCATCCAGCAGGAGGTCCTGACAGCCCACCTGGAGATTTCCCGAATGGTCGATGAACTGCTGATGTTGGACCAGAACCGGTCCGCGCTCGAGGCCAAGCTGGCCTGGCTGCTCAACCGGGAGGCGGATGGGGTCTCGGGCAGGCCCGCGCCTGTCGTTTTTCACAAGACCGCCATCGACACCAAGCGCCTGCAGCAGGCGGCCATCGAAGCCAACCCCATGCTGAAAGGCTTGCGGAAGATGGTCGAAGCCAAGGAGAAGGGCAAGGAGCTGGCAGAGCGCGACGTTTACCCGGATTTCGATTTCCGGTTCGCTTACGGCCAGCGAGACGATGGACCCGGCGGCGCCGACCGCAAGGACCTCATGACCGGGATGGTAGGGATCAGCATCCCCATCTACTACCCGTTGAAACAGGGGCCCAAGGTTGCCGAGTCCCGGGCGGGCGTGCGCAGCGCCGAGGCGCGCTACCGTGCCGCCCGCAACGAGGTGCTCTACATGGTGGCCAGCATGGGGGCCATGGTGCAGCGCCTGGAGCGCCAGATCGAGCTCTATCAGACCGGGATCCTGCCCCAGGCGCGGCTCCAGGCACAATCGACGATGAGCTCCTATGCGGTGAACAAGGTGGATTTCAACGGTTTGCTCGAAAGCCACATCCGGCTGCACCGCTTCGAACTCGACTACCACCAGGCCCTCACGGACTACGAGAAGAGCCTGGCCGCCCTGGAGGCGTCCGTGGGGCAGCCCCTCAGGCCGCAGGAGGTGGTGAAATGAAGCCGTTCGTCTTTCGCGCACTGGCGTATTTGGCACCGGTCCTGCTGCTGGTCGGCGTGGCGGCCGCACCGACCTCCGCCCAATCCGACCACGCGGGCCACTCCTCCCCGGCGCCGGCCAAGGCGGACGATCTCGACCTGAGCGGCCTCACCATGGAGTCCCTGCAGAAAGAGGGCAAGATGGTAGAGGTCGCGCAGGGTACCGTGCAGATCTCGCCCGAGCGGCAGCAATTGATCGGGGTGCGTATCGGCACGGTCGAGAAAAGGCTTTTGCAGAAGGTGATCCGTACCAACGGCCGGGTGGAATTCGACGAGAAGCGGCTGGCGACCATATCGCCCAAGATCGGCGGCTGGATCGAGGAGTTGTATGTCGATTTCACGGGGGCCCCGGTGAAGAAGGGCGCACCGCTGCTCACGCTCTACAGCCCGGAGCTCGTCTCGACCCAGGAGGAGTACCTTTCCGCCCTGCGCGCCCGGCGTGAGCTCTCGGCCAGCCCCTACCCGGAAGTCGCCGCCAGCGGCAACGCGCTGGTCGAATCCGCGCGCCGCCGGCTCAGGCTATGGGACATCAGCGAGGAGCAGATCCGCGTGCTCGAGCAGACCGGCCAGGTGCGCAAGACCCTGACCCTTTATTCCCCCTATGGCGGCATCGTGCTTGAAAAGATGGCTTTCCGGGGGATGCGGGTCGAACCCGGGATGGCGCTCTACAAACTGGCCGACCTGTCGGTGGTCTGGCTCATCGCAGACATCTACGAGTACGAGCTGCCGCTCATCCGGCTGGGGCAACAAGCCACCATCCATCTTTCGTATCTGCAAGGGGAGGCGTTTACCGGTAAGGCTGTTTTCATTTACCCCTACTTGGATGCTCAGACCCGCACCGCCAGGGTGAGGTTTGAGTTCGCCAATCCGCACGGCAAGCTCAAGCCGGAGATGTATGCCGGGGTCGAGATCACCATTCGGCTCGGGGATAAAGTCACGGTCCCGGAAGGGGCCATCATCGATACCGGGATTCGTAAAGTGGCGATCGTCGACAAAGGCTCCGGATATTTCGAGCCCAGGGATGTCAAGCTGGGGACCAAGGCGGGTGACTATTATGAAGTTCTCGACGGCCTCACGGTCGGGGAGCGGGTGGTCACCAGCGCCAATTTCCTGATCGACTCCGAATCCAAACTCAAGGAAGCCGTCGGCGGTGCGGGCCACCAGCATGGGCAGTAGAGGGGACCCTCATGATCGAAAAAATCATTGACGCCTGCGCCCGGAACCGATTCCTGGTGTTTGCCGGCGTTTTGCTGCTGGTGCTCGCCGGGGTCTACTCCCTGAAGCACATCCCGCTGGACGCCATCCCGGACATCTCCGATGTTCAGGTGATCGTCTACACCCCGTGGGAGGGCCGCAGCCCGGACCTGATCGAAGACCAAGTCACCTACCCCATCGTCTCGGCCCTCATCTCCGCCCCGAAGGTCAAGACCGTCCGGGGCCTGTCGGATTTCGGCTTCTCCTATGTCTATGTGATCTTCGAGGACGACACCGACATCTACTGGGCGCGCTCGCGGGTGCTCGAATACCTGCAGCAGATCACTGCAAAGCTTCCCGAAGGAGCGGTACCGGTGCTGGGACCCGATGCGACCGGCGTCGGCTGGGTGTATACCTACGCCCTGGTGGACGAGAGCGGCCGGCACGACCTGGCGTATCTGCGGACGCTTCAGGATTGGTACCTGCGCTACGCATTGGCCAGCGTCGAGGGCGTCTCGGAGGTGGCCAGCGTCGGCGGCTTTGTGAAGCAGTACCAGATCAACATCGACCCCACCCGCCTTTCGGCTTACGGGATTTCCATCCGGGAAGTGATTGACCGCGTCAAAGCCTCCAACAATGACGTGGAGGGGCGTCTGCTCGAATTCGGCGGCCGGGAATACATGGTTCGGGGCCGGGGCTACATCAAGTCTGTTGAGGACATCCAGTCGATCGTGGTCGGAAGCAAGGCCGGGACCCCGGTGCTGATGCGCGACATCGCCCAGGTGGTCCTGGGGTCCGACATGCGGCGCGGAATCGTCGAGTTGGACGGCCGCGGGGAAGTCGCGGGTGGCGTCATCGTGATGCGCTTCGGCGAGAACGCCCTGAGCGTCATCGAGGCCGTAAAGGCCAAAATCGCGGAGATCAGCCCCGGCTTGCCGGAGGGGATCAAGATCGTTCCCACTTACGATCGTTCGGAGCTGATTCGCCTGTCCATCGAAAACCTGCAGCGGACACTTCTGGAACAAATCATCGTGGTCAGTTTAGTGGTGATCGTTTTTCTGCTGCATTTCCGATCCGCCCTGGTGCCGATTTTCGCTCTGCCGATCGCCGTCGTCATCGCCTTCATCCCCATGTTCGCCCTGCGAATCTCCTCCAACATCATGAGCCTCGGGGGGATCGCGCTCTCCATCGGGGTCCTGGTGGACGCCTCCATCGTGATGGTGGAAAACGGCTATCGGCACCTGTCCGAGGGCAGCGACGAGGATCGCAAAAACAGCACCGCAACGATTGTGAGGTCCTGCCAGCAGGTGGGGCGGGGGATCTTTTTTGCGCTCGTGATCATCATCGTTTCATTTGTGCCCGTTTTTATGCTCGAGGCCCAGGAAGGGCGGCTTTTCCGGCCTCTGGCCTTCACCAAGACCTTCACCATGGCGGCCTCCTCCATTCTGGCCATCACCCTGGTCCCGGTGCTGATGACGATCTTCATGAAGGGCAAGCGCCTGCGGCCGGAGGCCGAAAACCCCATCTCGCGCTTCATGCGGTGGTTCTACACTCCGGTCATTCGCTGGGTGCTGCGGTTCAAGAAAACCGCCCTCGCGGTCAATTTCCTCCTCATCCCGCTGAGCCTGTTTTTAGCGCTCCGCATCGGCAGCGAATTCATGCCGCCGCTGTACGAAGGCACCATTTTCTACATGCCCGTCACCAGCCCGGGCCTGTCGGTCACCGAAGCCGGCAAGCTTCTGGCCGCCCAGGACAAGATCCTCAAAAGCTTCCCCGAGGTCCTGACCGTGTACGGACAAGCGGGCCGGGCCGAGACCTCCACCGACCCGGCGCCCTTCAGCATGATGGAAACCACCATCCAGCTGAAGCCGCAAGACCAGTGGCTCAAGGTCAAAAAAGACTACTCGTTTCTGCCGCAGTGGCTGCGCCCTCTGGCCGAGACATGGTTCGGCGTCGAGCGGCCGAGAACCTATGAGGAGCTCGTGGAGGCCATGGATGCGCAGATGCAGTTTCCGGGGATGCAGAACGCGTGGACCATGCCGATCCGGGCGCGGATCGACATGCTCAGCACCGGCATCCGCACGCCGGTGGGCATCAAGATCTTCGGCCC
>DATITS010000248.1:0-11784 GCA_035467535.1 Desulfobacterales bacterium
GCTGACGCTGCAGCCGGATGTGGTGATTCTGGAGACGGGTGCCAACGACGGCTTTCGCGGCATCGATCCTGCCGTGATCGAGGACAACGTCGATGCCATCGTGGCGCAACTGCAGGCGGGCGGTGCGACGGTGGTACTGGCTGGTATGCAGATCGTGCGCAACCTGGGCCGTCCCTATACCGAGGCCTTCGCATCCCTTTATCCCCGCGTGGCTAGCGCCCGTGGAGCGATCCTGATCCCTTTTTTTCTTGAAGGGGTGGCCACCATTAAGGCCCTCAACCAGGCCGACGGCATCCACCCCAACGCCGAAGGTTACCGCGTGGTGGCCGAAACGGTCTATTCCTACACGGTTAAGGCCTTGCGGGGGCGGCCGTAGGGGCTACTACCCCTTTTCGCCCCCAGGGCTAACCGCCCAACCGGATCGGATGGCGGTTGTCGTTCCAGATGATTCGTTGCAACGTGCCTTGAGGGCTTAAGAAATCACGGTGCCATCCCAGAGCATTTTCAGAAACTCCCGCCAGGGCAGGATGCGGATTCCCTCATGCACCCGGGGCAGGCGTTCGTTGCAAACGACAAACGCTTGGCCTGGGCTGTATTCCTGGATAAACGCCTTCAGAGGACGCAAATCGGAACTATCTATTCGGCTCGACCCTTTTACCTCGATCGCAACTTCGCCGCGGCCCAAAATGAAATCCACTTCCAGACCGGACTTCGTCCGCCAGAAATTTAAATCATAGTCCAACTCCCTATAAGAGCGGTGGGCCAGGATTTCCATGAGAATGAAATGCTCGAAGGCTTTGCCGAACGGCTCGCCCTTCTCCTGGGGGATCCGGCGCTGGATAATGGCGCCGGCAACCCCGACATCGAACAGGTAGAATTTGCCCGCCTTGGAAATGACCTGCCGGTCTTGGCGACGGCTGTAAGGCTCGATCATGGTGCCCAGCAGCGTGTCGACCAAAATTTGATAGTATTCCTTGACGGTCTTTGCATCGACCCCGCAGTCCCGTGCAATGTTCGCATAGTTTGTCAGTTCTCCGTGGGAGTATCCCACGGCATCGAAGAAGCGCGAGAAGGCGGGGATATTCCGCGTCAAGCCTTCATCGAACACTTCCTCCTTGAGGTAATCTCTGACGTACGCCTGCAATGATTTGCGGTACTCCTCCTGCAGGTAATGGGCGGGAATCATCCCTCGATTGAGCGCTTTGAGAAGGCCCAACTCGCCCAGCTCGGCCGAGACCAGCGGACGCATCTCGTAACGCCAGGCCCGGCCACCCAGCAGATTCGCTTTCCCGCGTTTCAGCTTTCTGGCGCTGGAGCCGCACAGGATAAAGCGCAGGCCCTTGTTTTCGATGAGCCAGTGAATTTCATCCAGCAACTGGGGCACCTTTTGCACTTCGTCGATGATGATCGGCTCTTTCAGCCGTTTTGGCTCCGCCGCGAGCAACCGCTCCCGCAGCAAGGAGGGGCGCTTGGAAAATTCCAGGAAGAGGTCGGTCTGAAGCAGGTCATAGACGGTGCTTTCCGGAAAAGCCGTCTTGAGGAAGGTGGTCTTGCCGGTTTTTCGTGGCCCCCACAAGAAGGCCGACTGCCTTTCGGGAAGGTCGATCTTAAGTGATCGTTGGATGGTTTCCGCCATGGATCACGCTCCACTATAGTTATACTATTGTGGAGTGTGATCCATTTTGGTTTGCTTGTCAATTAAGAACTTGTCAGAGACTGCGGCTTGAGAGATCCGAGATCACAACGACGGCGACCAACCGGCATCGGCGAGGCGAGGGGCTTGAATCAGGCGCTACAATGCGTAAATCTCTTCTCTTGTCAGCAGGTGCAGCCCGGCCGCCTGCAGCAGTACCATGGTTTTCGCCACATCCGCGACTTCAATCACCCGCACGGCTTTGCCTTCGCTCTTGGGCAGTGAATCGGGCTCGACCAGGGCGACGTTGGGGGTGAACAGCAATTCGCCTTTGAGAGCCGCCGTGATCCGCTGCTTCAAGGCATTCAAGCTCTTGATATCCCCATTGAAAAATTCATGCTGCACTTCCACGCGCACCGTCATGGCGTCCATTGGGCCCGCGTTTTCCAGGATGATCTGGTAATTCCTTCCCACTTCCGGGATGCTCATCAACAGCGTTTCAACCTGCATGGGGAAGACGTTGACGCCCTTGATGATGAACATGTCGTCCGATCGCCCCTTGATCCGGGCGATCCGTTTGTGCGTGCGCCCGCACGGGCAGGCCCCCGGGACAATGGACGTCAGGTCCCGTGTCCGATACCGGATCAGCGGCATGGCCTCACGGTCGAGCGTCGTCAGGACGAGCTCCCCTTCTTGGCCGTCCGGCATGGGTTCAAGCGTGGTGGGGTTCAGCACCTCGACCAGATAGGCGTCTTCCCAGATGTGCATCCCGTTTTGCTCAGGGCACTCGAACGCCACCCCGGGACCGGACATTTCAGACAGGCCATAGGAGTTGAACACCCTGGCCCCCAGCCCCTCTTCAACGCGTTTGCGGGTGTGCTCGGAATAGGGTTCGGCGCCCAGGTAGGCTATCTTTAGGTGCAGGTCGCGTTGCGGGTCAACCCCGGCCTCCTCGAAGACCGAAAGCAGATGCAGAGCGTAGCTGGGGATCGCATGAATGATCGTGGTACCGAAATCCTGCATGAACTTGATCTGCCGCTTGCTGTTGCCCGCTCCCGCCGGAACGGTCAGCATGCCCAGCCGCTCCGCGCCGTAATGAAACCCCAGCCCGCCGGTGAACATACCGTAGCCCGTCATGTTCTGGAACACGTCGGCTGGCCTGGCCCCGGTCATGTACATGCAGCGCGCTATCAAGTTTGCCCAAGCAGATAGGTCATGCGCGTTGTGGCAGACCACGGTCGCCTGCCCGGTGGTTCCGGAAGACGAATGCAAACGGACCACCTCATCTTTTTTGACCGTCAAGAATTCGAAGGGATACCCTTCACGCAGATGCTGTTTGGTCGTAAACGGCAGTTTGTGCAGGTCCGCGAGGTTTTTGATGCTGTCGGCCGTGACCCCGGCTTCCGGATACATGCGCTGATAGTAAACCGATATCATGGCGCGCTGCTGAGTTGTCTGCAGGCGCTGCCACTGCAGCGCGCGCACGTCAGCTTGCGGCATGGTCTCAATCTGCTGTTCCCAAAACATTCCCCGGGTGCTCCACTTATTGTGAACCGCGAAGAGGTCAGGCTTTTATAGCCTCGAGCAGTTTCGGCAGGATGGCCTGGGCGTCGCCGACGACTCCGATGTCCGCGACTTTGAAGATAGGGGCGTCGGGGTCCTTGTTGATGGCGATGATTTTTTTCGACGAGTTCATCCCCACGATGTGCTGGACGGCGCCGCTGATGCCGACCGCAACGTAAAGATCCGGGCCGACGGTGGTGCCGGATTGGCCCACCTGGAGCGTGTGGGGGATCCAGCCGAGCTCGACGATGGCGCGCGAGCCGGCCAGGGTGCCGCCCAGCCGCTGCGCCAAGCTGCGCACCAAATCCAGGTTGGAGGGGTCCCCGCAGCCGCGGCCGGCCGACACGAGGATGCGCGCCTCCTCGATCTTCTCCCCGAATTCGGCTGCCGGCAGCTCCTCAACCACCTTGGTGCGGATCGCGGCTTTCGACAAGTTGACCGGAAAGTCCTGGATGGCGACCGGTCGGCGCTCGTCCGGCGCGTCCGCTTTGAAAACGTTCGGCCGCACCGTGGCGCACTGGGGCCGGGTGTAGGGGGTGACGATGCTCGCCATGATGTTGCCGCCGAAGGCCGGCCGGGTTTGAACGAGCTGGCCCTGCTCGTCGATGGCAAGCCCCGTGCAGTCGGCGGTGAGGCCCAGGCGCAGCCGTGCGGCCACCCGGGGGGCAAGGTCGCGGCCGTTGGGGGTGGCACCGAAAAGCAGCACCGACGGCTTCTCTTTGGCCACCACGGCCGACAGCACCGTCGTGAAACCATCGGTGGAATAGCGGCCGAGGAGTTCGTGGCGGCAGCAGATCACCCGGTCCGCCCCCTGGTGGCAGAGCCGTTCCAGTTCGGCCAGGCGGTCGTCGCCCAAAACCACTGCCAGCAGAGGCTGCCCCAGACGCTCGGCCAGCCTGCGGCCGTGAGAGAGAAGCTCGTGCACCACCCGCCGCGGGGCCAGCCGGCCATCTTTTTCCTCGCATTCGGCCCAGACGAAAACCCCCTGGTAGCGAGCGAGTTCCTCCGGTGACGCCTGGCGGCGCTCGATGGAAAGGGCCGATTGCGGGCAGGCGCTCACGCAGGCCCCGCACAGGGTGCAGCGCTCGTCTACCGTGACCATCTCCGCGCCGACAGAAATCGCGCCGAAAGGGCACGATTTCTGACAGAGGCCGCAGAGATTGCAGATGTTATGAACTATTTTCAGCATTTTTCAACCCAGCTTCGGTTTGCTTGTCGAAAGAAAAAATATGAGATTCCAGGTACTGCACACTCGATAGAAACTCATATCTGCTTTGAGCTTCCAGCTTTGAGCTCATACATACCCTTCCGCTCTCAGGAATGCCGCAATTTCCAGGGCGGCCTCAGCCGGATCGAGGCCTTCGAGCTTGCGCCCGCCCTTTTTCGGCTCGGGCGGGAAGACTTTCACCACCTGGGTGTAGGACCCGGCGAGCCCCAGTTCGGACTCGGAGAGATCGAGATCCGCGGCCGTGATCTTCCGGAGCTCTTTGCGGCGCGCCGCCAGCACGTCCGCAAGCGATGGCATGCGCCGCAGCGCCTCGCCCTTGCTGGCGGAAACCAGGGCCGGCAGGCGTGCCTCCAGCACCTCGTGGCCGGATTCGACCTCGCGTTTGACCCGGATGCGCTTGCGGTTCGGGGTGAGGCTCATTTCGACACCGTACATGACTTGCGGCAGGCCCAGGATCTCGGCGATTTCCGGGCCCACCTGGGCGGTGTCGCCGTCGATGGCCTGTTTGCCGGCGAGAATCAGGTCGAAGCCGGGCACTGCCGCGCGAATGACCGCCGCCAGCGTCAGCGCGGTAGCCCAGGTGTCGGCGCCGGCGAACTGGCGGTCGCTCACGAGCACGGCCCGGTCAGCCCCCAGCTCGAGGCAGCGCAGGAGCGCGGACTCCGCCTGGGGCGGCCCCATGCTGACGGCGATGATCTCGATTCCGGGCTCACCGTTCTTGAGCCGGACGGCGTGATCTAAGGCATACTCGCAGAAGGGGTTCAGAATGGATGCCACCCCCTCGCGCATCAACGTCCCGGTTTCGGGGTTGACCCGCACGTTGGTGATCTCGGGGACCTGTTTGACGCAGACGGCGATTTTCATGAGTATAAAGGGTTCGAGGGGTCCAGGGTTCAAGGGTTCGAGTGAAAGCAGAAACGACCATCCGATTCACCGCTTGTTTTCCAATGATCTAATGAGAGCCTTGAGCATTCTTTCGACTTCCCGGATATTTTCCTGGGTTTTTTCCACCTTATTCCGGCTGATATACTCCAAGTCTCCAGAGAGCATGATTTGTGTTTCCAGTTCGCATGTGGAACCATAGGCGATATAAAGAGAACGGATATAGTCCGGCGTAGTCTTTCGGCCATACCCTTCGGCGATGTTTGAAGGGATGGAAACCGCGGCCCTTCGTATCTGTGATGTCAGGTTGTATTGCTCTTCCTTTGGAAAGGCCTTTGTGAGCCTGTATATCTCCAGGCAAAGGCTATATGCCTTTTGCCAGACCGTTAGCTCTTTGTAATTTGTCAGCATTCCCCTTGAACCCTACTCTTCAAAGATATTCCCCGGGTTAAGCAATAAATTCGGATCCAACGCCTGCTTCACCGCGCGCATCTCCGCGATTGCCTCGGGGCTGAACATGGTCTTGAGGAACTTGGCCTTGAGCTTGCCGATCCCGTGTTCGGCCGAAACCGTTCCGCCGAACGCAACGGCCTTTTCCGCGAACAGCTGGTACAACCCCAGCGCCTTTTCCAGGTCGGCCATGTCGCGCGGCAGGATGTTGATGTGCACGTGGTTGTTGCCGATGTGGCCGAAGGCCGCCCACTCCAGGCCCGCGCCCGCAAGCCCCTCGCGGTAGACTGCCCACATGTCGGCGAGCCGCTCGTCGGGGACCGCCAGGTCGGTGCCGAGCTTGTGCAGGCCGGGGTGTTTTTTCTTGCGCTCGGCGATGACGGCGTTGATCGTCTCGGGCAGGATGTGCCGGAACCCCTTGAGCCGGTCGAGCTCGCGGTTCTCGTAGGCCGACCAGGAATCGGAGAGCGACGCACCGCAGCCCCGCACCACCGCCTCGAGTGCGTCCATGGCCACGCTCTTGTCGGCCGGGTCGAAATCCAGCTCGAAGAAGAGTGCGGCCCCGGCCGTTTCCGGGATGGGCGGGGTGCCCACCGATCGTGCGTCCCGCAGCTGCCGCGCGCGCAAGAGATCGAGAGCGCTGCCCGAGTAGGACTCGAGAAGATCGAGCCGGATGCGGGTTTCGGCGCGCAGGGCCGTGACGAGGGCGATGGCCTGTTCGTCGGAGGAAAGGAACTGGACGATCGAGATCTTGGGCCGCCGCGGGAGCAGACCCACGGTCACCTCGGTGATGACCCCGAAGGCGCCCTCGGACCCGATGAAGAGATCGATCAGGTCCATGTGGGGGGCCGTGAAAATCCCGGAAGTGTTCTTGGTGCGGGGGCTCGGGTAGGCCGGGATCTTCACTCGGTAGTCATGGCCTGCGGAGTCGCTGACGACGAACTCCCCGCTCGGGGAGGCGAAATACTTGCCGCGGGGGATCTCCAGGACCTCGCCGTTTGCGAGCATCACGCGCAAGCCCCGCACCCAGGCGCGGGTCGGCCCGTAGCGGAAGGTGCGCGCACCCGAGGCGTTGGTGGCGACCGTGCCGCCCAGGGAGGCGCTCATCTCGGTGGGGTCGGGCGGGTAGAAATAGAAATCGGGGTCCTGCCGGAAGCGGTCCATCTCGAGCAGTGTCATGCCGTCGGCGCAGCGCTCGATGTCCGGGATGCTCTTGACCGCAAGCTGGGCCGCGATGGTTCTCAGGTTCACGGCGCACTGGGCGTTGAGCCGCCACTCGGCTGAGGGCGCATCATAATAAAGGGCCAGCACCCGGTCGAAGTTTTCGAGAGAGACCAGGGCGCCCTGATTCGGAACACAGCCGCCCACCAGCCCGGTGCGGGCGCCCGCGATGGTGACCTTGACGCAGCGGCGGGCCATCTCCTTCACTACCGCGGCCAATTCCGCTTCGCTCCGCGGGAAGAAGAGGTGGTCGAAGGGCCGGCAGGAAAATTTGGACTCGTCGGTGAGGTAGGCGGGGTACTCGGCGGTGATGTTCTCGAAACCGTCCACGCAGCGCACCGACGTGAAATCGACCGGCTCAACAATTTGACAGGATATTTCATGCATGGTGGATACTGGTCCCTGGTATCTGTTTGCGTGTGACGATGCTCCGCAGCGTCTCCGGGCCCTGCCACTGGATCACGTGGACCCGGGGGACATCGTTGGCGAGGGCCTCGAACACGGATTCCATCTTGGCCACCATGCCGCCGGTGATGGTGCCGTCGGCGATCAGGCCTTTGGCCTCGGCAACCGTGAGCCTGTCGAGCGTTTTGCTGCCGACCCTTACGCCGGGGACATCGGTGATGAAGACCAGATCGGTGCAGTGCGCAGCCGCAGCCAGGGCCGCCGCGGCGCTGTCGGCATTCACGTTGTAGCTTTGCCCTTGGGCATCGCCGGAGATGGGCGAAACCACCGGCACCTCTTTTTGCGCAAGCGCATCGAGCGCGCCCGCTGCGTTGGCCTTTACGACTCTGCCGACGAATCCCATGCTTTTCCCGCCGCGGGCCAACAGCGGCTCGGCGATCAAGAGCCCCTGGGTCTTGCCGGACATGCGCCGGCAGGCAACGCCGTTTTTGGAAAGCCAGCCGGCGATGCGCGCGTTGATGGCGCCGGAGAGGACCGATTCGACGATCGCGACGTCCGCGGCCTGGGTCACCCGCATGCCGTCCACGAAGACGGTCTCCCGGCCGGCGGCCTTGAGGGCCTGGGAGATCTCGGCCCCGCCGCCGTGCACGATGATAACCTCCGTGCCAGGCGTCTCCTTGATCCCCTGGGCCAGTTCCCGGAAGCCTTCCTCGCCGTCGAACGCCCGGCCGCCGATCTTGATCAAAATACGCGGGTTCATGCGTGTGGTTCCCGAATCCGGTCCGATCGCCGAACAGTTTAGTGTTGCGATAGAGGGGTTTAGAAGTGGTTTCACAACCCCGTCTGACACCCGATGGCAGGGTTGCAGGCCTCTCGAAATGCTCACAACCTATCGTGGTTGCTGCGCTTTCGAATCGGCCTGCGCCTTGCCCTCGGGCGTGATCCGAGGTTGTGAAACCACTTATAGGTATTCGGCTTTTTGGCCAAACACCCAAACACCCAAATACCTAAATACCCAAACACCCTCTACATATTTTCGAGCACATCGACTCCCAACAATCCCAGCCCCCGCTTCAGCACGGCGGCCGTGGCCTTGATCAGGGCCAGGCGCGCGGCGGCGGTTTCCGGGTTTTTGGCCTGGATCACGGCGTGCTTGTTGTAGAACTGGTTGAAGGCCTTGGCCGTGTTGAAGATGTGCGCGGCGACCCGGGAGGGGTTGTACTCGGCGACCGCACTCGTCACCTCCTCGGGAAACTGGATCAGCATCTTGAGCAGCAGAAGCTCTTCCAGATTGCCCAGCCGGGCGAAGTCCGCATCGGCGTCGGCAAGCCCCCGCTGGACAGCCTTCTCCAGGATGCCATGGATCCGCGCGTAAGCGTACTGGCAGTAGGGGCCGGTGAACCCGTCGAAGGAGATGGACTCGGCCGGGTCGAAGTTGATGCTCTGGGCCGGCCGCACCCGCAGGAGATAGTACTTGATGGCGCCGGTGCCGATGACGGCGGCCCGGCGCTTGATCTCTTCCTCCGAAAGCCGGTGCTCCGGGTCGCGCTTGCGGATCTCCTCCTCGGCCAGCTCCTCCATCGCGGCGATGAGATCGTCGGCGTCCACCACCTTGCCCTCGCGCGACTTCATTTTCCCCTCGGGCAGGTAGACCATGCCGTAGGACAGGTGGCAGCAGTTCGGCGCCCACGCGTACCCGAGTGCGCCCAGCATCGCGAAGAGACACTTGAAGTGGTGCTCCTGCTCGCTGCCGACCACGTAGACCGACGCGTCGAGGTCGTGCTGGGTGACCTTGAGGATGGCGGTCCCGATGTCCTGGCTGATGTAGAGGCTCGTGCCGTCGGGCCGCAGCACCGTGACCTTCTTGGGGGCCCCGCTTTTTTCCAGCCCGAACTGCGCCTCCGGAAGGTTGTAGACCGTGTTGCCGCGCTCGTCGGTCGCAAAGACGTTTTTCCGGAGCCCCTCGGCAATGACGTTCTTGCCGAGCGTGTAGGTGTCCGACTCGTAGTAGAAGACGTCGAAGTCCATCCCGAAGCGCCGGTAGGTTGCCGCAAACCCGTCGTAGACCCACTGGTTCATGCGCTTCCAGAGACCGAGGGTTTCAGGATCGCCGGCCTCCCATTTTTTCAGCATCTCCTGGATGTGGGTTTCAAGAGTGGCGTCTTTTTCCGATTCGATCGCGTAGCGGACGTACCACATCCCGACGAAGTGGTCGCCCTTCATCCCGGCCGACTGCGGGGTGGCTCCGTTTCCGAAACGCTGCCAGGCAAGCATGCTCTTGCAGATGTGCACCCCGCGGTCGTTGATCAGGATGGATTTGACCACCCGGTGCCCGGTGGCGGCGAGCAGGCGCGCCACCGCGATGCCGAGCGCCGCATTGCGCAGGTGCCCCAGGTGCAGCGGCTTGTTGGTGTTGGGCGAGAGGTACTCCACCATCACGCGCTGCTCCTCGCCGGCGTGTGAGTCGCCGTAGGAGGCGGCCGCGGCGATAATTGCGGTGAGGGTGTCTCCGAATAGAATTTTGGAGTGAACCATGAAATTGATGTAAGGTCCGGCGGCTGATACCGCCTGGATCACGTCATCGGCTGCGATACCGGCCGCCAGTGTCTGGGCGATCTCGGCCGGGGATTTTCGGAGCGGCTTGGCCAGGGGGAAGCAGCCCACGGCGAAGTGCCCCAGCTGCAGATCAGGCGGAAAGACCACCGCGAGACCTACCGGTGCCTGGCCGAAGGCCTTCAGGCCGGCCGCGGCCATGCGGCCCAGGATATGATTTTTGACGTGTTCGATGGACATGAAAATTTCCTTAAAAAGTCAAAGGAATAATCGTTCAAGCCGAACAATATGGCAAAAATCCCGGGCCATATCAACTTCAAATTGGATTCCGAGCCAGCGGTTTTCTCGGTGGGATGAAGGCGAAGCCGGAAAAACATCTGACATCGGCTGAAGCCGATGTCAGATGTTTACATGAACCCTTTGGCTTTCAGCAGGGGGACGGGGTCCACCAGGTGCCGTGTCAGCCAGCTCTTTTTGATGCCCAGGCCGAGGGCGATGGAAAGCAGTTCGGAGAAGTGAAAGATGGGCAGCTGGTGCTTCAGCGAGCAGCGGATTTCAAGGTTCAGATGACACATGGCACAGGCCGTGACGATGCAATCGGCCCTGACGTCGATCGCCCCCTGGATGATCTGGTTGACCATGGGTGTGACCACCGCGGGCTTGGCGACGGACAGGAAGGTCCCGCAGCATCGGGACGGGTGGCCCCACACGAGGGGCTGCGCGCCGCAGGCGGAGAGGGTCTTCTCCATCAGCCCGTGATAATTCTTCGCGTGCCGCATCGCAGGCGGCCGGATCAGCATGCAGCCGTAGTAGGGGACGAAGCGCAGGCCCTTGAGAGCGGTCTGGACTTGCCGGTCGGGGGCCGCGCGGAAGGCGTCGTCCAGAAGCTCGAAGAAGTGCAGGATCTCCAGGCCGGGGTCGACCGGCCGGCCCCACATGCGCTGATAGGTTTCGCGGGCGGCCGGGTCTTCTTCCAGATGCAGCTTAGCCTGCTTGAGCCTGAGCATGCAGCTGGGGCAGGCGACCAGCAGCGGTCGGCCGGCCGGCGCCAGCGACAGGTTGCGGCAGGCGAAGTGGAATGCCAGATCCGGCTGGATGCTGTGGGTGGAGGAGCTGCCGCAGCAGTTCCAGTCCTCCAACTCGATGATCCGGTAACCCAGCTTCTCGCAGACTTTTAACAGCGAGCGGTTGTTCTCGCGCGCCGAGGTGGCGAGCGAGCAGCCCGGGAAATAGGACAGCTCTATTTCGTCAGCGGCCGTTGCCATTGGGGGGCACCTTGCACGCCTCAAAAATACGGTTCATGACCTTCCGGTCTGAAATTTTAGACGGCCGCAGATCCAGTTTGCGTTTCGCCAGCATTTTCAAGCCGACATCGAAGTCGGAAAACATGTCCAGCTGGCGGATCTTGTAGCGGAGCATGATTTCAAGCTTGTGCGTGCGACCGTATTTGTGGATGGAGTTCACGACCTCCTTGTGGACGGCCAATATGTCGGGCTCGGCGAGGGTTACGCCCTCTTCGATGGCCATATGCCGCATGACGTCCATGAGGGCGGCGATGTCGATGGCCTGGGGGCAGACCATCGAGCAGGTATTGCAGCCGATGCACAGCCAGATGTCCGAGGACTGGAGGGCTTCGCGGACAAGCCCCAGCTGGATGAGGCGGATGATGCCGTTCGGCCGGTAGGTCATCGCGTGGGACACCGGGCAGCCGCCGCCGCAGCTCTGGCAATGAAAACAGCTGCGGAAATCGGTCCCGGATTGCGCCAGGATGGTCTGGATGAGATCCAAGTGCGTGGAGGATGATTTCGCGGTTATTTTGACGGGGGCGGTTGTTTCCATGATGCCCTTT
>DATITS010000249.1:0-2025 GCA_035467535.1 Desulfobacterales bacterium
ATGCCCAGTTCGCCGCCGGCGCGGACATCGTGGTCCTGGCCGACCACGCCACCCGCAACCTGGTGGGGCCGCATCACTACGAGGAGTACCTGCTGCCCATCCACCAGGAGATCACCGCCCAGGTGGGTGGACCCCTTATCCTGCACGTCTGCGGCAACTGCTCCGACCGCCTGGAGATTTTCGCCCGCACCGGGGTCGACGCGTATCACTTCGAGTGGGCAATCGATTCCAAGGAGGCGGTTCAGCGGGTGGGCGACCGCATCAGCCTGGTCGGAAACATCAACAACGCCCGGACCCTCCTGCAGGGGACACCGGAAGATGTCTACCGGCAGGCCCGCTACGCCATCGCGGCCGGGGTGAACATCATCGGCCCGGAGTGCGCCATCCCGCTTTCCACGCCGGTTGAGAACTTGAGAGCCATCGTCGAGGCGGCTCGGGCAGGATACTGAAGAAGCTGAAAGCTCATAGCTCAAAGCTCAAAGGAAAAGATTTGAACCATTTTGCTTCCAGCTTTCAGCTTCGAGCTTCCAGCTCAGCGTTGCGGGCCACAATAATAAGCGTAACACTACAGACGGGCGTTGATCAACAGCTGTAAGGAGAACAGAATGAACCTGAAACCCGATTTCAATCGATTTTTGGCGGCTGTCCATCACAAGGAAACCGACCGGGTGCCGCTGGGCGAGATCCTGATCGACTATTCCGTCCAAAGCAAGTTCCTGGGCCGGACGGTGACCGCCGACGACCTCGCCGGGCAGGTGGAGTTCTGGACCAAAGCGGGCTACGACTTCATCCCCATCACGGTCAGCATGATGTCCCCGGGCAAGGTCACCGAGGAGTCCAAGATCACCCGCGTGCTCAAGGAGATGGTGCTGCGGGAAAAACCCGGCACCACCGACCCCAAGGCCTGGAACCTGGAGATGACAAGCTTCATCCACGAGCGGCCGGACATCGACAAGTTTCCCTGGGAAGCCGCAGCCGACATCGACTTCGGTAAGCTGCATGCGGTCAAGAAGCTCTTGCCCGAGGGCATGAAGGTGATCGCCATCTCCGGCAAGATCTTCACGCTGACCTGGATGCTGATGGGTTTCAACAATTTTGCCTTGAAGCTGGTGCTGGACGAGTCGTTCGTCTCCGAGGTGTTCGAGCGCGTGGCGACCATCCAGTTCAAGGCGCTCGAGGCCATTTTCGCCATGGACCACGTAGCCGGGGTCTGGGTGGTGGACGACATCGCCTTCGGCACCGGCCCGATGATATCGCCGGCCGCGCTCAAGAAGCATGTCTTCAGCTGGTACAAGAAAGTGGGCGAAAGGTGCCACGATAAAAACCGCATCTTCCTGATGCACTCGGACGGAGACCTCAGTACACTCATGGACGATCTGATCGCCATGGACCTGGACGTGATCCAGCCCATCGACCCGTCCTGCATGGACATGGCCAAGGTGAAAAAGCAGTGGGGCGACCGCATCTGCCTGATCGGCAACGTGTCGAACGAACTCCTGCGCAGCGCCACCCCCCAGGAGATCGAAGCGCGGGTCAAGGAGTTGCTGCGGGACGCAGCACCCGGCGGCGGGTTTGCACTGGGCTCGGGCAACTCGGTCCCGAACTGGGCCAAATATGAAAACTACCTGGCGATGCGGGAAGCCTGCCTGAAGTACGGCGGCTACCCGATCAAGCTGTAATCTTGGGTAATCGCGAATGGGGAAGAGCGAACTACGAAATACGCTAAAGGCGCG
The DNA here is from genome assembly GCA_035467535.1 of Desulfobacterales bacterium. Taxonomy (GTDB): domain Bacteria; phylum Desulfobacterota; class Desulfobacteria; order Desulfobacterales; family SpSt-501; genus SpSt-501. The sequence goes on from DATITS010000249.1 coordinate 1,734, forward strand.
AAAGGGGAAGTCAAGCTGCATCCAAGCACTTTAGCGTATTTCGCGCATTTCGTAGTTTAAAGTGATTTCAGATAGACGAGTCGCCACAATCTGAGCGGCATCGGTTTAAACCCGACAAGGAGGACTTTCAGCAATGACGGACCATATGGAAGCGATCAAAAACGCAGTCATCGGCGGCAAGCACGCCGAGATCAAGGCGCTCCTCACCCAGGCGCTGGAGGCCGGACTCGACCCGAACACGATCATCAATGACGCCCTGATCGCGGCGATGGACGTGGTTGGAACGGATTTC
>DATITS010000250.1:0-19610 GCA_035467535.1 Desulfobacterales bacterium
TAGCGGATGACCGGCAGGTGCTCGGGCGAGGGCTGCAGGTACTGGCCGAGTGTCAGGATACTGCAGTCCGCCGCGCGCAGGTCCTGCAGGGAGCGGCGCACTTCCGGGGCTTCCTCGCCCAGCCCCAGCATCAGCCCGGACTTGGTGGCCAGCGCCGGGTCGAACTCCCGGGCGCGTTGCAAAAGCGCAAGCGACCGGAGGTAGTCCGCCTGCGGCCGCACCTGCGGATAGAGCCGGGGCACGCTTTCGATGTTGTGGTTCAGCACGTCCGGCCGGGCTTCCAGCACGGTCAGAAGGGCCGACCGGTCACCCTGGAAATCCGGGATCAGCACCTCGACCCGGGTTGCCGGCAGCAGACGGCGGATCTCCCGGATGGTGGCGGCGAAATGCGCCGCCCCGCCGTCCGTCAGGTCGTCGCGCGTGACGGACGTCACGACGGCATATTTCAACCCCATCCGGGCCGCGGCTGCGGCCACGCGCGCAGGCTCCTGCGGGTCGAGCGGCCCAGGCGGACCGGACGCCACCGAGCAGAAGCGGCAATTGCGGGTGCAGCGGCTGCCCATGATCAAGAAGGTTGCGGTCTGGTGGGCGTAGCACTCCCAGATGTTCGGGCATTTGGCTTCCTGGCAGACCGTGTGAAGTCGGCCCTTTTCGATCAGCCCGCGCACTTCCTGGAAGGAGGCGTCTGTGGGCAGGCGGCGTTTCAGCCACGGCGGCTTGCGGAGGATGGAAGGGGATTGGGTCATAGGGAGAATGCCTATAATGAGCTGAATTGCCTCAATTGCCTAAAATTGAAAGACAGCTTATAGCTCATAGCTGATAGGGAAGACAATAAAAAGAGGCGGGAACGGCGGACCGTTTTTCATTTTGCTATGAACTATCAGCTACGCGCTTTGTTTAGCAGTTCATCGGACGTCTGCGGCTCCAATCGGATACCGAAAACCGCTTCAATGTGCTTCACGGCCACGTCCACCGCTTCCTCCACTCTCACCGGCCGTCCGACAGCCTGCGCGATGGAGGTGACCCCCACCCCCTCCAGGCCGCAGGGCTGGATCCAGCCGAATGGCGCAAGATCGATATTCACGTTGAGGGCCATCCCGTGAAAGCTCACGCCCCGGCGCACGGCGATACCGATGGCGCCGATCTTTTTCATTCCCACCCACACGCCGCGGTTCAGCGGGTTGCGCCCGGCCTCAATCCCCCATTGCGCGCAGGTGCGGATCATCACCTCCTCGAGGCGGTCCACCATGTCGACCACCTTGATCCCGGCGTGCTCCAAATGAATTATCGGATAGAGCACGAGTTGGCCGGGCGCGTGGTAGGTGATGTTGCCGCCGCGTTCAACCTGCACAATGGGGATCCCCCGCCGCGTGAGTGTCTCTTCCGGAACCAGCAGGTTTTCGCGTCCGCCCCGTTTGCCCAGTGTGAACACCGGGGGGTGCTCTAGGACCAGGACGACGTCGTTCGGCAGGCTCCCGTCGGCGCGCGCCGCGACCAGTCGGGCCTGCAGGCCCCAGGCCTCGGCATAGGGAACCATGCCCAGGTGGACGATGTGCCAGGTGCGAGAGTCTGTATGGAGAAGTTCAACGCTCAACGTTGCGGGACCTTTCAATCAACAATCGCCATAACTACTCCGGTGGCGAGGGTTCAGGGTTCGGGGTTCAGCAAAGAAGCAGTTGCCGGGGCTTGATCTCCGCCGGTCCCCATCGTCCATGCGGAAGGATGCCGAGAACTGAGGCGCCGGCCCTCGTTGACTGCCTGAACCCTGAACCCTGAACCCCGATACCTGGGTAGTTACCAAACACCCCACCGTGCGGATCGCCGCCTCATCCACTCAGGCACGGCTTGCGGGCCGCGGCGGTTTCGTCCAGGCGCCGGCGCTTGCAGCGGACGGGGGCCTGGCGCAGGAGGTCCGGGTTTTCCCGGGCTTCGGCGGCGATGGCCTGCATGGTCTCGATGAACAGGTCGAGCGTCTCCTTCGATTCGGTTTCGGTGGGCTCGATCATGATGGCCCCGTGCACCACCAGCGGGAAATAGATCGTGGGCGGATGGAAGCCGTAATCCATGAGGCGCTTGGCGATGTCCAGGGTCGTCACCTTGTGGGCCTGCTGGAGTTTGTCGGAAAAGACGCACTCGTGCATGCAGGGCCGGTCATGGGGCAGGTGGAACGTTCCTTTCAGGCGCTCCTTGATGTAGTTGGCGTTCAACACTGCCAGCTCGCTTACCCGCTTGAGGTTTTCGGCGCCCAGGCTCAGAATGTAGCTGTAGGCCCGGATGAGGTTTCCCATGTTGCCCCAGAAGGCCTGCAGCTTGCCGATCGACAGCGGGTGGTCTTCGGACAGCTCGTATGCCCCGCCGGCCATGCGCACCCGCGGCACCGGCAGGAAGGGCTCCAGGTGCTTGCGCACGCAGACCGGCCCGGCGCCCGGGCCGCCGCCGCCGTGGGGGGTTGCGAAGGTTTTGTGCAGGTTGAGGTGCAGCACGTCGATGCCGACCTCGCTCATGTTCACCAGACCCATGATGGCGTTCATGTTGGCGCCGTCGGCGTAGACCAGGCCGCCTTTGGCGTGCACGATCTCCGCCACGGCCTTGATGTTCTCCTCGAACAGGCCGAGGGTGTTGGGGTTGGTCACCATGATGCCGGCGGTTTCTTCATCCATCACGGCGGCCACGGCCTCCGGCGCGAGCACGCCCCTGGCGCTCGAGACAATGGGGACAGACGCGTAGCCGCAGAGCGCCGCACTCGCCGGGTTGGTGCCGTGGGCCGTGTCGGGCACGATGATCTTGGAGCGGGGTTTGCCCTGGTGCTGGTGATAGGCGTGGAAGATCAGCATGCCGGCCAGTTCGCCGTGGGCGCCGGCCCCGGGCTGCAGGGTGACCGCGTCCATCCCCGTGATTTCGGCGAGCAGGCACTCCAGGGCGGCCATCAGCTCCAGGCCCCCTTGGCAGAGTGCCGCCGGCAGCAGGGGGTGCGCGCCGGCGAAGCCCGGTACGGCCGCCTGGCGCTCGTTGGTCTTGGGGTTGTACTTCATCGTGCACGAGCCCAGCGGGTACATCCCGGTGTCCACCGAGAAATTCCATGAGGAGAGGCGGGTGTAGTGGCGCACGACGTCGAGCTCGCTCAAGTCGGGGAAATCCGGCCCGTCGCCGGCAAGCCCCTCCGGCACGGCCGCGCGCTCCACGTCGCGCCGCGGCAGCGAAAACCCGCAGCGCCCCTTGCGCCCCTGCTCCCAGAGCAGCGGCTCGTTCAGCACCAGGCCGGTGGTTCCCGGAAATTCCGTCATGGCTGCACCTCCCGGACCAGGGCATCCAAGTCCTCCCTGGGCATCGTCTCGGTTGCACAAAACAGATAATGGTCGCGCAGCTCGGGGTAATAGGGTTCGAGCGCCAGCCCGGCCACAATTTTCTTTTCCAGCAGTCCGCGGTGGGTCTCAGCGAAGCCGGGCGGGAAGGCGGCCACGAACTCGTTGAAAGTGGGGGCGGCGAAGGGCAGTTTCACGCCGGCCGCCCGCAGCCGGCCTTTCAGATATTCCGACCGATCGTAGTTGATCTGCGCAAGCTCCCGCATCCCGGAGCCGCCAAGGCTTGCCATGTAGACCGCGGCGGTCAGCGCGCAGAGGCTGTTGTTGGTGCAGATGTTGGAGGTGGCCTTCTCGCGGCGGATGTGCTGCTCGCGGGTGGAGAGCGTCAGCACGTAGCCGCGGCGGCCCTCGATGTCCACCGTTTCCCCCACCAGCCGTCCGGGCATGTTGCGGACATACTGCATTTTGGCGGCGAACATGCCCAGACCCGGGCCGCCGAACGAGCGTGGTATGCCGAGACTCTGGCCCTCGCCGCAGGCGATGTCGGCGCCCTGGCGACCGGGGCTTTTGAACACCCCGAATGCCAGGGGTTCGCTGAAGCCCGCTACCAAAAGGGCTCCGGCCGCGTGCGCCCGGTCGGAAAACGGAGCGAGGTCCTCGATGCACCCGAAAAAGTTGGGCGACTGCACGGCGATGGCCGCCAGGTCCCCGGCGTCGGCGAGGGCGGCCGCATCGGTGGTCCCGTGCGGGTCGAAGGGAATTTCGCGTACCTCGATCCCGGTGGGCGCAAGGTAGGTTCGCACCACCCGGCGGTAGAGCGGGTGCACGGCGCGCGAGACGGCCACCTTCGGCCGCCGTGTGATCCGCACGGCCATGAGCAGCGCCTCGGCCAGGGCGGAGGCGCCGTCGTACATGGAGGCGTTGGCCACCTCCATGCCGAGCAGGCGCGTGGTGAGCGTCTGGTATTCGAAGATGGCTTGCAGCGTTCCCTGGCTCATCTCGGGCTGATAGGGCGTGTAGGAGGTCACGAACTCCGAGCGCGACGTCAGGGAGCCCACCACCGCCGGGATGTGGTGATCGTAGCTGCCCGCGCCGATGAACACCTTGTACTCGGGGGCTGCGGCCATGCGGCCGGCCAGCCGGTCGATGTGGCGGTTGAGCTCCCACTCGGTCAGGGGCTCCGGCAGCACCATGGCTTGCCTGCGGCGGCACTCCGCCGGGATCCCGGCGAAGAGCTCGTCGAAGGAGCCGGCGCCCACCGCTTGCAGCATCTCCGAGATATCCTCGGCAGTGTGCGGAAGGTAGCGCATGTCGTTCATCCTTTCAGTTTGTCGAGATAGGCCTGGCGGGTGAAAAGGTGTTTCGCCTCATCGGGGGAGGAGGGGTCGATAGCGATCATCCACCCCTCGCCGTAGGGGGCTTTGTTCACGAGCTCCGGGGAGGCGTCGAGCGCCGCGTTGACAGCGACGACCTTGCCCGCAACCGGCATGTAGAGCTCGGAGACGGCCTTGACCGACTCGACGCTGCCGAAAGGGGCGGCCTTGGCGAAAGCGGTGCCCACCGCGGGCAGCTCCACGTACACGACATCCCCCAGTTGATCCTGGGCATAGTCCGAGATGCCGATCTTCGCAGCACTGCCTTCAGCGCCGAGCCACTCGTGGCTCTCGGCATAGCGCAGGTTCTCCGGGAACTTGAGTTCTGAGAGCTCTTTCATGCGTATTCCTCCGTAGTTTAATTAAACCTTCCACCCCAGGTGGAATACCCGGAGAGGTTCTGCGGATCCGGGGTTACCACGATCCGCGATCTGCTGTTCGGCCGACATGTTGGCAGTCCTTCGAATTGAGGCAACGACCGGGTTTAGGTTTCGACGGGTGAAGGGCCGGCCGGAAAAATATACCGGCATCCTGCGGATCATGTCAATGTAAAATAACTCTTGTTGTGGGATCTTCAAAAACTGAAGTCAAAAAAATAAAATCTGCTAAATTAACGGTGAACGATGACGGCCTGCATGGCTTAAGTTTTTAACATAATAGACAAAAATTTACGATTTTGAGCTGACAATACAGTCAGTGAATCAACTTCAGCAACTGTTGCAAACGATCTGCGGCTGTGTTAAAGAACTGGCGTCTTGTCCCGGGGGTTTCTTTCACCTGAATTTTAACTATCACCCAGAAGGAGGAAGACATGAAGAAAATCGTTTCGCTCGTAGCGTTAGTCTGCCTGGTTATTATTCTCGCAGCCCATCCGGCTGCGGCAGCAGACAAGGTCATCAAGATCTATCAGAGTTGGCCGATGCAGGGGTCCATGATCCCTGAAGGCAAAGCCATGCTGAATGCCGCGCAGATGGCGGTGGACGAAGCAAAAGGGCAGGTTGCGGGCTACAAGATCGAGCTGGTCTTCCTGGATGATGCCTCGCCGACCACCGGGTCGTGGGACGGCACGATCGAGGCGAACAATGCACTAAAAGCCATCGCCGACGATAAAGCCCTGGTCTACTTTGGCACCTACAACTCCGGCGCCGCCAAGGTCTCCATGCCCTTGACCAACGAGGCCGGCATGGCGCAGATCACCCCCGCGAACAGTTACCCCGGCCTGACCAAGACTGGCTATGGCCCCGGAGAGCCGGGCATCTACCGCCCGACGGGTAAGGTCAACTACTTCCGCACGTTCGGCGCGGATGATTTCCAGGGCGCATCCGGTGCGGCGTGGGCGAAATGCATGGGCTTCAAGAAGGTTTACATCCTCGACGACCGCCAACTGTACGGCAAGGGCATCGCCGACGTGTTCGAGAAGAGCGCCAAGAAAATCGGGCTGCAAGTCGTTGCACACGATGGCATCGAGTCCGTGAACATCGATTTTCGTGCCCTGCTCACCAAGGTTAAAGCCTCCGGCGCGGACCTCGTCTACTTTGGCGGGTTAGTGGATTCCGGCGGTCCTCAGATCGCGCAGCAAATGGACGCACTGGGATTGTTCAAGATGGGCATGAAACTGCTCTCCGACGACGCGATGTATTCCGATGCCGTGCCCAAAGCGGTCAGCCCAGAGGTCCTCAACGGCAAACTGTACGTGACCTTCGCCAGCCCGGCTCTGGATCAGCTGCCGACCGACGTAGGCAAGAATTTTTACAAGAACTACAAGGCCAAGTATGGCGCAGAGCCCATCGGCTGGTCCATCTACGCCTACAACAGCATGTTGGTGATCCTGGATTCGATCAAACGGGCTGCGCCAAAGCTCGACACGGCCACTGACGTCAAGGCCAAGCGCCTCGCAGTCTTGGAAGCGATGCGCGCCACCAAGGATCTGGATGGTGTTTCCGGCAAGATCACCTTCGACGCAAACGGCGATCCGACGACCTACCTGATGTCCGGCTTTCTGTTCAAAGACGGCAAGTACGTCTGGCAGAAGAATATCAGCGGCGACATGACCTGCAAATAGCATTCGCAGAATCCCTTCTTACCCTGGCGATCGGCTTGCTCATCGCCAGGGTAATTTTTGGGAGTGCGGCTTAACCCGCATCCCCGCCAACACATGAGACGTTGGCGCATGTGCGTGGTATAAGAAGATCCTCAAATTATCTTATGAGGGGGATGGGGTTAGATGACCCAGACTGAACTTTTCATTCAACTCATCATCAACGGCGTCACGCTCGGCTCTTACCTGGCCTTGATCGCCCTGGGCTACACCATGGTGTACGGGATTATCGAGCTGATCAATTTCGCCCACGGCGACGTCTACATGTTGGGCTTCCTGATCTCGCTGACCTTCCTGGATTTTCTCGGTGTCCATCATACCCTGGGAGGCTGGCAACTGTGGGGCATTACCTTCGGGGTCATGTTTTTTACCATGCTCTGCACGGGATCGATCAACGTGATGATCGATCGCATCGGCTACAAACCGTTGCGCCACGCCCCGCGATTGGCTGTGCTGATCACGGCCGTCGGCATGTCCTTCATGCTGGAGAATTTGGGAATGATCTGGAAGGGGCCCAGCCAGATCAATTATCCGAACATCTTCCCCACGATCGATATTCTGAACGACGTGTTGGATATGAAGACGGCCGTGCTGTTCACGACCAAAGATGTGTTTCTGATGAGCGTCACCGTGCCGTTGATAGTACTCTTGATCCTGTTCATTCGGAAAACCAAGATGGGCAAGGCCATGCGGGCCACGGCCCAGGATCGCGTGGCGGCGGCGCTCATGGGCATCAGCGTCGAAACGGTGATTCGCAACACGTTCTTTATCGGCGGCGCCCTCGCCGGTGCGGCCGGCATGGTGGTCGGCATCTACCTGAACACCGGCCGCTACCTGATGGGTTTTGATGCCGGTCTTCTGGCGTTTACCTCTGCGGTCCTGGGAGGCATCGGCAATATCGGCGGCGCGGTGTTGGGCGGCTACGTCATCGGTATGCTCAACTCCGCCAGCGATCAGTATCTCTCCTCGGAATGGACGCGTGCCCTTGTCTTTACGATACTGATCCTGGTGCTGGTCTTCAAACCATCCGGGCTCCTGGGCGGGCGGACACAGGAGAAAGATTAGGTGGGGGGGTCTATGGTTCATATCTGGCATTCATTGACGATGCCCTGGCGAGCGCTGCCGGCTCGGCAGCGCCAAGTCCTTACCTGGGCTTTCTCGATTCTCCTGCTCCTGATCTATCCGCTGGTGGACAAGGCGTTCAAATGGGGAGTCGTCAACGATGTCACCGACGTGCTGGTCCTGGTGATCCTGGCCCTGGGCTTGAACATCGTCGTCGGCTACGCCGGCCTGCTCGACCTGGGCTATGCCGCGTTCTTTGCGATTGGTGCGTACACCACGGGGATCCTCACCTGGCCGGGGCATCCCATGCAATGGAACTTTTGGATCGTTATCTGGGCCGCCGTGATCGTCGCCGCGCTTTGCGGCATCATCATCGGCACGCCAACCCTGCGGCTTCGCGGCGACTATCTGGCCATCGTCACGCTGGCTTTTGGCGAAATCGTGCCCGTCGTCATGCGCAATTTGGGCAGTGTGACGATTGGTATTGGTCCCTGGCGGCTGGTCAGTGATTTTAACTTGACCAATGGGGTGCAGGGAATGAACCCGGTCGGACGGCCGGAGATCTGGGGATTAAGGTTCGGCTTCGACCCCACGCCCTGGTATTACCTGATTCTGATCATTGCCGCCCTCATCATTCTCACGAGCACGCGCCTGCAGAATTCGCGCCTGGGTCGAGCCTGGATGGCGCTGCGCGAGGACGAGACCGCCGCGGATTGCATGGGGGTTGACCCCATTCGAACCAAGCTCTTGGCCTTTGCGATCGGCGCCTCCTTCTCCGGTTTTGCGGGAGCGTTCTACGCCGCCAAGCTGCAGGCGATCTTCCCGGAGCTGTTCAAGTTCAATTTGTCGGTCATGATCCTGTGCATGGTCATTCTCGGCGGCATGGGCAACATCAAGGGTGTTGTGATCGGCGGCATGTTGCTCCAGCTTTTTGACCGTGTCATCCTGACTCAGGCCACCTTCTTCGCGCGCTACGTCGGACGGACGCTTGACATTGCTCCGCTGGCAACGATTGACCTCTCTTTGTGGCGGTGGTTTTTCTTTGGTTTGGCGATGGTCGTCATTATGGTGCTCAAACCGGAAGGGCTCTTTCCCAACGCCGCACGGCGCGCCGAACTACACGCGGCGGAGGAAGAAACACTCCTGCCGGCGGAAAGAGGATAACGGAGAGGATCGCCATGGCCTTGTTGGAGGCTCGAAGCATCAGAAAGCAATTCGGCGGCTTGGCCGCGCTGTCCGACCTCACCCTCGAGATCGAGAAAGGCATGATCGCTAGCCTGATCGGCCCGAACGGCGCAGGCAAGACGACCTTTTTCAACATGATTTCTGGATTTTACAAACCGACGTCCGGTCAGATATTGTTGGAGGGCAAGGAGATCGGCGGATTGCGTCCCAATCGCGCCACTGCGCTGGGGCTGGGACGGACCTTCCAAAATATCCGGCTCTTCAGCAACATGACCGCTCTCGAGAATGTGCTGGTCGGCATGAACTGCCGCTTGAAATCGGCTTGGTACGGCGCAATTCTGGGATTGCGGTCGGTGATGCAGGAGGAGGCCAAGGCGCACGAGCGCGCTCAGGAGCTGCTGGCGTATGTCGGGTTGAGCGGCAAAGGCGAGACGCTCGCCAAGAACCTTTCCTACGGACTTCAGCGGCGATTGGAGATCGCACGGGCTCTGGCGACCAATCCGAAACTAATGCTTTTGGACGAGCCGACTGCCGGCATGAACCCGCTGGAAACAACAGACGCGACGGCGCTGATCAAGCGCGTGCGCGATGATCTGGGTATCACGATCCTGTTGATCGAGCACGATATGAAAGTGGTAATGGGCATCTCGGAATATATCACCGTTCTGGATTATGGCGCCAAGATCGCGGAAGGGACCCCGGAGCAGGTGCGTGCCAATCCCAGAGTCATCGAAGCCTATTTAGGCAAAGGGGTTACCGGGATCCGGCGAGCAAAACAAAAGGTCGTGGCGAAAACAGAGAGCGAGGAAGATGGCACTGCTTGAACTCGACAACGTTCACACGTATTACGGCAATATCCATGCCCTCAAAGGCATCTCCATTACCGTCGACAAGGGCGAGATCGTTACGCTCATCGGCTCGAACGGAGCCGGCAAAACGACGACGCTCAAGACGATCTCCGGCGTGCTGCAGCCCAAAGAGGGAAGGATCACGCTCGAGGGAAGGCGGATAGACCGCGTCCCGGCTCACAACATCGTCACGTTGGGCATCTGCCAGTCGCCCGAAGGCCGCCGCATCTTCCCCCGGCTGACGACGCTGGAGAATCTGGAAATGGGCGCCTTTCACCGCAGCGACAAGACCGGCATCGACCAAGACATGGAACGCGTGTTTGAACTCTTTCCGCGGTTGAAAGAGCGACGGAGTCAGCAGGGCGGCACCCTCTCCGGCGGGGAGCAGCAAATGCTGGCGATCGGACGCGCCTTGATGTCGCGCCCGAGAATCCTGCTTCTGGACGAGCCGAGTATGGGACTTTCGCCGGTTCTGGTAGAAGCGATTTTCCAAATTATCGTGGACATTCACGCCCAGGGCACCACGATCCTTTTGGTCGAGCAGAACGCGCTCATGGCACTCCAGGTGGCGGATCGGGGGTATGTGCTGCAGACCGGACGCATCGTGCTGCAGGACAGCGCGGAGAACCTGAGCGAAAACGAGACGGTGCGCAAAGCCTACCTGGGAGAGTGATCACTCTGCAGGGCAAGGCCCTGAAGGAAATCAAGGCCGGCGGACACCACGATCCTCCTGGTGGAGCAGAACGCGCGGCTGGCGCTCAATTTCGCCCAGCGGGGCCACGCGATCGAGACCGACCGGCTGGTATTGGGGCCGAGCCCACCAAAGATTCGATCCAGACACGCAGTCCACCAAAAACATGAAGTGAGAAACCAGAAAATGATTAAACGGGAGATCCCTCTGTCATATAAGGGATTCTTGCGGGAATCAGCGTTTAAAACTCAACGATAAACTTCTGGTGGCTTTTGAATGATCAGCACCGGAGTCATCAAAAACAGCGATGGCGAAACTGAATCTCTTTCGGACATCGAAGGCAAGATCGTCCTCTTGGCCGGTGTTCAATTGGCGGTGCAGCATAACCGTCCAGCGGCCGTCGGCATGCCGACATTCGGCCTTAACGTCAAACCGTGATCCGTTGGGCTTCACAGGGAGGCGATAAGGTATCACGTCGTCCGCCTTGAAGATTGTGTAGTCGGTGATAGGGACGGCTTCCTCGAAGAGCAAGAAACCGGGTACCGATGGCTTGCGGGCCGGGTCCTGCATGTAAAGCGGGCGAGAGCCGTCTTTGGTTTCGTTTTTGATGTCACCGCCGCTGCCCGCGTCGTACCTGCGGCCGGTTTCGCGATAGGAGCCGGAAGGGTTGCCTGCCACGGTGAGCCAGCCGTCATCGGCATGGCGGTAAGGTGCCGACCGGGCCGCCTTCCAGTGCCAGAGATCGCCCTTTTCCGAGGGGCTCTGTGTGGCGAGCTTCCACTGATTTCGAGGAAGGTCTGCCGGGCTATGACAGACTACCGCACAGCTTTTGGTCGAAAACTGTTTGATCCTGTCAATCTCAAACAACAGCGCTATACGATCCTCATCCCCTTTTAGGTGAACCCATTTTCCCCCGTCGAACTGCCACGACTCCTTAATGACGCTGCGTGTCGGATCCTCCCAATTGAGAAGAAAATAAACTTCGCTGTCCGTGAAGAGGGCTTTTGTAGAAACGGTTTCCTTTACATCGGCCATTTCCAGGCGACCCGCGATTGGGACCAGCACCGGCGCGACCCGCTGCCAGGAAGGGTCATCGATTCCGGCGGGGGGAGTTTTGGCATAGCGGGCCGTAATCGTCATGACTCCGGTATCATCCGGAGAGGGCGCCGCCGCAAACACCATGGCAGCGCAAAAAAGAAAAGTGCCCCCTGCAATAGTCCACCTAGACATGCCCCACCTCTTTGGATGCGTATAGGCGCTGCGCCCCTTTCTACTCTAACGTCAATGTTCAGGCCGCATGAAGTGCTCAACATAGCCCATGACGGACAGGGCTGTAATGATGGCAAGCACAACCGCTGTTGCCACCATAACGCGCATGCGTTTGGAAGGGCGCCGTTCAGGCGAACGATCCAGAAAGGGCAGCGCCCCGAGCAGGAAGACCAGTCCCCCCGGAATGATCGCCGAACCGAGAACCATAAACGGGCCTTTGAAAATTGCGACCAGTTGGTTCAGAAACAACACCCACCACTCTGGGCGCGGAATGAATGCAGCATCGGTTGGATCGGCAGGATCCCCAAGAGCGGCTGGCCATTGCCAGGCAACAATCCCCAATCCGATCGCCGACACGATGAAAACCACCATCCAGCGGTTGATGATTACTGGCATGAGGGGGACTTTCGGCTTTGAGATTAAATTGTCTGACAGGGGGCCAGAAAGCCCTCGGGTCGCCAGGAAATACAGGTGCAAACCGATTAGCAGAACGAGGGCGCAGGGCAGCAGAAGAATGTGCAGAACATAAAGACGAGTCAAGGCGACAACGCCGGTCAAAGGGCCGCCGCGAAACAGCTGAACAAGAAAATCACCGATGACCGGAATGGAAGTGATAATGCTGAAGCGCACCTGGGTAGACCAATATCCCTTCTGGTCCCAGGGCAGCAGGTCGCCGGTGATGATGAACAGAGGCATCACCAGTAAGAACAGCACTCCGGAGACCCAGACGAGTTGCCTGGGGGCCTTGTAGGCCCCTAGGATGAGCGCTCTGAGCAGGTGCAGTCCCATGACCACCAGCAAAAGGTTCCAGGCATAGTGATGCACCCCGCGGACCACGTTGCCCAAGGGGAGGCTGAACTGGAAATAATCGACGCTGTCATACGCCGTTCCGGGAACCGGGGTATAGGCAAGCGCCATCAACGCGCCGGACAGAAACAGCAGGCAGAGCAGCGCCAGCTGCAGCGCTCCGAAAAACCGGTGCCAGCAGATGGCATCCTCAGGCACCTCTGCCTGAAGCAGTTTCGCGAACCCTCCCGAGGTCGTTGCGGAGGGCGGCACAGGTCCTGTAGCGTCAAATGGCGCTTCGGTCATGGCATTCCAATCCGGTGAGCCGAGTGGTCAAGCATTCTCTTCCTATCGCTTGAACTCCATGCTCAAGGTCTCTGAATCGTAGGAATCCTGGTCCTTGGAGTCGTCGAAAAGCGCCATGGCAAAGTTGTATTTCTTTTGGGGGTTGAAGGCCGTATCGTCCCCGTTCCCGGTGTCGAGCTTGCGGGAGAGAACCAGCGTCCAGGCGCCGTCTGCATAGCGGCTGACGGCCTTGATGTCCCCGAACGAGCCTTCCGCTGAAACCGGCATCCGGAAAGTGACGACGTCGCCGGCCTTGAAGACCGAGTAGTCGGTGATTTCAACGGCGTCCGCCGCCAGCAGGATGTTGTTCTTGCCGAGCTTTTTGCCGGGGGCCAACATATACATGGGCTTTGATTTGTCTGCGGTCATGTTCTGCTTGTCGCCGCCCTTGCCGGCATCCCCCTTCCGGCCGCCCTTGGTGTCGCTGATCTTGGTTAGATAGCCGTCGTCGGCATAGCCGGCAGGATCAGAGCGGGCCGCCTTCCAGTGCCACAGGTCCCCCTTCTCGGTATCGGTCGCCGTACCGAACTTGCCCTCCTTGGCGTTGGGGGCTCCCGGTGGGACGTGGCACGTGACGGCGCAGCCCTTCGTGGCGAAGTTGTTGATACGGTTGATCTCGAACAGAAGCGAAATCCGATCCTCATCGCCTTTGAGGTGCGACCAGGCTTGGCCGTCGAACTTCCAGGCCTCTTTGGTCACGCTCAAAGTGGCATCCTTCCAGTTAAACCAGAAATGGATTTCATTGTCGGTAAAGACGGCCTTGGTGGACACGGCCGCTTTCTTGCCCGCAAATTTCTCCTTCCCTTCGAAGGGCACCTCAAGGGCCTTGATTTTTCCCCACATGGGGTCATCCAGACCCGCGGGGGCGGACTTCGAGTATACAGCGGTCAGGGTCTGTTTGGCTGCCCCGATGACGTTGCTGGAAAAAAGCAATACCCCCAAGACGCTCAATACGACGCACGTCAGGATAGCCGTTTTAATTGGCTTTTGCATGGCTTGCCTCCTTCAGCCCTATGCCGGGCCGGGTTAAAGCGTTATGTGAACCAACAGCTTGCCCTCTTCTACTTTGTGCGGGAGGAGGGAAAGCGGCTTCTTCGGCGGCCCGGATACCGGTTTACCGTCCGGGTCGAACCTGCCAGTGTGGCAAGGGCACTCGAACATACGGGTGTCTTTGCTCCAAATGACATTGCACGCCAGATGTGAACAGATGGAAGAAAAGACTTTGACGTCCTGGCCGGCATCTGACTTGGCCCACACAAAGCCCCGCTGCGGGAGGTCGATCCAGCCGTCCTTCACCAGGAACTCAAAGGACAGCATGCTGAAATCATCCGGGGTCAGCTTGTCCGCCTTGCCAAAATCGACCCACTTTCCAACGCCTTTTTTGAGAGAAGGGATGACAACGGTGGACACCAGCGGGATGGCAGACAGAATTGTCGCACCACCAGCCAAGATGGAGGTGGTTAGAAAGGCGCGACGCGATATTCGAGATTGGTTTTCCATCGGGGTTTTGTGATTGATGTTGAACCTATCTTCCGGCATTGTGGCCGATCCCTGTGGTAGGAGAAATAGGAGAATGGGGAAAAAGCATCAATCAGGAAGTGGAATCCGACATAATTGCTATGTTTTTATCAAATTGGCACAATGCCGGGGTAATAGTCAATAAGAATATTTGGCTATTCGCAAAACCCTTCACCGGTAGAGGAAAACCAGAGGATGCAAGTTCCATTATACCGAGATGACAAAGTCGACCTGGAACATGGTTTCCAGGTCGACTCTATAAGTTATTGTTGTTTTAAAGAGTCAGAAAATCACAGACGGCGTTGGTTACATCATCCGTGTTTGCTTTCCCGCCGAGATCTCGGGTATGCAATTCGGGCGTTGCGGTAACTTTCTCAATGGCCCGCATCATACGGTTTGCAGCATCAGGCTCGCCAAGATGCTCCAACATCATCACGCACGACCAAAACGTCCCAACCGGGTTTGCACGTTTTTTCCCCATGATGTCGAAGGCGGATCCATGGATAGGCTCGAACATTGAAGGATAACGCCGTTCAGGATCAATGTTGCCCGTTGGAGCAATCCCCATGCTGCCGGCAAGAGCAGCGGCAAGATCGCTCAAAATATCGGCATGCAGGTTTGTGGCGACCATGGTGTCAAGCGAAGATGGCCGATGAACCATCCGAACGGTGGCTGCGTCAACCAGTTCCTGCCCCCAGCTCACATCGGGATAATCGGCAGATACTTCTTTTGCAACCTGATCCCACAAAACCATCGCATGGCGCTGTGCGTTGCTCTTTGTAATAACGGTCAGCAATTTACGGGGACGGGATTGGGCAAGCTTGAAAGCGAAGCGCATTATGCGTTCAATGCCGACACGCGTCATGATAGACAAATCGGTGGCAATTTCAATCGGATGACCCTGATGGGCACGTCCGCCAACGCCCGAATATTCTCCTTCAGAATTTTCTCTGACAATGACCCAGTTCAGCTCCTCGGGCCTGCAACGCTTGAGTGGAGCATCAATGCCGGGCAGAATGCGTGTCGGCCGCACATTGGCGTACTGATCAAATCCCTGGCAAATTTTCAGACGAAGTCCCCATAACGTAATGTGGTCGGGAATATCAGGATCACCCGCAGAGCCAAAGAGTATCGCATCCTTGTGCCGCAAAGCATCGAGGCCGTTTGACGGCATCATTTCGTTATGCTGGCGATAATAGTCCCCTCCCCACTCAAAGTTTTCAAACTCGAAATTGAACGTTCCGCTGGCAGATGCCAATGCCTTAAGCGCCTCTGCTCCGGCAGGAATGACTTCCTTCCCGATACCGTCACCGGGAATTGTGGCGATTCGATACGTCTTCATGATGTTACTCCTCATAAGCAGGATAGTTTACTGCAGCCGCCTTGGGCCTTGCGATCCCCCTAAGCTTCGTCATGCTGTGGCCGAGCAGATGATTGGCTATGCCAATCCGTGCGAAAGTAATATTGACCCGATCAATGCGCGCATGGTTGATCTGTTTCGAAAATAGCAGTATCTGTTTTGTAAATAAACATCTGATTTGTGAATATAAAGGACACAAACTGTGAACAATCTGCCGCTGCTGGAGGATTTGCGCCTTTTTTGTGTTGTGGTCCGAAACATGAGCTTTATTGCCTCCGCTAAGGAGTTAGTAACATCGCCTGCCTATGTAAGCAAGAGAATCGGTATGCTGGAGGACGTGCTGAATGTTCGTCTGCTGCATAGAACCACGCGACGGGTAACCATGACCAATGACGGCGAAACGATTTACCGCTGGGCTCAGCGGATTATTGAAGAGGTGGAGCAGAAGTCGAAGTTTAGATTCGGCGATAAAATCTCGTCCGCCATTTTGACGGTTTAGCTCATCTACCTTCAACGGGTATTCTCGAACCTCAAGCCTTAGGATGAGGAATACACCATGAATCCTATTTTCGAAAATTGGCTTGGCTTTACTGGCGGGTGTGCTTTTGTTAGCTCTTGGTTTGCCTGTCGCTGCGCAATCGCCCGGAGCAGGTTCTCGATTGGCCCCGCGCGAGTCAATTCCGATTCCCGATCCTCCGTTTAAAGGGAAGATCGGTAAGACTTACAAGGAATCAAAGGCAGCCTGGCCAAAACTCCCGGCGGCGCCCGACGGCGCACCGAATGTCGTCCTCATCATGTTGGACGACGTGGGTTTCGGGCAAACCAGCACGTTCGGCGGACCGGTGCCGACGCCGGAATTAGACAAGCTCGCCGCACAGGGTCTGCGCTACAACAATTTCCATACCACGGCGATATGCGGTCCCTCGCGCGCTGCGCTGATTACAGGCCGCAATCATCACAATGCCGGCTCCGGCTTCCTTGCTGAGTGGGCGACCGGTTTTCCAAGCTACAACAACATGATCCCAAAGAGCACGGCGACCATCGCCGCAACCTTGCGCGGAAATGGTTATGCCACGTCATGGTTCGGCAAGAATCACAATACCCCCGACTGGGAAAGCAGCGTAGCGGGGCCGTTCGACCGCTGGCCGACAGGGATGGGCTTTGACTACTTCTATGGTTTCATCGGCGGTGAAACGCATCAGTATTACCCCGTCATTTTCGAAAACACCATTGCGGTGGAGCCCAAAACGTCCCCGGAGCAGGGCTATCACTTCATGACGGACATGACCGACAGGACGATCGAGTACATGAAGTACAGCAAATCGGTCGCTCCACAGAAGCCTCTTTTCATGTATTTCGCTCCTGGGGCCGCGCACGCACCCCACCATGCGCCCAAGGAATGGCGCGACAAATTCAGGGGTCAGTTCGATGCTGGCTGGGAGAAGGTGCGCGAAGCCACCTACGAGCGGCAGTTGAAGATGGGCATCATCCCACCAGGCACCAAACTCACGCCGCGCCCGGAATGGGTGGCGCAGTGGAGCACGCTCTCCGCCGATCAGAAGAAGCTCTATAGCCGTCTCATGGAAAACTTAGCCGGCTACCTCGCCTTCACCGATCACGAGGTCGGCCGCTTTATTGATGCCATCCACCAGCTACCCGACGCCGACAATACGATGATCATCTACATCGTCGGGGACAACGGCGCGAGTTTCGAGGGTGGGTTCGACGGAACCATCAATGAAGTCAAGAGCCTGAGCGGTTTCCAGACCCCATTGGAAGAAACCCTCAAACATCTCGACGACATCGGCGGGCCGAACACGGAGCCTCACTACCCTGTCGGCTGGGCATGGTCGGGGAATGCGCCGTTCCAATGGGTGAAACAGGTCGCTTCGCATCTGGGTGGCACCCGCAACCCCATGGTTGTTTCCTGGCCCGCGCGTATCAAGGACACAGGCGGTATCCGCACCCAGTTCACTCACCTGACTCTTTCACGTATTCCTTCAACCTGTCAGCTACCTTCTGCGGGATAAAAACCACTTCGGACTCTTTACCGCTCTTGGGACCGGCCAGGGTGATCTTTCGGTCTGGGATGTCCATTGGCCTGATTTTCAAGACTTCACCGACTCTCATCCCACCTCGGGCCATCAACTCCAGCATGATCCGGTTCCTCGGCTTCATGGTTCGGAAAATGATTTCATTTACTGGCAAGCGACCAGGCCATACCTGGGATCGCCAGCACCATTCAGTGACGCCGAGCTGATCGACCAGCTCTTTGGTGGTGAAGAGCCGTTTCCCCGCGGTTGTTTGATTCTTGGTTGTATGCCTGCACTACGCCCAGCCTATCAGGCTATAGTTCAGGTAGGTTCAGTCTACACTTCGGCGGGCGCAAAGCATCTTTGGTTATCCAGTCACGTTTCCCACTGGATACCGCAAATGGCGAGCCCTTTTCATCGAAGACAATCTGGAGATCATCCGGGTGCATGACACCCAACCTCAATTCCCTGGCACGCTGGATCGCGACCCAGTCCCAGTTGCTGAATTCCGGATCACAAAGTTTTGCATCGGTCCCCCTGAAAACCTGCTTCCCCTCAGGCCATCTGAGGTCCTTGATTGCTCCACCGAGGGCATCCAGCCACCCCGAGGGTTGAGGTTCATATTGCCCATGAAGGCCATCGGAGGCCTTCAGCATCCCGTAGCGCAGAACCGCCAGGCCCACGACATCCGCGGCGATGATATCACGTGCGGCCAAGACAAGGTTGGCTTGGCAAAAGGGGCGATCTGTATCGTCAGGTCCCCCAGTAAGTATGATCTGACTGGCGTCGGCCACGCACAGCCGCTCTTTTTCAATGTGTGGGAGATGCAAATCCGCTAACTGTTCGTGATAAAGTGGCTCATTTCGGATCGGGTCGTCCTCGTGCAGTCCGTTCTTGATATGCCGCTTGTTTTTGAGATAGTTTAGTTGATGCATCCAGACACGATCATCCGGGCGCATTATGCCTACCCAATTTTTGATCGCCATCGTGTAATGAGACCAGACATGGGCCGAAAGGCGAAAGACGTTGATGATGTGGTCCACTTTGTCCAGCAAATTTGGCACATAAAATCCGGGGGTGGACTTTTTGAGTTTCTGATCGAACAGGCGCGGCATATACCTTCGCCGCGCCTTGCCACCTGCATACTTGTCGGCCTCTTTCAATTGCCAGCGGACCCATTTGTTGTACAGAGTGGACCCGTTTGAGGAGCTTTCGTCAGCACCGGCTGTAAATTCATGCCGGCGCCAGCCCTCCTCACGGAAAGTCGTGATGTGAATGCGATCCCTTGCGTCCAATTCATCGCCTATACTCCTCACGGTTTCATAAATACCGGTTTTTTTGAATGATTTGATAGTATGGTCTTTATCAAACCCTGCAAACTTTCCGGTTTTCCAGTGTTTCGTCATTGTGTGTTCAAAGCCCATTTCGTCTGCCACGTAAACCTTGGCTGCGCCGCGTTCGAGGCACATCCGGACCAGTTCAGAGCACGATATCGGACTTGAAGTAAACGGAAATTGCCCGGCGGAATTGAGGGAAGGCTTAATTAGCACGGTTTGTCCGGGTTCGAGCCAATCCATGCCTCCGGTCAGTTCGACCACTCGACGGATTGCGTCTCCGGTCCGGGATGGATCAGCATTTTCCGCAATTGCTGCGTTGCATTTGGTCTCAACTCTTTTACCCAATTGTTCCATGAGTACCCTCCTAAAGAGAAAATGATCCCTGCTTTCCTGTATCCTTGAG
>DATITS010000251.1:0-21694 GCA_035467535.1 Desulfobacterales bacterium
GGGTCGCGGGGCCCGCTTTTCATGACCTGCCCGGGCAGCGTCCGCCCGAGAATGGCCTCCAGGCGCAGCGCGGCCGTGATGAGTTTCATCAGATCGATGCCGGTGTCGCAGCCCAGGTCTTCCAACAAGTAAACCACGTCCTCGGTGGAAAGGTTGCCCGCGGCCTGGGGCACGTTCGGACAGCCGCCGATGCCGCCCAGGGCCGTGTCAAATGTGTCGGCGCCGGCCTCCAGGGCAGCATAAAGATTGGCCATGGCTGTGCCGCGATTGTTGTGAAAATGCAAGGAGTAGGGGATTTCGGGGAACCGCCGGGCGAAGCCTTTCACCAGCCGAACCACCCGGGGTGGCGTGGCCATGCCGGTGGTGTCCGCCAGGACGACCGACGCAGCGCCGCCGGAGACGTAGGCGTCGGCCAGCCGGTACACATCGTCCTCGGGTACGTCCCCTTGGTAGGGGCATCCGAAGGCCACGGCCATGGAGCCCACCACGGGTTTGCCCCGCTGGCGGGCCAGATCGAAGATCGCCCGCAAATCGGACAACGACTCGTTGATGGTGCGCCGGACGTTGGCCAGGTTGTGCGCGTCGCTGGCGGAAATCACCACCGAGAGCTTGTCCGCGCCGCTCTCCAGGGCGAGCGTGGCCCCTTTCAGATTGGGCACCAGGGGGCTGTGGATGCAACCGGTCCGCGGCGCTCCGGCCAGGACCTCGGTCGCGTCGCGCATCTGGGGGATGGCCTTCGGGCTGACAAACGAAGTGGTTTCCATCTCCTGAACCCCGGCCTCGATCAGAAGCCGGATCACTTCCAGTTTTCGCTCCGTGGGGACGAATTCCGGCCAGGATTGAAACCCGTCCCGCGGCCCGACTTCCCGAATCAGAATTTTTTGCGCTGTCGTCATTCGCTTGCTCTTCTCCTATTTCCCCAGCAGCCGTTGCTCCGGGTTAGTCCGCGCCGATCGGCGCGGCCATCCAATCGTCCACTTTGCCGGAATGCCGGCGGGCTTGATGTCCGGGTGACCGATGGCCCCCAGGACAATGGCGTCCATGTGTACTTTCCCGCAGAAGAACTCAGCGCGCACCCGCCGGATGATGTTGGCGGCGTACATAGGCAACCAGGCCGCCGGCCGACAGCAGCTCGCGCATGAACGGCGGGACGGCGTTGGCCTGGTATCGTTTTTGGGTGGTGTGGTCGGTGATGACACCGGTTTCGATGTCGACTTCCACATCGTTGCCTTCCGGGATTTCCGCGGCGGCCTGGGCGGATTCCAGGATGGGCAGGCCGACATTGAAGGCGTTGCGGTAGAAAATCCGGGCAAAGGATTCGGCGACGACCAGACCGACCCGCGCCCCCTTGATCGCAATGGGGGCATGCTCACGCGACGAGCCGCAACCGAAGTTCTTGCCGGCCAGGATGATGTCGCCTGCGGTGATTTTCCGGACGAAATCGGGATCGGCGTCCTCCATGCAGTGGCGCGCCAATTCGGCCGGCTCCGACGTGTTCAAGTACCGTGCGGGGATGATGGCATCGGTGTCCACATTGTTTCCGAACTTCCAGATTTTTCCTCGAATCGACATGTCTGACCTCACTTGGCGGCGACATCGCCCGGGTGGGCGATGCGGCCGGTCACTGCACTGGCGGCGGCTACCGCCGGGGACGCCAAGTACACTTCGCTCTCCATATGCCCCATCCGACCGACGAAATTCCGGTTCGTGGTGGACACCGCCCGCTCCCCTGCCGCCAGGATGCCCATGTAACCTCCCAGGCAGGGACCGCAGGAAGGGGTTGAGATGACCGCTTCCGCATCCATGAATATCTGGTACAATCCTTCGGCCAGCGCCTGGCGGCAGACCTCCGGGGTGCCGGGAATGACGATACAGCGGACATGGGGGGCCACCTTGCGACCTTTGAGGATGCTCGCCGCGATGCGCAGATCTTCCAGCCGGCCGTTGGTGCAGGAACCGATCACCGACTGGTCGATGCGGATGTCCCCCAGTTCGCTGACGCCCCGCACGTTTTCCGGCAGATGCGGGCAGGCCACCTGTGGTTCCAGACCGGATATGTCCCACGTATGCACCGCTTCGTAGGCCGCGTCGTCGTCCGAACGGAAAAACGTGTAGGGGCGTTTGGCCCGGCTCTTGACATAGGCCTCGGTGACGACGTCCGGCGCTATGATGCCCACCTTGGCTCCGGCCTCGACGGCCATGTTGGACATGGTGAACCGGTCGTTCATGGGCAGGTGATCGATGACCGGGCCGGTAAACTCCATCGCCTTGTAACGCGCCCCGTCCACGCCGATCCGGCCGATGGTGTACAGGATCAAATCCTTGCCGCCGACCCAGGCCTGTAGCTTCCCCTGGTACACGAAGCGGATGGATTCCGGAACCCGGAACCATGTCTGGCCGTTGACCAGGGCCGCGCCCAGGTCCGTGGAACCCACGCCGGTGGCGAAGGCGCCGAGGGCTCCGTAGGTGCACGTGTGGCTGTCCGCGCCGATGATGACGTCTCCCGGCAACACCAGACCCTGCTCCGGGAGCAGAACGTGCTCGATGCCCATGCGGCCCACTTCGAAATAGTGGGGCAGCTTCTGGGCCAAGGCAAAATCCCGCAGTTCCTTGGCTTGCATGGCGGATTGGATATCCTTGTTGGGTACGAAATGGTCGGGGATCATGGCCACGCGCTCCGGGTCGAAGACCCGCTCCCCGCCCGCTTCGTTGAAGACCCGGATCGACATGGGCGCGGTAATGTCGTTGGCAAAAACAAAATCAAGGCGCGTTTCGATGAGGTCTCCGGGCTTCACTTCTGATCGGTCGCAATGGGCGGCCAGAATTTTTTCACTGATGGTCATTGGCATGGCACGACTCCAAACATGTATCCGATAGTTTCAAAATAGGGATTGTGTTTTCAAGGGTTATCATCGTCGGTTAAAGGGATGGCCGCCCGGTAGACGTAACGGTCGCCCCGGTAATACATGTGGGTGACCACCACCGGGTGTTCGTGATGTGAGAAATAGATGTTTTCAACAAAGAAAAGCGGGGCGCCGTAGTCGGTTTCCAGGATTTCGGCCAAGTCCATTTCCGCGATCGTGGATTCCACCCGCTGATCGAGTCTTTTCAAACGGATGTGGGTGGAATCTTGAAAGACTTCGATGAACGATTCTCTTGACAGTTTGTTCTGAGGCAGTTGTTTCAGGTGGTCGGCGCGCAGATAATTGATGAAATAGGAAACGATCTGTCCTTTGCTCCGGCGCAGACGCCGAATCCGGCCCACCGGCACCGTCGCATCGACGCCCAGGAGCGCCCGGACGCGCTGGGGGGGCATAAGGGTAACGACGTCCAGCAGCTCGACTTCCAGCCGGGGGCTGCGTCCTGACGCCGAGTCGAGCCACTTGCGGAAATCCCCGCTGATCTGAATCTCCACCTTCTTCAACTCCGGGAGCGTCACGAGGGTCCCGGTGCCCTGGCGGGGGTCGAGATATCCTTCTCGATGCAGCCACTCCACGGCCTTGCGGATCGTGATGTTGCTGACGTTGAATTCCAGCGCCAGATCTTTCGCCGCCGGGATTCGGTCGCCGGGCGGATAGGTGTGGTTCAGGATCCGGCCCTTGATGGTCTCTGCGACCTTGAGGTATAATGAGGGGCCCCCGTGATGCATCGAAGCTCCTAAACTTCCAGCGGTATTGCCCGGGATCAGGTCTTTTCCGCCCGTTTGAGCAACGTCAGAAGGTAGTAAAGGGCCATGGTTCCAAAACCGACGGGGATGAACATATAGGGGATCACCATCGGGGTGCCCAGGGGGCTGGACATCCGCTCATCGTACTTCAGGGCCGCCCAGGCCATCTCAAGCCCTTTCCAGGTCATGACCGCGCAGAACAGACAGCCGGCCAGGCCCCCAAGTCTGGCCAGGCGGGCCTGCGCACGCGGGCTCATTTTGTCGGTAAAAAAAGTGATGCGCAGATGCGACCCCGAAGCCAGCACATCCCCGGCCGGCAGCAGTGTCACAAACAGCACCAGGAAGGTGTTGACTTCCAGGCTCCAGCTGGTCGGGGTTTCGAAGGCGTAGCGCATGACCACGTCGTAGCAGATGGTCACCACCATGGAGGCCAGGGCCAGTTGGCCCGCGACGCGGAGTCCGCGGGCCAAGCCGTCGAGCCCTCTCTTGGAACCCGAAAGTAATGAATTCATGCTCATGCCTTGCCCAGTGCGTAATCGATGGCTTTTTGTCCAATCTGCCCGCCCACTTCATTCTTCCACCAATCCCAGACCGGCTGGCTCTTGGCCTCGAAGTCCTTGAGGTCGGCTGCGGAGGGCGTCACCACCTCCACGCCCCCTTTTTTCAGCTGCGGCCAGAATTCATCGTTGAAAAACTTGGTGTTGATTTCCTTGGCGTAGTTTTGGTCGAACCACTGGCCGGCTTCCCAGAAGACGGCCTTGGATTTGCCGTCCATCTTGTCCCACTTGTCCTTGAGCAGATACACCGCAATCGTGAAAGCCGTCACCGGCAGTTTGTAGCAGTATTTGATCTGCTCGAAGAGCCGCCGCCCCATGACCGTGGAAATATTGGCCACGGCGCCGTCGACGGTGCCGCGCTGCAGGGCCAGGTAGGTTTCGGACGACGGCACTCGCACGCTGGCCACGCCGTATGGCTTGAGTGCCTCAGTCGCCTCGTAGCCGACCACGCGGATTTTCTTGCCCTGGAGGTCTTTCAACGAGCTGATTTTTTTGTTGTTTCCGCTCCAGATGTACTCGGGTTCGAGCACACCGCCGCCCTGGGTGAGCATGAAAATATTGTCTTTGGCCAGGCTGTCGTTCATCAGTTTCCACAGGGGGGATTCCATCTTCATGCGGTCGCCGTGTTCATACAGATCTTCGACCAGGCTGGGAAGTCCGGTGATACCCAGGATCTTGAATGACCGCGTGATGTAGCTGGACGTGTGAAACATGTACTGGATGGTGCCGGCCCGCAGCGCGGAGACCTGTTCGTCCGCTTTGACCAGGGTTCCGGAATCGTGGAAGTCGATGTTGAAAACGCCCTGGCTTTTTTGCTTCAAAATTTCATTGAACTTGTTGATCCCCCACATCAGGTCTTTGTAGGCGGGGGTCAGATAGGTGGTGCCGGTGTGCGTGTCCAACGCATGGGCATCGCGCGCCACAAACACCATGGGCCCGCTGACGGCCACGGCCCCACAACCGATGCCGGCGGTTTTCAGAAAATCGCGCCGACTGAAACCCTTTTGCTCTCGCTTTGTCTGCTTCATCGTTTTCCTCCTTGGTTGGGCATGGGTGCTCCATCCATCAGTTGAAAAAACGTCTCCAAGCCGATCAACTCGTTGAACTGCCCGAAGGTCATGATCTCCCCGGACAGGGAGTGTGTGCTGCCGTCCCGCAGAATGGCTTCAACCACCTTGCGAACGGCCATCGCCGACGCCAGTAAAGTGGATATGGGAAACAAGGCGATGGCGTATCCCATTTCCTTCAACTCGGACACCGTTTTGAACGGCGTCTTGCCGCCTTCCACCATGTTGGCCAGGCAGGGCCGGTCCAGCAGTTGCGGGATGCGGGCCATGTCCGCTTCGCTCCTCGGCGCTTCAACGAACAAGATGTCCGCCCCGGCTTCCTGGTAGGCCAGGGCCCGCCGGACAGCGGCGTCAAATCCTTCGACGGCGATGGCGTCGGTTCGCGCCATGATGAGAACGTCCGGGTTCTTGCGGGCCGCCACCGCTACCTGGATCCGTTGAACCATTGCTTCGGCCGGAACGAGACGCTTGCCCTCCATGTGGCCGCAGCGTTTGGGCCATTCCTGGTCCTCCAGTTGAATCACATCCGCCCCGGCCGCCTCGTATTCCCTGACGGTGCGCTGCACATTGGCCGGTCCGCCGTAGCCGGTGTCTGCGTCGGCAATGACCGGACAACTCACGGCCCCGGCGATGCAGCGGAGGTGCTCCACCATTTCACTCATGGACATCAGTCCGATGTCCGGCACACCCAACCGGGCCGCGGCGGCGCCGAACCCGGTGACGTAGACCGACGGCGCCCCGAGGTGGCAGGCGACGCGGGCGGAAAGGGCGTCATAGACCCCCAGGCTGGGCAGGATTCGCCCGTCTGAGAAAAGACGCCTCAATGCGTGTCCGTGGTCCATCGTAACCGCCTTATTGAAGGAGTCCTGGAAGCCACAGCGCAATGCCGGGAAACAGGACAAAGATCAACAACCCAACGAATTGAATCATGACAAACGGGATGGAGGCGCGAATGATCTCCTCGATCGACAGAAACGGGCAAACGCCCCGCAAGGTGTATAGGTTGAGCCCGACCGGCGGGGTGACCACGGCCAGTTCGAGGTTCATGACCAAAATGATGCCGTACCACAGGGAGTCGTACCCCAGCCCCTCGATCAAGGGTATCAGGATGGGCGTCGTGACGACAATCAGGGAGACCGCGTCGACGAACATGCCCAGCACGATCAGCAGCGCCATGATGATCAGCAGAATCACGACGGGCGGCACTTGAAGCCCCAGCAGAAACTCCGACAGCATCTGCGGCACCCGCACCATGTTCAGGAAGTCTCCGAAAATCTTGGCGCAGGCCATGATGATCAAAATGGCAGCACTGACCCTCAGGCTTTCCTTCAGCATGTTCAGGATGCTTTGGACCGTCAGAATCCGGTAGGCGAACCCGGCGATCAGGAAGGCCCCGGCCGCGCCCACGGCCGATGCCTCCGTGGGTGTTGCCACGCCTGAATAAATCGATCCCAGCACCAGCACGATCAGCAGGCCGGCATGCCAGACCCGCTTCAGGCTGGCGAACCGCTCCCGTAGGCTGAACCGCATGTCGGCGCCGGCGGGCGCCTCATGAGGCCGGATCAGCACCCGCAACAGGACGAAAAGACTGAGCAAAAAGGCCAGGACCAGGCCGGGAACAATTCCGCCGATAAACAATTTGGCCACGGAGTCCCCGGTGACCGCGCTGTAGATGATGAACGGGACGCTGGGCGGGATGAGCATGGCCAAGGCACCGGCGGTTACCACCGACCCGGAGGCCAGGCTGCGGCTGTAGCCCCGGTTGACCATCTCCGGAACCGCCAGCCCGCCGACGGCAGCGACCCCGGCGATGCTGACCCCGCTGACCGCGCCGAAAACCGTGCAGGCGCCGATGGACGCGATGGCCAGTCCGCCGGGCAGCCAGCTCAACCAGCGCGACGCGGCAAAGAACAAGTCGCGGCCGATGGGTGTTTTCGCCAGCACGTGGCCCATGAGAATGAACAGGGGCAATGCGATCATCTCGAAGCTGTTGAGCTGACCGAAGAAGGACGTCGGGAGGAGGGCGAGCGCGTTCACCCCCCGGGTCAACAACAGACCCAGCGCTCCGCAGATGCCCAGCGCCAAGTAAATATGAACCCCGAATACGATGAGCGCCAGAAGCAAAATTGCGACGAGTGCGGCTATTTCCATAAGAGAGTCCGAAGTAAATGTTATGTTGTTATGTCCTTATACAAACCATATTTTATCTTGCATCAGGATGTCAAGTCATAAATGCCTGGCCGGAGCGCTGAGCATACCTTCGACGCGTGACGTCGAAGCTGCGTCCTGACAGCACCCCCCCAAATTTGTTTCCCTGCCTGCGGCAGGGAAACAATTAAAGACTTGCAAACCACCAACAACGGCCCTAGGTTCTCCACCATTAGAATCAATACGGCTTTATTTTCACCATGGAGGAACAAGAGCGATGCGGTTCATGAAATTCAGCATGGTTTTTCTGGTTGCGGCGCTTATCGGCGCCGGGGCGTCAAACGCGTCTGAAACCAGCGCCAAACTGCAGCTGGACGTCAAGGAGTTCACGCTGAAAAACGGGATGCTGTTTCTCGTCGTGGAGCGGCCGGCCACCCCCCAGGTGGCGGCCCGCCTGGCGATCCGGGCCGGCTCCGCCTTGGAGGAACGCGGGAAAACCGGGATTGCCCACATGCTCGAGCATATGATGTTCAAGGGCACCCAGAACTTCGGGTCGACCGACTACCAGAAGGATGCAACGCTTCAGGCCCGCATCGATGCGGCTTACGGCGTGGTCAAAGACGAACAGGCCAAACGCAGCCCCGATTCGAAGGTGATTCAGGAAAAACTCGCGGAAATGGAGCAGCTGCGGCTGGAAGCGCAGAAACTCTACATCCCCCAGGTCTTCTCTTCCCAACTCGGCAAGAACGGCGCGGTTGGCGTAAACGCCTTCACCTCCCAGGACCAGACCCAGTATATCGCCTCCGTGCCATCCGACATGATCGAACAGTGGTTTTCGATTGTCAGTGAACAGCTCTTCGAACCGTCCTGGCGCGAATTCTACGTTGAAAAGGAGGTCGTACAGCGCGAATGGGCCTTCCGCTACGTGAACAAACCGGAGGGTGCCGCCTGGCTCGACCTGAATGCAACGGCCTACACCGCCCATCCGTACCGCAACCCCGTCATCGGCTGGAAATCCGACATGGAGCGCTTCAGCACCCGGGATGCGATGGAATTCCACACAAAGTACTACAACCCCGCTAATGCCGTCTGCGTTCTGGCAGGCGACGTCACCCTGGCCGAAGCCCGGCGGCTGGCGGAAATTTACTTCGAGCGCTATCCAACCGGAGAACGGGCCCCCGAGACGGTCACGGCGGAGCCGCCCCAGCAGGGGCCGCGCAAGAGCGTGCGTTTCCTCGAAGGCGCGCGCACCCCCATCGTGCGCATCGGCTTCCACGGGGCGCGCATCAACACCCCCGACTTCTTCGCCCTGGACGCGCTTACCATGGTCCTGAGCCAGGGGCGCAGCGCCCGGATGACTCAGAACATTGTCGAGCAGGGTCTGGCGGTCGAGGCCTGGGCGGGGAACCCCGACAACCGCTACGCCGGCATGCTCGTCATGGGCGGCTCCCCCAACGAGCCCGATCAATTGAAAAGGCCGGGGGCGGCCGACGACGAAAAGCGGGCCGCCTATCTTGCGGCGTGCGACTCCCTGGAAAAAGCGCTGCTCGCCGAGTTGGAAAAACTCAAGACGGAGCTGGTCGCCCCGCAGGAGCTCGAGCGCCTGAAGAAGCTCAACCGGCGCGACTTCATCGATCGGCTGCGCAGCAACGAAAGCGTTGCCGGGACCCTGGCGACGCTCGAGGTGCAGGCCGGGTGGCGTTATCTCAACGACTACCTGGGCAAGATGGACGCGATCACCCCGGAGAATATCCGCCGGGTCGCCCGGCAGTATGCGCGGCCCGAGAACCAAACCACGGCGTTTGTGATCCCGGGCGGTGCTGCGAGCCGTCCGCCCGAAGCCTATGCGGAGGTCCGCTCTATAAGCGGCGGCGCCGCCGCGGGGCGCGAGCTTTTCAAGGGTTCGCTTCAGAACCACTCGATTTACCCGACCCCGGCCGGATGGAAGCATCCCCTCTCCTTCGCCCGCCACCCGCAGCGTGTCGATTACCCTGAAGCCGTTCATATGGCGATCGGGGGGGCCAAGGTGTTTTTTCTGCCGGACCACGAGCTGCCGCTGATCGACATGACGGTCTACGTCAAAGCCGGCGCCGTCGATCTGCAGGATTCCAAGGCGGGCCTGGCGGACCTTCTTGACACCACGATCATCCGGGGTGGAACCGAGAGCCGCTCGCCGGTCGAGCTGGCCGTGCTGCTGGATGACAACGCCATCAAAATGGGTGTCGACATCGGGCTGGAAGAGACCGCCATCAGGCTCTCCGTGATGTCTGCCGACTGGGAGAAAGGGCTCGGGATTCTGCAGGAGGTGCTCACGCGTCCGCGCTTCGACGCCAAGGTGCTCGAGGTGGCCAAGGAACAGGAGCTGGCCGATCTGGGCCGGCAGGGTGAAGACGCCCAAGCCGTGGCCATGCGGGAGAGCATGATCTGGCATTTCAAAGGCCACCCGTACGGCCGGGACCCGCTGGCGGCGATCCGGGTCATTCCGAGCATCACCCGCGATGACCTGCAGCACTTCCTCTCTTCCCATTTTGTTCCCGCCGACATGGTGGTGGCGGTTTCAGGGGACATTCAACCCGCTCAGGTCCGCGAGAGCCTGGGCCGTTTCATCGGCGGCCTGCCCGCGGGGGGAGCACCCCGGCGGCACTTCGCCCAACCATCTCCCACTCCGCCGGTGCTGACCCTGATCCACAAGTCCGGACAAGTGCAGTCCAATGTCGTCGCCCTGCTGCCCGGCATCACGCGGGCAGACCCGCGGCACTGGAAATCGAACTTGATGATGAGTGTCTTCGGCGGCAGCGACTCCCTCATGTACACCCGGCTGCGGGACGACCTTGGTTACGTCTACTCCGCGGGGTTTTATCAAACGGCCAAATGGCAGGCGGGCCTTCTCGTCGGGATCATCGGCTGCAAGGGGGACAAGGCCGGAGAGGCCATCCTTGAGACGGTCACTATCATGAACTCCCTGCACCAGGGGATACCCGGCCGCGAACTGGAACTCAAACGCCTGGACACCTTGAACAGCTTCGTGTTCAACGTGGACACCAAGGCGGAGTTGGTCCAGGCCTACAGCCGCTACGCCCTGCGTGGGGAGCCGCTCGACACGTTGGGCAGAATCCAGGAGAGTTATTTTGCCGCCACCGGGGAGGAGTTGAAGGGGCTCGCCCTGCAGTTGCTCGATCCCCGTAAAATCCAGATTCATGTGGTGGCCGACAAGACGATACCGGTCAAGCAGCCGGACGGGACCACGCGCAGCCTGGAGGAGGACCTCAAGGCGACGGCCCGGGCGCTGGGGATACCGTTCAGGGAAATCGAATTGAGATAACCTTGATGGCATCGTAAAAGACCCAATTTCGGCGTTGCGCTTCATCCCGCGGTCGCTGCGGCGTACTGAGCGTACGCCTCACTCCGCGGGACTCGCGCGCCTTGAACTTGGGTCTTTTACAAAGCCATCGGTTATGATGACTTTTTACGAGTCCATCAACCTTGGCGACTCTCAGTTTGAAGCTGCGGGTTTTGCGCCGGGGTCCGGTTCGCTGAAATCCTCCAAAAAATTCCAGAAAAAGGTTTCCATGCCGGGGTGCGGCGGCGCCTGGCCGGGGATCAACCCTTCCGTGTATCCTCGCTGCACGAACTTTCGGATCGCATCCGGGTTCCGGCTGATCACGTGCACCGGGACGGACCAGGAAGCGCTCGTTCCCCTCACCGGGGCGCAGGGCTGGTGATCGCCCATGATCACCACGAGTTCGTTGCCGGCGAGAAAGCCCCGAATGAACCCGCTCAACACCGTGAACTCGTAGGCCACAGCGGCGCTGTAGGCCTCGGCGAGCTTGGACGGGTCGGACCAGGCGCCCGGAAAGGTCAGCGCCGGCAGGGAGTGGAAAAGGGAGCCGTCGCCGAGGCGCTGCCAGTCCCCGACGTAAGGGGCTTGCACGTCGAAGGCGGCATGGCTGCTGACCAGGATGAACTCGACCCACAGCGGGGCGGAGGCATGTTGAATCTCCTGCCGGTAGATCCAGCCGAGGACGTACTGGTCTGGCATGGGGGCCCAGGCGAAATCGGGCCCCTTGTAGGCGAAATCCGCGGCGTTGTAGGTCCGCTGGAACCGGAAGAACTTGCCGGCCGGTGACGGCCAGAGGGTCCCGGGCATGGCGCAAACGGTGCGGTAGCCGGCCCGGTTGAAGTACTCGGCCAGCGGTGTCAGGTCCGAGCCGAGCAGCAGATCGTGCCGGGTCTGGCTGTCCAGGCGCACTCCGCTTGCCAGGGTGCCGTGAGCGAGCCAGGAGGTGCCGCCGAAGGTCGGGGAGGCCAGGTAGGCCGAGCACATCCCGAACCCGGCGGACCGCAGGTCGGTTTCGACGGCCTTGACCACGGGCGCCACCCGCGCGGCGTGATCCGGCTCGGAGAACACGGTCTGCCCGTAGGATTCGACCACGAAGAAAAACACCGGGGTGCGGTTCAGGGCGTTCAAGTTCGTGGGGGTGCCCCGGGAGCGTTCGATGGCCGCATCGATTGCGGCCTGATCCCGCCGACGGATGCCGTCGAGATCCAGGATGGCTCGTATCTCTTCGGCCAGCCGGGGCAGGGCGGCCGACCCAAGCCAGGCCGGCGGGTCGTGAGGGCGGATGCCCGACCAGGCCCCGGCGGCGATCAGCCCCGCTGCCAGGCACGATAGCAATGGCTTTCGACCGGTCGCGGCTAAACCGCCGTGCAGGATTTTGAGAGAGCGGAGCACCCCCCAGGCCATGCTCGGCAGGGCCAGGGCAAACCCCGCCAGGGCCA
Organism: Desulfobacterales bacterium; assembly: GCA_035467535.1. Lineage (GTDB taxonomy): Bacteria > Desulfobacterota > Desulfobacteria > Desulfobacterales > SpSt-501 > SpSt-501. Next base: position 12,219 of record DATITS010000251.1, read on the forward strand.
TGGCGAAAACCGCGGGGGAAAGCAGCATCCAGCCGAAGCGCAGCAGGTCCGGCAGATGCCGGGCGTCCAGGTAGAGATTGAACGGCCGGTTGAAGACCGTCGGCACCAGGGCGTCCGCCAGGCGGAAGAGCCCAAGAAAGATGACGGCCGCCGCGACGGGAGCATAGCGCGCCGGTCGGAAACGCGTGTCCCGACGCACCCGCAGGCCCATTGCGATGGCCAGCAATAGGAGCTCCGGCGAAAGCCGCAGAAAAGAGACCCAGGGCTGCCCCGGGAGCGCCGCGTCCATGTTCAGGACAGCGTTCAGATAAGCCAGGGCGGCCAGAAGCGTGAGCGGCTGACCGAGAGGGATGCGGAGGCGGTCGGGGCGGGTCGCGTCCATTGTGTCTATTTACAAAGCCATCAGCTTTTCAAGAAATACGCAGGCCGGCTCCATGGTCTGCTCCCAGGAGGGCCAGGTGCGGCCGGTGTTGAAGGCGGCTGTCCCCATAGCGATCAGCCGGTTGCGGTCGCGGTGCAGGTCTTCGATCTGCCTTCGCACCGATGCGTGGTCCCCGGGCGCGACCAGGAACCCGTTCTCGCCGTGGCGCACGAACTCCCTGACCCCGCCCGCGCTGGACCCGATGACCGGCAGGCCGAAGCCCATGGCTTCGAGGGCCGCGATGCCGAAGCCCTCGTGGGCAAAGGGCATGGCGAACACGTGGCTGCGGGAGTAGACCGCTTTCAGCTCGTCGCCGTCCAGGCGTCCCCGGAAAGTCACCTGCTTTTCCAACCCATGGCCGGCGATGACGGCGCGCGCGGGACGCACGCCGCGCCGGTCTGGGAGCATGTCGCCCACGAGGGTGAGCCGCCAGATGTCCCGCGGGACGCGCGCCAGGGCGGCGAGGAGCGCGGCCAGCCCCTTGACGGGCGACAGGTGGCCGACGAACAGCAGCTCGAGGGGGCCGCGCCGGCGGCTTCTCTCGGCGATGGGCCCCGGGGAGGATAACACCCCGAGGCGGCTTCCGGCGGGGCGCACCACGCAATGCGGCCGAGTTTCCCCGACCAGTTGCCGGACCTGGTCGCGGGTGGCGGCGCTGTTGAAGATGAAGGCATCCACTGTTTGAAGATAACCGCGCTCCACATGCCGGTAAGCGAGGTTGACGCTCCGGCTGCGGGGCTGGCGGCAGAGAACCTGGTGGACGATGCTCGCGGTGGGAGGCCCGCCCCGGCGTCGGATTCGGCGGTTGAGCCGGAAGAGGGACGGATGGACGAGTTCGTCCTGCAGGATGAGTTCCCAGGGACCACGGCGCAGCCGGTCGCACAGCGTGCGCGAGAAGTTATCGAGGAGGCAGGCCCCATAGCGCCGCCAGGGCAGGCCGATCACCTCGACCCGGTGCCCCCGGCGCTGCAGGGCCTCGACCAGGTAGCGGTCGTACAGGAAACCGCCGGTCAGGGTGTCCAGGCGGCCGTATAGGAGCAGCGCAAGGGTCATGCCAGCTCTTCGGTAAAGGCGGCCCAGGCCACATCGCTTTCCCGGATCGCCACGGTGACGGTGGCAAGGTTGCGGCGTTGCAGCCCCTCGGCCAGGCGGCGGCAGATGATCCGGCACAGGTGCTCGAGGCTCGGGTTGAGGCCCTGGAACTCGGGCAGGTGATTCAGGCTCTTGTCCCGGTAGGTCTCGATCAATCCGGCGAGGAGAGCGGCAACCTCGTCGATATCTACGAGGAACCCATGGGAGTCCAGGCTGCGGCCGGTCAGGCGGACCTCCACCCGGTAGTGGTGGGAGTGCGGCTGGTTCTCCGGGCCGAAATCGCCGCCGATGAGGAAATGCTGGGCGATGAGCTCCTGCTGTACGGCTACGGTGTACATGGCGGTGATCTCCGTGTCACTCAGGCGTTTAGGCTGAAGGCTGAAGTCTAAAGCTTTGTGTGATCAGACAGGGTTTGTCTCTAAAAGCCTTCAGTCTTCAGCCTTCAGTCTATCGCCCTGAGTCGTTAATTTTCCGCTATCATTCACCCGGTGTAGGTCAATACCACCTGGGTGGTCTCCGCAGGCCTCTGGTCGAGAAGGGCGTAGGCCTCGGCGGCTTTTTCGACGGGAAATTCGTGGGTGATGAAGCGGGACGGTTTCACGCAGCGGATCATGTCCCAGGCGGTCGCCAGCCGCCGGGCGGTTGTCCAGCGCGCGAGGAACTCGTGGGGCAGGCTGCTCACCTGGCTGCTGATCAGGCGGATGCGGCTGCGGTGGAATTTTCCGCCCAGGTTCACGGTGACCGGTTGCGTGCCGTACCAGGAGCCGATGATGATGCGGGAGCCAAACCCGGCGGTTGCGATGGCCGCATCGAGCGTCTGCGGCGTGCCTGAAAGTTCGAACACGAGGTCGGCCATGGCTCCGCCGGAATCCTCCTGCAGCCGGTCGTTCAAGGCGTCCGGGTCGGCCGTGTCGAAGACCGCGTGGGCGCCGGCCGAGAGCGCCGCGTCGCGGCGCCGCGGAAACGGGTCGACGCCGAAGAGATGTTTCAGCGGGTAGCGGGAGAGCAGCGCGGTGGCGAGCAGGCCCACGACGCCCTGGCCGAAGACCACGACGCGCTCGCCGATGGCCGGCTGCCCGTCCAGCGCCAAGGTCACGGCGGTTTCCATGGTGGCGAGGAAGACGGCGTCGCGCGTGTCCACGTCGTCCGGAATCGGGATGAGTTCGGCGGGGGCGGCCACGAGATGGCTGGCGTGCGGGTGAAAACAGAAGACGCGGCGGCCGCGCCAGACCGGGTCCACCTCCTGCCCCACGGCCGCCACCCTGCCGGCCGCGGCATACCCGTAGCGCAGCGGGAATCGGGGTGCCCCGGTGAGCGCGGGCAGGGTGGCATCCAGGGGCATGTCCGCGGGCAGCTGCCCACGGTAGGCCAGAAGCTCGGTTCCGGCGCTGACCGCCGAAAGGCCGACCTGGACGAGAGCTTCGCCCGCTCCCGGCTCCGGAACTTCGTCGGCTGCGACCGTGACGTGAAACGGGGATTGGAAGACGACGCTGATGCGCTTCATGCCGGGGCCCACCCGGGGCGTGCCCACAGAATGAGGTCCCGCCCCATGGTCTGATAGAACGCCTCTTCGAGTTGCAGGCGGACAGCGCCCCCGGCGGCATCGGCGTCGAGAACGGGCAGGCCGCCGACGAACTGGGGGCTGATGGTGATGATGAACAGGTCGGCGACCTGTTGCCGGATGAAGCTCGTGATCACGCGCGCCCCGCCTTCCACCATGAGGCGGTTGACCTGCCTGTCCGCGAGCAGCGCCAAGGCCGACACCAGATCGATCCACCCGTCGGCTCCGGCGCTGCAGGGCAGCGGCTCCGCTCCGGCCGCCTGCAATACCTGCACCCGCGATTCCGGCAGACCGGGTTTGTGGAGGATCCACGGCCGGGTGTCCGGGCGTCGCACCAGGCGTGCGGCCGGGGGGGTTCGCAGGTACGTGTCCAGGACGACAGGCTGCGGGTGCGGGCCGCGGGCATGCGTGACGGTCAGCTGCGGATCGTCGGAGAGCAGGGTGCCGATACCGATCAGGATGCCGTCGCAGAGCGCGCGGATCTCATGCGTGAGCGCCATGGACTCGGGGCTGCTCAGCCGGATCCGCTCCCGGTTGCGGCCGGCGATGCTGCCGTCGACGCTCTGGGCATAGCTCAACACTACGAACGGCCTTCCATGCTTTACCCGGAAGCGCGCCGCGTCGGCCAGGCCGGCGCCGAGGTCCGTAAGCGAGCGGATGGGGTCCCGACGGCCGATGGTGGTGTGAAGGTCTTCGAGCATGTCGCTGTTCATGAGAGTGCAGCATCAGGGCGCAGGCGGCGCGTGGCCCCCGAGCCGCTTCAAGAAGAGGCGGTCCTCCGGCTGCCAGAGCTTCAGAGCGCCCGCACCGGTCATAACAAGGGCAACGCCGCAACCCAACACGACCTGCCACGCGACACCGGAGATCGGGTCGGCCATCGCGCCGGCGGCCGCTACACAGGCGGCCAGGCCCGCTATCCGAGTCATGACGCCGAAAGCGAGCAGGGCCGCGCACGTCGCAAGCAGTGCGCACACGGCAGTGGAAAGGGCGGCCACGCCTTCACCGGCCTCGCTGCGGCCCAACAGCGCGACGATGCCGGCAACCGTCGCCGCCCGCAGAGCGATAGGCAGGAATCGCGCGGTCGCGCGGTCGACGCGCTCAAGCCTGCGGATCAGGAGCCGGCCATCGGCTGCCGCATGGCCGCAGACAACCAGCCAATCCCGGGCGAACCCGGCCAGCAGGGCCGCGGTCATGATGAGCGCCACCGGTCGTGTGGCCGCCGGCTCGAAAAACGGCAGCAGTGCCGCCCCTGCGAAACCCATTTCGCAGCCGGCCACCAGGCGGGCTGCGGCCCGGGGCTGGACCGGGACGATGGGGCGGCCGGCTTTCCGCCGGGCCCCCACCGCGGCCTTCAACGCATAATACCCCAGGCCGACGCAAAGATAAGCGGCCGGCGCCTTGCCGGTCCAAACGACCAGGGTCGCGGCGATCAAGAGGCCGAGCGCGTCGATTTCGGTGTCGAGGTGCTCCCCCAGGCGCGTTTCGCTGCCGGTCACCCGCGCGAGGAATCCGTCCGCGCCATCAAGAGCGGCGGCCGTGATGTAAAGGGCTGCCGGCGTCCAGACGACCCAGCCCGCGAGGCTCCCGCCGGCGAGCGCCGGCTGGAAGAGAAATCCGGCCAGAACGGCGATCAGGCCTCCCCGCAGCAGGGTCAGCCCGTTGGCGGCTCCCAGCGACGGCCGCAGCCGCTCCTCCTGCGGGGGATGGTTCAACTCAAGCGCACGGCCCCAGCGCGTCCATCCATACACCATGACGGCGGCGGTTTGCAAACCCCCCTGCAGCGCGGCGGAAAGCCCCCCGTGTTCGAGCAGCAGTAAGAACGCGCCGACGGTGAACAGCACCCCCCAGAGCCCGGCCAGGCGCCACTGGCGGCGGAGCTGCAGCCGGGCGGTCAGCAAGGCCTCTGAACTTGGCATGGGCGCTCCTCGGTAATCGTTCCGGAGCGGTACGGCGCAGGCTCCGTCGAGTGTTGGCTCCGATGGGCGTCATCGCTCACAGGAGCGACAGCTGCTGTGCCGGTGCGCCGCACGGGAAGTGCCGGAGGATGTGCTCCTGCAGATCGTCGAGCAGGCGGCGCTCCGCGTCGCCCAACCCCGCGGACCGCCTGAGCTCGCTGATTTCCGCCAGGGCGCTCTGCGGGGTGGTGCGGCGGTTGCCGGTATAGTCCGTCAGGGCCTCCTTCCGGCAGATGCGCCGCTGGAAGGCGTCGCGCGCCCGGGTCAGATGCGGCGGGAGCGGGTTGTCATAGTTGCGGAACAGGATGCGCTCGGCCAGGATGCGGGCCTCGGGGTTGGAAAATCGGGCCGCAATTTTCACTTTTTCGTCAAAGGCCGCGGCGTGAAAGGCGCGGCACAGGGCCTCGTCGGCGCGCGGCAGGAAACCCGTCTGGTAGAGGCTCGCGTCCGCATCCAGGTCGGGGATGAACGCGTAGCGGAAATTGCGGTGATAGGCGCTGATCTGCAGAAACTCCCCCTCGTGCGATTCGAGCCAGCGCAGGTTTTCCTGCACGTGCTGGCGGCGTTCGCTGCCGATCGACTCGAGGGTGCGGTCCGTGGGCGGCAGCAGGAACCCGGGCTCACCGAACCGCTTGCGCGTTACCCGGGTGCTCTCGGCGACGGTCGGCTCCGTTACGAGCCTCAGGTTCGGCAGATCGAGGCGCAGCCACAGGGACTGCTTGGGGTAGGGGGCCGAATAGCCGAGGCAGACCACCGGGGCCTGGAAGCGCTGACGGGTTCCGAACTCGCTGCTCACCAGCACGCCCCATTTGTGGTCTCCCGCGGCGGTCGTGAACGCGACGGGCAACTCCTCCGACCGCCGGGCGTCGATCTCCTTGCGGAAGCCGTCGTCGAGGCGGCGCCACATGTCCGTTTCCCGGGAAAGCAGGCGTGCCAGCCTCAGCGACGCCTCCACGTCCGACAGCGCATCGTGGGCCTGGCCGGTGAAAAGACCGTTGGCGGCCCCGATCTCCTCGAGCTTCAGGGAGGCCTTGCCGTTTACGTCCGGCCACTGCAGCGGCCCGCGCCGGTAGAGCCAGTACATGATGGTGACGGGCAGCAGGTCCATCCGGCGGCAGCCGTTGGCAAACTGGTGGGTGTAGGGCGGCAGCAGGTTGCGGTGGAACGAGAAGCGCAGGAACTCGTCGTCGAAGCCGATGGAGTTGTAGCCGATGCTGGTCGTCTCCGGCCGGTTCAGTTGAGCGTGGATCTCCCGCAGGGCGTCGACTTCGCAGCGGCCCCGGCCGGTCTCCGGCCGGAGGCGGTTGACGAGGATGGCCGCTGGCGACGGGATCACGTCCGGGCGCAGGCGGATCGTCGTCGTGAATCGGTCGAGTTCGTTGAGATCGGAATCGGTGCGGATGGCGGCGAATTCCAGGACCTGGTCGAACGCCCGGTTCAGGCCCGTGGTCTCGATGTCGTAAAACAGGTAGGTCTCGGCCATGAGCGTTTGTTTGCGACGCTCGGCCGCCTTTTGTCAAGAGAAAACAGGGTTCCAGGGGTCAAGGGGTCGAGGGTTCAAGTGCAAAAAAGCAGGATTCGGCCAACGGGTTGACGGACAAGGGGGTTCAAAAGGAGTCAATGGGACGGCTCGGCCTTGAACCCTTGGAGGACCCCCGACCCCTGGACCCCTTTATTGTGTTGTGATCACCAACTCCTCATGCCCGTGCCCGAACTCCGTCAGCAGGTCGCCTACGGTTTTGACGATCTCCTCGGGCGCCAGTTTGGTTTCCACGTAGATGTTCGTTTTGCGGACCTTCTCCGGGATCCGCAGCTGGTCGGAGTAACGCGAAAAGCAGGGTTGCTGATCGTCGTACATCCACAGGACCTTCTCGAACTGCTGAGAGTGGGTCGCGGCGAAGTGGTTGCACAGGGTCGTCAGCATCTGCTCCCAGGATTTGACCGGGAAGGTGTTGCCTTGGAAGGTGAAAGAGTTGATGGATTTGTCCGCGAAGAATTCGGGCTTCTTGCCCTTGATGTCGGAGCTCTTGTCCGGGTGCGCGGGTGAGCCGGCGGGCGGGATGTCCCCCTCCGGGCGCCGGAGTGACTCGCGGTCGCGGGCGGTGTCGCTCAGAAGCCACTGCGCGACATGCTGGCGGATGAACCCCTCGACCACTCCCGGATCGGCCTTGCAGCCGCAGAGTTTTTCCGTGGCGTCGCTCAGGATTTCCACCAGTATTTTATTCGGCCCCGCCAGCACCTTGTTCCATGCCGCGGGCAGGAACTCGGTCGCCATTTTCCGTTTTTGGCTTTGATGCGCGGCCGTGGCCGCTTCGAGATGACCTCCGCCGGCCACCCTTTCCCGGCTCAGGAATGCCATCAGGTCGGCGGCGGCATCCTCCGGTTTCTGTTCGATGAGGTCGATGACATGGCAGCGCTTCTGGCTCAGCCCCCCCTTTGCCGATGGCAGGTAGAACCACCAGCGCGGGCCGTCGGTGTGCACGCAGAGCTCGAACGCCTCCCGGGCAGCCAGGTCAACGAGTTGTTGGTGAAAGCCGTCCGCGTCCTCTTGATCCCGCTTCACGTCGATCAGCACCTTGCCGGCGTGGTCGATGCGCAGGGCAAACGATACCGTGGAGCCGTCGGATGAAAAATCCGGGCATATCTCCTCGACGTTGAAAATGTCCCATTCCAGAAGGGACAGCAGTCTCAGGACCACCGCCTGCTTGATGGACGCCTCGTCAAACGTGAAGATTTTCCTGCTCGTTCTGAGTTCCTTGACGAATGAAACTAAAGGCTTCTTCATCGGTTCCTCCCTGCGGCCGCTGGATCGAAATGGCGGTTCCCATTGCTATATCGGCCGCTTGTTCCGAAAACTTGACGACTTCATTGCGTTCTGAGCCGCACGCTCCGTGCTCAAGACTTCCAGCTGAACGGCCGATATCTCCCTTGACCCGGACAAGCCGGAGCCAAATTCGAAATCCGAAGCACGAAACTCAAAAAAATTAAATTGTTCAAAAGGATTAACCGGGTTCTGGGGAGAGGGCGGGGGTATGAAACTGAAACTATTATTCTGGTCGGCCGTCCTTTTGGCCGTGATCGGGGCGTATTCGGCCGAGGGTACGCTTTTTTATTTTTTTGCGACCCACCTGATGATGATCGCGACGGGCCTGTGCATGATCCGGCGCGAACAGAAGACCCGTGCCGGTGTACCGGCAAAGGGAGCTGCCGGCAAGAGCGTCTCTGCCGCATCCCGAGCCAATGCCGGCCGACCGACGTGATGCAATGCCCCTCCGCCATCTCCTGACGCCATGGGCTGCACTGACATTTTTTTGACATTGCGCGTACATATTTGTTTCAAGCCCGCTCCCGTAACCTTTCCTGTTATTTTATAACTAATTGAAATAAAATAGTTTATATAATTTCAGCAGAGATGGCATGATAGTTGTATGGTTCTGTAGGAAACCAACAACTAAAGTTGAGGCGCCCAGAGGACGATATCCCATTCAGGTCAGAGACACCAAAGCCAACGACGCACATGCAACACGACAAGGTGAGGCCATGAGACACAGCAGAGCATTGAATCAGAAGTTCGATTATGAAATCGGGTATCTGGTGCAAAGTCCTTGCAGAAACTGCAGCACCTATGCGAAGTTTCCGGACTGCATGGACCGCTGCACGGTGCTGGACCGGGTTCAGAACGCCCTGTCCGACAGTCTCTCGAGCGTCAACAACTACTCCGCTGCGGAGTCCTATTACATGCCCGTCGAAATGCTGGAACGGGTGTGAGTGGCGGGGCTGTCTCTGCTCAGCGGTGAAGGGCGTTTGGCGCTGAACCGCTGAGCCGATCGAGCAGGGCAACCAGCAGCGCATGGGCCTGCCCGAAGCGGTGCTCATCCGACAGGATTGCGGCCGGGTCCTGGACAAATCTTCCGGGTGTCTCCAGGTCCTGCCGGCAGTTCTGCACCAACCGGCCCGCGCCGTCCGCGGTCACTTCCAGGTGAAACTGCAGTCCCACGATCCGCCCTTGTGCCACGAACGCCTGATGTTCGCATCCGGCGCTGCGCGCCAGGTGCACGGCGCCGGCCGGCATGTCGAACGTATCCCCATGCCAGTGAAACACTTCCGCCTTTTCCGGCAGGAACCCCGCCAGCCCGCACCGCTCCGCCGCATTGGTCCGGAAAATATCGAACCAGCCGATCTCGCGGTCCACATTCGGGTACACGCGGGCCCCCATCACGGTGGCCAGGAGCTGTGCTCCCAGACAGACCCCCAGAATGGGCCTGCCTAGAGAGATGGCTTCGGCGATGAAGCGCTTTTCCGCTGCAAGCCAGGGGTATTTCAGCTCCTCGTCCACATTCATCGGCCCGCCCATGATCACGAGCATGTCCACTTCCGTGAGCGGCGGCAGGGGGTCGTTCGCATGCAAGCGGGTGCACGTCACCCCGTGGCCCCTGGATGCGGCCCA